>JAFTWI010000065.1 GCA_017465345.1 Oscillospiraceae bacterium
CAAAAAGTACGACCCTGATAAGTACATAAACGAAATGGTGGATTATTGTAAAACTGCACGTATGAAGGGTATCCTTGCTCTTGAAGAGTCTGCAAATGCTTGCCCTGACCCATTTATGAAAGCTGCCCTTATGCTTATCGTTGACGCTAATGACTCTGATAAGGTTCAGAGTATGCTTGACGACTCCATCAACTTTATCTGTGAGCGTCACGAAAACAACTACGCTCTTTGGGCAAAGGCTTCAGGTGTTGCTCCTGCCCTCGGTATGATTGGTACACTTGTAGGTCTTATCAATATGCTTGCAGGTCTTGACCCGAGTGACCCGAACTCCGCAGCAACTCTGGGTCAAGGTATGTCCACAGCGCTGGTTACAACTTTCTACGGTTGTATTCTTGCTCACCTTATCTTTACTCCTATCGGTAACCTTTGTAAATATAACCACAATCAGGAGGTCCTCTGTCTCCAGATTATCGAGGAAGGTACACTTGCTATCATTTCAGGTGCTAACCCACGTTACGTTGAAGAAAAACTCCGCATGATGCTTCCTGGTTCACATAAGCCTAAGAAGACAGCTGGCGCAAGTGAGGGTGAATAAACCTGCAGTAAACATTTGGAGTATAAATGTGCAAAGTGCCTAAAATATGACGGAAAATTCCGTGCCGAAAAGGTGAAAAATTTTCAGAAATACGCTTTAAATTTGTTCAAAAGTATGATATAATAATATAATCAAAAATTATACTCAGATGAGAAAGGGGGAACAGGCTTTGGCTAAAAGAAGACCCGCACAGGAAGAAGAAGGCGGCAGCTGGATGGACACGTATGGCGATATGATTACGCTGGTTCTTACATTCTTTGTCCTGCTTTATTCAATGTCCTCTATGGACTCAAGCAAGTGGCAATACATTGCTACAGCGCTTTCAAAGGTTGAGATGGTAGATGAAACCGTACAGGTTACACGTGACCCTGATCCTGAGAACGACCCTACTGCTATTTATGACAATACTGTTCCCGAGGTTGAGGAATTTGAAGAAATAGTTGATTTTGAAGATTTCTATTTGTATCTTCAGGAAGTTATTACAACAAACGAGCTTCAGGAAAGCGTCAGTGTTGAAATGTCCAATACAGGCGTTTATATGCGTTTCAGAGACAATGTTTTCTTCGCAGGCGACAGTGATGTTCTGCTTGACGAGGGTAAATATATTCTTGATATCATCTCCGACGGTATCAGAAGCGTAAATGAAAGAATTTATGCAATCAAGGTAAGCGGTCATACCGCAGGTGCTGCAAATTCCGATGTGAATGAGTGGAGCCTGTCGGCAGGACGTGCAAATTCAGTTATCAACTATATGCTCAGTCTTGATGCGTGCGACCCTGAGAAGTTCTCTTCGGCAGGCTACGGCAAATATCGTCCTGTTGATACGAACGACACTGAAGAGGGCAGACGTCAGAACAGACGAGTTGAAATAGTATTTATCAGAAACGATGTTGACTTTACAGACCCCGAGGTTGTTCAGGAACTGTTACAGATGGAATACGGCACAAACTTTGTTCAGTATTCCGACCCTGATGGTACGGTTCCCGAAACGGATGCCGCTGCGGAAGATGTTCCCGAGGTTGATGCAGGAAGAACAGACCCCGACAAGGTTTACGTTTCCAAGGAAGACGTGCTCGCCAATACAAGGGCGGATTAATAAACCGGAAAAGTCATTCCGGAAAGGAAGGTTGCTGAAAAATGGCTGACGTACTGTCACAAAGCCAGATTGACGCACTGCTGAACAGCTTTTCTGCCGAAGGCTCAAAGGCCTTTGAGGAAATAGAGGAACAGTCCAAGGAACAGAAGGTAAAGACTTACGACTTCAAGATGCCGAAGAAGTTCACAAAAGAACAGCTGAAGGTTATCGACGGTATCTTTGAAAACTATTCCCGTGTTCTTTCCTCCTACCTGACAGGACTTATGAGAGTCTTTTGTAAGGTTGAGGTGCTCCAGATAGAGGAACAGCTCTACTACGAGTTCAACAATGCGTTGCCTGACTATGTTATGATGTCAATGGTTAATATGGGTATAACCGATGACGATGTGCTTGAAACAAACTGTATTATGCAGGTTTCAAACCCAATTGCTTTTTCAATGATGGACCGTCTTATGGGCGGCAGCGGTATTTACACTGAGCAGAACAGAGATTTCTCCGAAATTGAAATCGGACTTTTCTCAAACGTTCTGAACAAGATGGCAGGGCTGCTGAAAGACCCATGGGGTACATATATAGACATTAATCCTTCGATTACAACAATCGAAACGAATGCAAGAGTTATGCAGTCCATTTCGCCTGACGAGGTTGTAATCCTCGTTGTTCTTGAAATGGAAATCAAGGACGTTAAGAACACTATGACGTTCTGTATCCCTGCTATGAACCTTGAATCAATTATGACAAAATTCGGTGACAGATGGTCAAGAACAACCAAGAAGCTTGACCCGAAGAGAGAAAAGGAAAGAAGAATTTCTCTGCTTGAAGCCATTAAAGACTCCGAGCTCAGAATCGACACAGTTTTGTGCGAAACAAAGCTTGACCTGTATGATGTGCTCACTATGCAGGTCGGTGATATAATTCCTTTGAATATGCCAATAGACAGCAACGTTACCGTAAAAATCGGAAACAACCTCTGGTTTGACGGTAAGCTTGGTATCAAGAACAAGAAGAAAGCTGTTAAAATTGATAACATATATAAGGATTTGGGAAAATAACCGTGCGGAAGCTGTAGTTACAGCTATGGTGATGCAGTCCGCATACGGAAAGGAAGGTTACTTTAATGAGCGATGAGAAGCTTATTCTCGAAGGTTTCGGCGATATAGAGATGGACGCCATCGGCGAGATAATGAATATAACCATGGGGTCTGCGGCCACAGCGGTTTCCAATATGCTGTCCGCTAAGGTCTGGATTACAACCCCTCAGGTTAGCATTGTTAAGTCCGAGGAACTGTCCTTCCCTGAACTTGAACCTTCGATTATGGTCAGAATTAAATATACGCAGGGTGTTTCGGGTCAGAATGTGCTCGTGCTGAAGCAGAACGACGTTCAGCTTATTCTTAACCAGCTGATGGGTCTGCCGCTGGAGGTTACAGATGATTTCCAGTTCGATGAGATGAATATTTCAGCGGTGTGCGAGGTTATGAACCAGATGATGGGTGCTTCCGCAACAGCACTCTCCGAAATCATCGAAACAACGGTTGATATTTCAACACCTGAGGCTATCGTTCAGGAGGGCGATGCCGCTGCGAATATGAAAAATGAGATGTATGATATTACAGGGCAGGAACATGTTTGCACCGTAAAATTTGATCTCACAATCGACGGCGTAATCAATTCGGAATTTATTTCCGTTCTTACAATTGACCTTGCCAAGGATATGGCTGACAAGATGATGGCAGGTTACAATAATATTATGGACAGTATTGACGAGCCTGAGCCGGCACCCGCACCGGAGCCTGCTCCTTCTTCCGGCGGAGGTACACTCTCTCAGGAAGAAATCGAAAAGCTCCTCAGTGGTGGCACAGCAACACCTGTAACAGGAGCAATGGATGTAGGTGTTCAGACAGTAGCTACTCCACAGCCTGCGCCTCAGGGTATGCCTCAGATGCCTTACGGTCAGCCTCCGATGGCAGACCCGAATATGGCAGCAATGTATGGAATGTATCCTCAGGGAATGTACCCTCAGGGTATGCCGCCGCAGATGCCGATGATGCAGCCTCAGATGATGCAGCAGCCTGCGGTAAATATTCAGCCTGTACAGCTTCAGAGCTTTGCTACATATCAGAATTCTTCTCTTTCACAGGAGCAGAACGACAACCTCAAGCTGCTGATGAACGTTCCGCTTAACGTAACAGTTGAAATCGGTTCGGCAGTTAAGAAGGTCAAGGATATTCTGGAGTTTACACAGGGTACGATTATCGAACTTGAGCGTCAGGCAGGTGCTCCTGTTGATATTATCGTAAACGGAAACCTTATTGCAAAGGGCGACGTTGTTGTAATCGACGATAACTTTGCGGTAAGAATTACAGAAATTATCAAGTCCAAATTCCTTGATTCCCTTAGTGGCAAGGAATAAGCAAGTAAACAACCGAAGCATAGTGAACGGCTTCGGAAAGCAATAAGCAGGAAACGGCTCCGCCCGACGTTTCCGAAGTAAAACAAAAAATATTATTCCTGCGGCGGAGAAACGGAGTTTTATTATGGATAAGAAGATTATGCTCGTTGACGATGCTGCTTTCATGAGAATGATGATCAAGGATGCTCTCACAAAGAATGGCTACACAAATATACTCGAGGCTGCTGACGGCGAAATCGCTTGTAATACATATGCAACAGAAAAGCCTGACCTCGTAATCATGGATATCACAATGCCTAACAAGACAGGTATCGAGGCTCTCAGAGATATCAAGGCTGCCGATCCTTCCGCTAAGATTGTAATGTGCTCCGCTATGGGTCAGGAATCC
>JAFTWI010000066.1 GCA_017465345.1 Oscillospiraceae bacterium
CTCCAGACTTCCGTTTACTATTTTGAAATGCTCAAGAACGCTGGCATCAAGACTCACTATGTAAGCGCTGATATCGACAACGCTACAATGGAAGTTCGTCATGCAACTGTTTTCGGTCACGGTCTTGAAGTTATCTGCCGCCTTGTTGCTACAGGCAGCTTCATCAGAAGATACGGCGAATATATGGAAGACGGCACTGTAATCGACGGCGGTTACGTTGAGTGCACATTCAAGAATGACGCTAAGGGTGACCCACTCGTAACAAGCGAAGGTCTTGAAGTTCTCGGTGTTATGAACAAGGCTATGTTTGAAAGCATGAAGGAACAGACTCTCAAGATTACAAAGATTGTTGCTGACGACCTCAAGACAATCGGTCTTGACCTTTGGGATATCAAGTTCGAATTCGGTTACAACAACGATGAAGTTATCCTCATCGACGAGATCGCTTCCGGTAACATGCGTGTTTACAAGGACGGCAAGATTGTTGACCCTGTTGAGCTCACAAAGCTTATCAACAACAGATAAGCTCGCTTATCAATAACAGATAAGCCACTTATCAATAACAGATAAGAGCCTGATTAAACTATTAACGGGTACCGTATTGTGCGGTGCCCGTTTTTGTGTTATAATAAGCTAATGAATGATAATTTAATCCCATGCGGTTACATAACTCTAACGAAAGGCTGATACAATGTTGAAAACATACGCTGACAAATTGCAGTCACTGGCGGTATTCCGTGGCATACTTGCTGAGGAAACCGTGGCAAAGCTGCTTGAATTTCTGAAAAATCCAACTGCCTGCACTTACGGCGATTTTGTTGGAAAGCTTTATTCCCATGGCGATTCATTGACAGATTTTCTTCTTGATGTTGTCACTGAAGACGAAAATCCATACATGAAGCGAATTGCAGAGTACAAGGAAGTGCCCGCACACATTGACGAAGCTGTACGAAACGAACTGGATTTTTTACAGCAGCTGTCACGTCTCACTTCTGATGAAGCGTGGGCAGCAGTTAGTACTGATAAACCATTTGCAGGCTGGCGCACGCATGAAGCTGATTTTATGAAAATTTACCGTGAACGAATAGGTGCACTCCACACTAAGGGCTTCGGTATTTTTGCAAAATACCACACCTTCACCCTCAAGGACGGTAAGCTTGTTCCTGTGAAAAATCCCGACCCACAGCGTCTTTCTCAGCTTTCGGGCTACGAACTGGAGCGTGGCAAGGTTATCACGAATACCCTCGCACTTCTTCGTGACAAGCCTGCTCCTAATGTACTTCTTTACGGTGACGCAGGCACGGGAAAATCCTCTACCGTAAAGGCGATTGCCAACGAGTACCGTGACAGTGGTCTTCGACTTATCGAGCTTACCAAGGCACAGTTTGGCGAGCTTCCCTCAGTGATAGAAAAAATCGGGTCAACTCCGCTCAAGTTCATCATTTTCATCGACGACATCTCATTCTCTGCCGATGACGATAATTTCAGCGCGCTGAAAGCCGTGCTGGAGGGCAGCGCTACCGCAAAGACGCCGAATATGTCCATCTACTGCACCAGCAACCGCCGTCACTTTGTGAAGGAAACCTTTTCGGGGCGTGACGGTGATGATGTGCACGCAAGTGACACCCGTGAGGAGCTTGTTTCCCTTTCCGAGCGTTTTGGCTTGAAGGTTGCTTTCCTTAAACCGAATAAGGACACCTACCTTAAAATTGTTGAACAGCTTGCGACGGAGTATGGCATTGAGTGCACACCCGACCTTCTGACCCGTGCCGAAGCCTATGCTTTACGCAGAAGCGGACGTTCGGGACGTGCCGCAAAGCATTTCATTGAGCTTGAGGCGGCAAGCAGAAATTAATTCGGAATGCAGAATGCGTAATTCGGAATTATCGGAGGTATACAAATGTCTGATAAAATCACCCTCTGCGGCGACAACTGCATATATTGCCCACGATACAATGCCCGTACCGATGATGAGCTGAAACATGTTGCTGAGCTTTGGTACAAGGTTGGCTGGCGGGACAGGGTTGTTTCCAATGAAGAAATAAAATGCACGGGCTGTTCCTCGCATAAGCAATGCACATATCAGCTTGTGGACTGCACAAAGGAACACGGTGTGGCGAAATGCAATCAGTGCGGAGAATTTCCCTGCGTAAAGATTGCCAATATGCTGAAACGCTCTGAAATGTACCAAAAGAAGTGCAGAGAGGTCTGCACCGCAGAAGAATATGCTGCCCTTGAAAAAGCTTTTTTTGACAAGGAAAACAATCTCAGAAAATAACAAAAGTCTGTACGATTTCAAACCGTACAGACTTTATTTTTTTAATTTCTTGAAACAAGGAACTTTATCGCACGCTCGATGCTGTCACGGGAATTGCCCCAGTCAGCGTCCTTGCCTGTGTTGCGGTAATCGTACATACTGCAGTAGTGGGACACGTCCTCATAAAGCACATTGATATACTTTTCGGTAAGTCCGCCCACCATTTTGTTGAAGCTGTCAAGCTCGCCCTTCTGCAGATACACGGGAGCAAGTGACAACAGCAAATCGTAGTGGTGCAGGCAGATGAATTCCTGCTCAGAAAGAAGTTGACGGAAATCAGCCTGCGAGAACATCTCGAAGAATGTGCGCATAAGTCTTTCCATACCCCACTCAACCTTTTCACAAACAAAGCAGGTTTCGTTGATTTCAGAAAGCTTCGCCTTACGTGCATTTTTAGGTTCAAACAGCTTCTTGCGGGAGAAAAGCTGGCGGTCAACTTCCTCAAGGTGAGTCTGAAGCATAAGCGCAAGGGAAAGACGATTCTTCTGCTTGAGCATCTGCTGGAAATGAACGTGGCAGAATCCCGCGCGGTTTGTTTCGATACGCACGTCAGGCTCCATCATTGCCGCACCCATTATGTACTCGACAGTTCTCTGCTCCAGCATATCCCTCATTCGGCATATGGGGCAGCCCTCTTTCGGTTCAAGAATTTCGCTTATTGGAATTGTTAAGATACTTTCACGCATAATAAAAATCCTTTCTACTGTATTTAAACTTCCTCATTAGTCCGTATATAATGAAACAAATACTGCTGAGCAATCCCCGCATACTGCTGCACAAAATCAGGGAAGCCGTCGGGATAGAAACGCTCCATAACACGCTTCATCCACACGTCCATGGGCACGCACTCAATCTTGTACATACCGTAAAGCATTGCGCAATCCGCAACCTTCGGACCAACGCCCTTTATGGTCATAAGCACCTTTTTTGCGTCCTCTACGGAAAGCTGTTTCACCTCGTCAAGCAGTATTTCGCCGTTGTTCAGCTTGTCCACGCAGTCAACGATATACTTTGCACGGAAGCCCGAACGAAGCGGTGCCAAATCGTCAACGGTAACACCCTTCATCTGCTCAAAGCTGGGGAAACCGCCGTACATTTCGCACAGCCGTCCGATTATGCCCTTGATACGGGGAATGTTGTTGTTCTGAGAAATTATGAACGAGCAAAGTGCCTCCCAGCTGTCCTGACGGAGAAGACGTATTCCACCCGCGTACTCGCAGGCTTTTGCAAGTGTTTCTTCCTGTGAAAGCTGTTCCTTTATAGCGGTGTAGTCCGTGTTCAAATCCAAATACGGCACCCACACATTCAGAAATGTTTCCTCGGTTGTATCAGTAAGTCTGAAGTAGTCCTTTTCCTTCGAAATGGTCAGGGGAGTGTTCAGTGCAAAACCGTGATAGGTATTGTCGCTGATTTTCTCCCAACGGAAAGCCTGTCCGCAGTCGAGAGTCTGGTCAAGGTCAAAATCTGCTGTTTTCAGCAGGATATCCTTGCCCTGTTTGATGTATTCCATATGTAAATTCCTTTTCAAATTATTTCGGGTAATCAAAGCACGTTCCATACTCTGTCGGGACGTCCTGTGGTTGCCCGAACGGCAACCAAATTATTACAGCAAATCCTTTGGGTCGTAAGTCGGCTTCTTGTAAAGCTTGTCGGACTTGCCAGAAATGTCGGAAGCGAAAACGTCCTACCATTCCTCAGCTGTGAAGTCCTCAACAGTTACGGTGACGTGTGAGTCACCGCAACCAAGTGCCTCGCAGAGTGCTGCTGTAAGCTTTTCAGCGGCAGCCTTCTTCTGCTCCTCTGTACGTCCTTTTAACATTTTTACTGAAATATGCGGCATAAAAACCTCTCCTTTATGTAAATTATTTTTAAGCTATTCCCATACTGCATTCTGCCAATCAGCTATATTTTCAACACAGCCCAACAGACACAGAATTATTACAATTGCAGTCATTAAAATTGTTGGCACGATATACCAAAGCGGAGAAATTCTTGCTTTTTTGCGCCAATGAAAATACACCTTCAATTCAGAAATTGCAGGTATGAACAAATTGATTATCCATATCACAATCCCAATAACAAATTCGCTTCTGTACACTATATCCCAATCTGTGCCTTCGTGATGAGGTGTAGCAAAAAGTGCACCTATACAAGCAACTACAGCGCATATGTGCAACGTAATAACCGTACATATCAGCGCTGCCCACTTTTTTGCCATAGCTGCATTTTCATTTTCGTCATATTCAATTCCTTGCAGGCTTGATTTTTTGCTGTAATACTTAATCAGAATTGCAACCGCCAAAGCAGTAATGCCTGCAGCAGCAACCATACAGATTTTCAGAATTGTTTCCATTACGTAACCTCAACATTTTACCAATGCCACGTTGCCTCAAGCCAGCCGTCGATATATCCGTCAACAATTAAGATATAGGCGGCAAATCCCAGCAGACCAACCGTGATAATTGCCATAGGAATGTAAATCCACTTCTTTGACAGACTGCATTTGCTGTACCAGAAACGGTGTAGTAGCAGATTTGCAACAGCAGGCACAACAATTGACCCGACAAGCAAAGCCACACCTATGAAAAAATCCGATGCGTAGATATCCAGCTCATCATAACCGCCAAAGTTAAACAGCGGATACGGGGACATAAACAGCATACTGAAAAGCGTGCCAAAGAAGCCTGTAACTGCGAAAATCAGGTTGATTACTACCGAACAGATACGTGCGATTAACGTTTTCTTTTCCATTATGTCACCCCAACTTTTTTACTTCTTACCTCTTTTCTTAGGAAGCTTGCTTTCAATCTGCACTACCTCATCGAAAAGGCAGTGGTATTTCGGAGGAATAACCTTATTCTTGTGAGCCTTACCAAAAAACCATTTTGTGAACTTTACCTCGTTTTTGATTGCATCAAAAAATGTGTGCATATGGCTTATCTGACGCACCTCGAAATCGAGAAATTCCTTCATTGTTGCAGGCGGCTCGTGAGTGATAATGTAGTCAGCCTCGTTGCCGTTTTCTTTCAGCACATTCACACTGTGCTTCAATTCGGCAGCACTTGGAAGCTCCTGTTCAAACCATGTTTTTGACTCACGACGGATATCAATTTCCTTTGTCTGACCTCCGCCGAAAGCAAAGAATTTGTTACCCTGCAAATCAAACATGCTGCCACGTCTCATTCGCATAAGACGTCCCGAAATCACGCTGACCCTACCGCCGCAGAATTCTTCCTCAGGGTACTCATCAAGCAGGTTATAGTTTTCGTGGCAGCCCTCAACAAACAGCGTGTAGAAGCGCTTTTTACCGATTTTTTTCAGTATCCTCTTTTCACGCTTGGAGCCGTCCCATACAAAACCGAAATCACCGCAAACAATGAGAAAGTCTCCCTTTTTCAGTTTCTTTATTTTCTTATCATTAAAACGGCTGTAATCGCCGTGCATATCACCTGTAACACAAATCAAAATCTGTCCCGTCCTTTTTAAATCATATTTAGTTTATTATAGCATATTCTGTCGGAAAGGTAAAGCAAATTTAATCAACAAATTATTTTATAAAACCTCTTCCCTTTTGTGAAAATATTTGTTATAATAATGATGTATAATTTGTGAAAGGAGCTTGTCCCTGATAATTTCACAAGTTCAGGGCATAATTAACATATATGAAATTTCTGAAGAAAATAGCAGTAACCCTTGCGGCGGCTCTTACAGTAAGCATTTTTTCTCAGCTAACTGCGGCGGCTGTAACCTTTACTCCCAACTTTACCGTTGCCAGCGAAGCGGCTGTCCTTATCAATCTTGACAAGGACGTAATCGTGTATGAGAAGAACCCTACCAAAAAGATGTACCCTGCTTCACTGACAAAGATTATGACAGCTATTGTTGTTCTTGACCACGTCAAGGACCTGGACAACACTGAATTTGAAGCTCCGCTGGTTGTATTCGATGACCTTTACGGCAAAAATCCTTCATCGGTAGGCTACTCCAGAGGAGAAGTAATTACAGTCC
>JAFTWI010000067.1 GCA_017465345.1 Oscillospiraceae bacterium
GGAATTGACATCGCTCTGCGTGTTTTCACACTTATCGACAGCGATGTTAAAACCGAAATCAAAATCAAGGACGGCGGCAAGGTGAACAAGGGCGACGTTATTGCCACAGTAAGCGGCAGAACAAAGTCCATTCTCAAGGGCGAGAGAACTTCTCTCAACATTCTTCAGCATATGTCGGGCATCGCTTCCGAAACAGCGAAGTACGTTGCCTGCTGTGAGGGCACGAATTGTTCCGTTGCTGAAACAAGAAAGACACTTCCGGGACTCCGCTCCCTTGAAAAGTACGCTGTAACGGTTGGCGGCGGCAAAAACCATCGCTTCAATCTTTCCGACGGCGCAATGCTGAAGGACAACCACATCGACGCTTACGGAAGCCTTACAAACGCAGTTGCGGCTCTCCGTGCAAAGATTGGTCATATGGTGAAAATCGAGGTTGAGGTGCGTAATCAGGACGAACTGAGAGAAGCACTCAATTGTGCGGCTGACGTTATTATGCTTGACAATATGACACCTGCGCAGATGACAGACTGTGTGAAAATTGTTGACGAGGTTACGGCAGGGAAGTTCCGTCCCGTAATTGAAGCTTCGGGCAACATCACTCTTGACAATGCCGCTGAAATTGCAAAGACAGGCGTTGACCTGTTCTCTGTAGGTGCGCTGACACATTCTGTCAAGGCATTCGATATTTCACTTAGAATTATTAAGTAAATCTTAGAATAGAAGGAATAATGAAAATGAGTAAAGTGTATTCACTGGGTATCGACGTAGGTTCAACGACAGTTAAAACGGTTATACTTGACGATAACAACGAGATAATCCGTTCACGCTATCAGCGACATTTCTCAAAGGTAAGAGAAACGGTTGCGGAGCAGCTGGAGGAAATCGCAAATGAATATTCGGGCTGCGAGTTTCGTCTGAGCATTACAGGCTCGGCAGGTCTTGGTCTTGCAAACGCGGCAGGTCTGCCATTCGTGCAGGAGGTTTTCGGTGCGTTTATTGCCGTAAATCACAGCTACCCCGACGCTGATGTTGTAATCGAGCTGGGCGGCGAGGACGCTAAAATAATCTTCCTGACAGGCGGCGTTGAACAGCGTATGAACGGCTCCTGTGCAGGCGGTACAGGTGCATTCATCGACCAGATGGCAACACTTCTCGGTATTACAACTGACGAAATGGACAATATGGCACTGAAGGCGGAGAAGCTTTATCCTATCGCTTCACGCTGTGGTGTTTTTGCTAAATCCGACATTCAGCCTCTGCTCAATCAGGGTGCAAAGCGTGAGGATATCGCCGCTTCAATCTTCCAGGCGGTAGTTGACCAGACGGTTTCGGGTCTTGCACAAGGTCGTGAAATCAAGGGCAAGGTGCTGTTCCTCGGCGGTCCTCTCTCATTCCAGAAGGGACTCCGCAAGGCTTTCGTAAGCAGCCTCAAGCTTTCCGACGAGAACGCAATCTTCCCTGAAAATGCACCATGCTTTATGGCATACGGCTGTGCACTCCACGCTAAGGAGTCCAGTGAGCCTATGGCAATTGATGAGGTTATCGAAAGAGTGAAGAACGCTAAGGCGGGCGATGACATCGTAACAGGCGAGCCGCTGTTCACTTCAAAGGAAGAATACAACAAGTTCGTTGAACGTCACAAGGCTTGTGACCTTAAATATGCTGATATCAACACCTACGAGGGCGAGGCTTACCTCGGCATCGACGCAGGCTCAACAACTACAAAGCTTGTGCTCATCACACCAAAGGGTGAGCTTCTTTATCAGCACTACTGCTCCAGTATGGGCAGACCTCTCGATATTATTTCTTCAAAGCTGAAAGAAATCTACAGCCTGACAGGCAACAGAATTACAATCGCTTCTTCCGCTGTAACAGGCTACGGCGAGGATTTAATCAAGGCTGGTCTCGGCATCGACAACGGTATCGTTGAAACTGTTGCCCACTACAAGGCAGCAAGCTTCTTCGAGCCTGAGGTTGACTTCATCATCGACATCGGCGGTCAGGATATCAAGTGCTTCAAAATCAAGAATAAGGCTATCGACAGCATTATGCTCAACGAGGCTTGTTCCTCAGGCTGCGGCTCATTTATCCAGACTTTCGCACTTGCTCTCGGCTATGACATTGCTGAATTTTCTCAGCTTGGTCTTTTCGCTGAGCGTCCCGTTGACCTTGGCTCACGCTGTACGGTATTCATGAACAGCTCCGTTAAGCAGGCGCAGAAGGACGGCGCTTCCGTTGAGGATATTTCCGCAGGCCTTTCCGCTTCAATCATCAAGAACGCAATTTACAAGGTAATCCGTGCTAAGTCCACGGACGAGCTCGGCAAGCATATCGTTGTTCAGGGCGGTACGTTCCTTAATGATGCAGTGCTCCGTTCCTTTGAGCTTGAGCTTGGAAGAAACGTTGTACGTCCTGCAATCGCAGGCCTTATGGGCGCATTCGGCTGTGCACTTTACGCTATGGAAAACCGCAAGGAAAAGTCCACGCTTATTCCCGCAGAACAGCTTGAAAACTTTACATATTCCGCAAAGCAGATCAACTGCAACGGCTGTACCGCACACTGTGGTCTTACTGTTATTACCTTTGCCGACGGACACAAGTTTATCAGCGGCAACCGCTGTGAAAAGGGTGCAGGCATCAAGCTTGAAGGTGAAAAGCTTTGTCTTTATGAGTATAAATACAACCGTCTGCTCAGCGTAGTGAACGAAAAGCCTGCAAATCCAAAGGCTAAGGTTGGTCTGCCACTTTGCCTCGGCTTCTATGAACAGCTTCCTTTCTGGCACAGAGCACTCACAGACCTTGGCTTTGAGGTTATCATCAGCGAGGAAAGTACTCGTGATATCTACTACAAGGGTCAGCACACAATTCCGTCCGATACGGTCTGCTACCCTGCAAAGCTTGCTCACGGTCATATTCTCAGCCTGCTTGAGCGCGGCGCAGACTTCATCTTCTACCCATGTGAAAGCTACAACATTGACGAGGGTCAGAGCGACAACCACTATAACTGTCCTGTTGTTGCGTACTACCCTGAGTTGTTGAAGGCTAATACAAATGAACTTAACGACGATAATTTCCTTCACCCATATATCGACATCAACCTTGAAAAGCACTTTGCAGAAGCAATGAGCAAGTCACTTGCAAAGTACGGCGTAACAAAGGCGCAGGCTAAGGCTGTATGGGCGAAGTCTATGGAAGCTATGGAAAGCTACCGCAAGGACGTTATCAAGAAGGGCGAGGAAATCATCGAAAAGGCAAGAGCAAGAAGTATGCCGATTATCGTTCTTTCGGGACGTCCTTACCACATCGACCCCGAAATCAACCACGGTATCCAGAAGCTTATCACAAGCCTTGGACTTGCTGTTATCACAGAGGACAGCGTCGCTCATCTTGCTGATACACCGAAGCTTACCGTACTTAACCAGTGGACATACCACTCACGTCTCTACCGTGCCGCTAAGTACGTTACAACACAGCCTGATATGCAGCTTGTACAGCTTGTATCCTTCGGTTGCGGTATCGACGCTATCACAACAGACGAGGTGCGTTCAATCCTCGAGGACGGCGGCAAACTCTATACACAGCTTAAAATCGACGAAATCAATAACCTCGGCGCAGCTAAAATCAGACTCAGAAGTCTGGTAGCGGCAATGCAAAAGTAAAATGCTACGCATTTAATTTTGATAATGGGTTTCCAAAGGGTGTGCGCACCCTTTGGCAGGGTACTTAGGGACAGAGTCCCTAAGTCGCTCGTCGCAACGAGCGAAACACCCAACCAAACGCTTGCGTTTGGTTTCTTGCGCCCGCAGGCGCTGCCAGAGTAGCGCTATGGAGAGTGAATTTTTTGGCGTAAGCCAAAAAAGAGAGAGGCTCTGCAAGAGAGAGCCTCTCTAACAGCAACAGAGTTGCTGTTTACGGTACACAATTATTAAAGATACGACACA
>JAFTWI010000031.1 GCA_017465345.1 Oscillospiraceae bacterium
ACAGAATCCGCTGGCACAGGCAACGCTCCTGTAGCTGCTATGGCTGTTGTAATGGCACTTGCTGGTGTTGCTGCAGTTGCTTCCAAGAAGAACTAATTTAAATTAGTAATACTTAAAGAGAGACTCTTATGAGTCTCTCTTTTTTGCGTAAAAATTGCGGTTTTTAAAAATCAGAACTAAAAAAGATTGAAAAGTTGCGAAGAGTTGTGGTATAATGTATAAAAGTCTTTTTAGGGGGAGAGATTATGAACAGTATCAAAGAATACAACAATAAAATCAAACAGGTGCTTGTTACAAAGGAGCAAATTGATGAAGCTGTAAAAAAGGCAGGTGCTTATATCGACAGCATTTATGACGGCAGACCTATTCTGCTGGTGAGCATTCTGAAGGGCGCTTTTGTTTTTATGGCGGATTTGTGCCGTGCGGTCACAGTACCTTGCGAAGTTGGTTTTATGTGCGCAAAGAGCTACTACGAGGGTACTATTTCAACAGGTGTTGTAAAAATTACTATGGACCTTGACCAGGACATCAGCAAGTACCATGTTGTAATTGTTGAGGACATTATTGACACAGGCCGCACGCTCAATGACGTGGCAAAAATGCTCAAGGCAAGAAATCCTATTTCTTTCAGAGTTGTTACTCTGCTGGACAAGCCTGACAGACGTATCGTTGACTTCAAGGCTGATATGGCACTGTTTACTATTCCTGATTATTTTGTAATCGGCTACGGCCTCGACTGCGCTGAAAAGTACAGAAACCTGCCGTACATAGCTGAGTACAGTGCGGTTGAATAAGGAGGTCGTAGTTATGTTTGAAAAGGTTTTTAAGCTGAAGGAAAACAACACCAATGCAAAAACCGAGATTATGGCTGGTCTGACTACATTTATGACAATGGCGTATATTCTTGCGGTAAACCCAAGCATTCTCGGCGACGCAGGTATGAATTCGACAGCTGTTCTGCTTGCGACTTGTATTGCTTCTTTTATCGGCACAGCACTTATGGCACTGCTTGCAAATTATCCGTTTGCACTTTCCGCAGGTATGGGTCTTAATGCATATATGGCGTATACTGTTGTAGGTGCAATGGGCTATTCATGGCAGGTTGCGCTGCTGGCGGTTTTCGTTGAGGGTATCATTTTTATTATTCTTTCACTTACTAATGTCCGTGAAGCGATTTTCAACGCTATTCCTATGCAGCTGAAAAATGCTGTTTCGGTTGGTATCGGTCTGTTTATTGCTTTCATCGGTTTGCAGAACGCCGGTCTGACAGTAGATAATTCCTCTACACTCGTTACAATCATAAGCTTTACTGACAATTTCAGCACAGCAGGTATCAGTGCACTTCTCGCAGTAATCGGTACACTCGCTACTGCTATAATGTATATCAAGGGATTAAAGGGTGCAATTCTTTTCGGTATCCTCGGCACATGGGTTCTGGGTATGCTTTGTCAGCTCGTTGGAATCTATGTTCCTGATGCAGCAGCAGGCTACTATTCATTGTTCCCTGCTATTGGTATGACAGATTTTTCTGCACTTGGTGATACATTTGGTCAGTGCTTCAACGTAGATATGAACGGCGTTGGTATTTTCAATTTTATCGTTGTAATCTGCTCATTCTTATTTGTTGACCTTTTTGATACGCTGGGTACACTTATCGGCGTAAGCGCAAAGGCTGATATGCTTGACAAGGACGGCAAGCTCCCAAGAATCAGACCTGCACTCCTTGCAGACGCAATCGCAACATCAGGCGGTGCAATCCTCGGTACATCAACAACCACAACATTTGTTGAGTCCTCATCGGGCGTTGCAGCAGGCGGCAGAACAGGTCTTACATCAATGACAACAGCTCTCCTGTTCCTCATTTCAATGTTCTTCGCACCTGTTTTCACAGCAATCCCGTCTTTCGCAACAGCTCCAGCACTTATCATCGTAGGCTTCCTTATGTTCAGCGGTATCGTTAATCTGAAGCTTGACGGCAAGAACTACACAACAGCAATCCCTGCATATATCTGTATAATTGCAATGCCGCTCTTCTACAGTATTGCCGAGGGAATATCAATGGGTGTTATTTCTTATGTGGTAATCAATCTCATCTGCGGCAAGCGCAAGGAAAATTCTCCTGTAATGTATATTCTTGCAGTGCTGTTTGTGCTGAAATATGTATTCCTGTAATTTGATTATGAGAGACAGACTTCGGTCTGTCTCTTTTTGTATACGGGCAAATTATAATTTAGCGGGACATTATGGAAATCTATTGAGGGAGGACCCTTTTGAAAAAGGGTCCTCCCTCAAACTCCCTCCCTAAAACTTTCGATGTAATTTTTCATATAGGGCTATAGCCCTATATGAAAAATTAGACTAAAAGTCTTTGGAAAGGGGTCTGGGGAAGAACCTTTCCTCAGAAAGGTTTTCCCCAGTGGGTCTCCACAATGCCCTTCTAAATTATAATTTATTACAATCCGTAACCATTGTTTCCAAACTTTAACTTGCATTTAACACGGTAATGTGGTATAGTAATATTGCAGGGTAATACATATACTATATTGACCTTGCAGAAAAGGAGGCTTGTATGGTAATAGTATGGACTATCGTGCTCATTGCGGCGCTTATTGTTGAGGGTGCAACCTTTGCGCTGGTGGCAATATGGTTTGCGGCAGGTGCGCTGGGCGCTCTTATTGCGGCAGGGCTTAATGCTCCGCTTTTTGTGCAGCTTATCGTGTTTGTTGTGCTTGCGGCAGTTATGTTGATTTTTACACGTCCGCTGCTGAAAAAGCTGTTCCCCAACAAGTTTATCCCGACAAACTCTGAACTTGAAGTCGGAAAGACGGCTGTTGTAACAGAAACCATCGACAACGCAACAGGCAAGGGCAGAGTTAAACTCAGCGGTGTAAACTGGGCGGCTGTTTCCGAAAACGGTGAGGATATTCCTGAAGATGAAATCGTAGTGGTAAAGGAAATCCGTTCCGCAAAGGTTGTTGTGGCACGTGCTGAAAATGACAAAGAAAATTAAATTTATTTGAGAAAGGGTTGTTTTTATGGAGTACATTCTTATCGGACTTTTAATTCTTGTGGTAATCATCTTTATTTCGGGTATCAAGTTCGTACCTCAGGCTACTGAGTACGTTATCGAAAGACTCGGAACATATTCACGTTCACTTACAGCAGGTCCTCACTATGTTGTTCCTTTTATCGACAAGGTTGCCAAGAAGGTTTCCATCAAGGAACAGGTTGCAGACTTCAAGCCACAGCCTGTTATCACAAAGGATAACGTAACAATGCAGATTGATACTGTTGTATTCTACAGAATTACTGATACAAAGCTTTACACATACGGCGTTGAAAGACCTCTTTCCGCTATCGAAAACCTTACAGCTACAACTCTCCGTAATATCATCGGTGAGCTTGAACTCGACTCAACTCTTACTTCAAGAGACGTTATCAACGCTAAAATCACATCTATCCTTGACGAAGCTACAGACCCTTGGGGCATCAAGGTTAACCGTGTTGAGCTGAAAAACATTATTCCTCCGAGAGAAATTCAGGACTCCATGGAAAAGCAGATGAAGGCTGAACGTGAGCGCCGTGAAAAAATTCTTCAGGCTGAGGGCGAAAAGAAGTCTCAGGTCCTCGTAGCAGAGGGTGAAAAGGAATCTCAGATTCTCCGTGCACAGGCTGACAAGGAAGCTGAAATTCTCCGTGCCGAAGCTGAAAAGGAAGCTATGATTTTGCGTGCTGACGCCGTAAGACAGCAGAAAATCCTTGAAGCACAGGGTGAAGCTGAGTCTATCGCATTGGTTCAGAATGCTCTTGCAGAAAGCCTTGTAAAGCTGAATGCTTCCAACCCACAGGACAACGTTATCGCACTCAAGAGCCTCGAAGCTTTTGCAAAGGCTGCAGACGGCAAGGCAACAAAGATTATTATTCCTTCCGAAATCCAAAGCCTCGCAGGTATGGTAACTTCCGTGAAGGAAATTGCTTCAAACAGCACAAAAACCAATCCGTAAGGATACAAGATGATTTTATGGGGTACTATGTATGTAGTACCCCGTTTTGTTAAGGGGTAATTTTATGGGACGTAAATTTTCTGCGGTAATAATTGCTTTGATAAGTGTTATTTTGCTATTGCCGATATGTGTTTCGGCAAATTCGGCTGAGCCGCCTATGTATACGATTGTTTGTGATAATTGTCCGAGTGATACGGTGATTTATTACGAATATGATTATAAAGGTGAGCATTACTCAATTGAAACTTTAAAATCAAATGTTGCGTGGGAAAGTTATTTTGATATATTTCTACACCATTTGAATACAGATTCGCCGTTATGCAATATCAGGATAGAATCGGCAGAGAAAAGTTTTGAGCAAGTTATTGAACATACGGGCAGATATCATTTGCTGTATACTCTTGATTTTGAAAACGAAACCTTGACCGAGGGTGACCACAGGCAGATACGGACTCCGATTCTTGTGGTGCTGCGGGTTACACTGACTTTGATAATAGAAGGCGTGATTTTCTGGACTTTCGGGTATCGTAAAAAGAGAAGCTGGATTGTATTTCTTGTTATAAATCTGATTACGCAGGGATATGTCAATTACTACATATCGGAATGGGGACCGCCGCTTGATAATTATTGGCTGCTGGGATATGTTTTTGTGGAGTTCTTTGTTTTTGCGGCAGAGATGATTGTGATACCGCTTGCGGCTAAAGAACATTCCAAAGGAAAAGGCGTTTTATTTGCATTAGCTGCAAATATGGTGAGTTGGCTTGCGGGTGCGTTTATTATTGCATTATTGCCGATATGAATATTCTTCAAATAAATTTGCAGGAATAATTTTATAGTCATAATTTGTCGCAGCAAGGGGATATTAGTGGAGTAACCACATCTTTGCTTGCTGCTGAGATGTGTATATATAAACGTTTCCGTGAGGCAGGGAAAGGGTTTCCTTGCTTTGCGGAAAATTTTTTGAAGAAAATTTCAAAAAACGCTTGACAAATGATTTTGTTTGTGGTATGATATTAAAGCTGTCTCGTGAGGGACTAAGGCACTGAATAAAATCAAACTGAAAGCTAACACTTGGACAGTGGCAAGCAGGGTGAAAAAAGATTTTGAAAAAAATCAAAAAAGTGCTTGACAAACTCAAAGGAAAGTGATATAATAAAAAAGTTCCACAGCGAACGGGTACGAAAAAGAAATTAAAATAATTTCAAAAAAGTACTTGACAAGTAAAAGAGCTTATGATATAATAGATAAGCACTTTGGTTGCAAAACTGAGGAACAAAAGAATTACGAAGTAATTCTTGGGGTTGTACGTAAAGCGTACAATTTGAGAACTTTGAAAATTGAACAATGGTTGAAGTAACGAATACAAACCTAAGAAAAGAACCCTGAAATTCCAGAAATGGAAAAGAAGAACTCAAGTGCAAGAGTATAAAAAGCACAGTCAGTTGACGAAGAAATGAGTTAACAGGATAAGATATTAAAACGGAGCAATCCGTTTTAACATACAAACTTTTTAAAGAGTTTGATCCTGGCTCAGGACGAACGCTGGCGGCACGCTTAACACA
>JAFTWI010000006.1 GCA_017465345.1 Oscillospiraceae bacterium
GGAAAAAATAAAATCCAGACAAAAAATCGGCATTTCCTTTTCCCTTAGCGGTTTCCCCCCTTTGACCCCCTTTCCCTTTCGACCCTTATCCTTTGCCGATTTTTTCGTTTGTGGAGAAAATATATTGTATATAGTTATATAAAGGAATTTTAAAATGATTTCAACCGTAAAGCTCACAATCCAAAAGCATAACATGCTTCTCGCAGGGGATTCCGTTTGCGTCGCTCTCTCGGGCGGTGCGGACAGTGTTGCCCTGCTTCTTGCGCTTTATGAGCTTTCTGCGGAGCTTGATTTCTCCCTCTCCGCTGTTCACGTCAACCATCTTCTCCGTGGTGATGAGAGCTACCGTGATGAGAATTTCTGCCGTGATTTGTGTAGCAGACTTGATGTGCCTCTGCAGATTTTCCGTGAGGACGCTGCTGCTTTTTCACACTCCCTCGGAGTTTCTGTGGAAACAGGTGCACGTGAGCTCCGCTATAAAATTTTTGACAGCCTTGACTGTGACAGAATTGCTACCGCGCACAACCTCAACGACAACGCTGAAACTCTTATTTTCCGCTTCGCTCGCGGCACGGGACTTCACGGTCTGTCGGGTATTCCTGCCGTAAGAGGAAAAATTATCCGTCCGCTGATTGAGTGCAGCCGTGACGAAATTGAAGCGTTTCTCACCGAAAAGGGACAGGCTTTTGTTACCGACAGCACCAACCTTTCCGACAATTACGCAAGAAACAAAATCCGCCACCGCATTATCCCCGAAATGTCAGCGGTGCACGGCTCTTTCCCTGCCTGCGTGACAAGAATGGTTCAGAGCTTTGCCGAGGATGAGGACTTTTTAACAGCTGAGGCGGAAAAATGTGAAAAAGAAAGTCTTTTTACTTTGCACCCTGCAATCAGAAAAAGAGTTATCATAAATCAGCTGAAAACGCATAACCTTAAAGTATGTACCGAAAAAATTGAAGAAATCGAAGAAGCCCTTATGCTTCATAAAAGCAGGATATTGCTTGAAAAAAACTTTTTTGCAGCCTTCGAAAATGGCGTTCTCCGTGTTTATTCGGAGCAGTCTGAAACCGCTCCCGAGCCTGTCGCTGTCAGCGAATTCGGGGAGTACAGCTTCGGCTGTGACAGAATTGTGATAATATCGGAACAGACGGACGAAAATCAGTTAGCAGATGATAATGTTAATAAAAATTCCACAATTTACTATGCGGATTATGATACAATACAAGGTGATATTGTTTTAAGGAACAGACTCCGTGAGGACAGGTTAAAACCCGTCGGAGCCGTTCATACAAAGGAACTGAGGAAAATTCTACAGGAAAAGCTGCCCCCCGAAAAAAGAAAAATTTCTGCGGTGCTGGAAGATGAAAACGGCATCGTATGGGCTGAACACGCAGGTCTTGCAGACAGAGTAAAACCCTGCGATAAAACAGAAAATTACCTCGTTATCGAGATTAAATATCTTTGACAAAAAATACACACACGAAAGGATTGATACCAGTGAACAAAAAAAGCAGCGGCAAGGGCATTCTGATTTATGCCATTATTATGATTTCCGCAATCTCTCTGGCGGTTATTCTGCTTAAACAGTCAACAAAGACAGATGCGGAGTACAGCTACTCCGAAATTATGCAGTATTTTGACAACTATCAGGTAAGCGAAATGAATTTCGACCTTGGTACAGGTGAGCTGGAAATGGTTGTTGAGGGGCAGGATAAGCCAATCGAATATACTGTTCCTAACGTAAGCGTGTTCCTGAACGAAATTCAGACAGGCGAGGAAAATTACCGCCGTGAATACAACAAGCTCCATCCCGATGCTCCGCTTGCGATGGAGTATTACAAAATTCAGGATACCTCATGGCTCTATAACCTCCTGCCGACACTTCTCATCATCGGTCTGATGGTTTTCTTCTTCTTCTTTATGATGAAACAGGCAGGCGGCGGCGGAAAGATGAACAATTTCGGCAAGGCAAATGTCAAGAACACCTCCAACAAAAAGCATACCTTCGACGACGTTGCAGGTGCTGACGAGGAAAAGGCTGAGCTTGAAGAAATTGTTGACTTCCTCAAAAATCCTAAGAAATATACAGCAATGGGTGCACGTATCCCTAAGGGCGTCCTGCTGATGGGCCCTCCGGGTACAGGTAAAACTCTCCTCGCAAAGGCTGTTGCAGGCGAGGCGGGTGTTCCGTTCTTCTCAATTTCAGGCTCCGACTTCGTTGAAATGTTCGTCGGCGTTGGTGCTTCCCGTGTTCGTGACCTTTTTGAAACAGCTAAGAAAAACGCTCCGTCTATCGTTTTCATCGACGAAATCGACGCAGTTGGACGTCAGAGAGGCGCTGGTCTCGGCGGCGGCCACGATGAACGTGAACAGACTCTTAACCAGCTTCTTGTTGAAATGGACGGCTTTGAGGGCAACGAAGGCATTATCGTTATGGCTGCTACAAACCGCCGTGACATTCTCGACCCTGCACTTCTCCGTCCGGGACGTTTCGACAGAGAAATTACTGTAGGCTACCCTGACGTAAAGGGCAGAGAGGCTATCCTCAGAGTCCACGCAAAGAACAAGCCACTCGCTCCCGACGTTGACCTTAACGTTATCGCAAAAACTACCCAGCAGTTTACAGGTGCTGACCTTGAAAACCTTCTGAACGAAGCTGCCCTCCTTGCGGCAAGACACAACCGAAAGGCTATCACTGAGGCAGATATCGAGGAAGCTACAATCAAGGTTGTTTCAGGCCCTGAAAAGAAATCTCACCTTGTTACAGAGCGCGACAGACGCATCACAGCCTACCACGAGGCAGGTCACGCTGTTGCAGCTTATCACCTTGACAAAACCGATAAGGTTCACATGGTAACAATTATCCCACGTGGCGACGCAGGCGGCTTTACTATGGCACGCCCCGAAACCGATGACCAGTTCAAGACCAAGACACAGCTTTTCCAGCGTATCGTATGGGCAATGGGCGGACGTGTTGCGGAGGCAATCGTTTTTGACGATATCACATGGGGCGCTTCGGGCGATATCCAGTCTGCAACAAATACTGCAAAAACTATGATTACACGCTGCGGCTTCTCCGAAAAGCTCGGTCCAGTTAAATATGGCGGCAGCGACGAGGTTTTCCTCGGCAGAGATTACGGCCACACACAGAGCTACAGTGAAGCAACAGCTGCTCTTATCGACCAGGAGGTAAAGGAAATCGTAAACAACGCTTATGCGGAGTGCGAGAAAATCCTTACCGAAAACCGTCACCAGCTTGACGAGCTTGCAGAGTATCTCCTTGAAAATGAAAAAATCAACGGCGATGACTTCGATAAGCTTATGAAGGGTGAGCTTGACTGGAGAAAATCCGAGGAAGAAAAAACTTCTGAGGAAGCTGAAGCTGAAACAACAGCGGAAGAAGCTGCTTCCGAAGAAGTTGTAGAGGTTACAGACGAACTTCCCGAAATTGAAACAGAAGAAGTTTCCGAGGAAAACGCACCTGAGGATACAAACACAGACGAAGACAATTCTGACAAAGAATAAACCCAAATATTAAAAGTTTCGTCCACCTTTTCAAAGGTGGCAGGTTTCCAAAGGGCAGAGCCCTTTGGTCGACGTCCGCAGACGTCGAAACACCCCAATGCTCCCAAAACGGAGAACGGGGTGAGAAATGCGACAGCATTTCGAGGGGAGGCGAACAAGACCGCCTCCCCTTTGTTGCAATTAAAAGCAAACTACCCTCAAAAACAGTCCAGTGGACTGTTTTTGACACAACAAACCCAACACAACAAATCAAAAAACCAAACCAAAAAGGAGTCCCCACATGAAACTACTTTTCCTCGGCGACGTTGTCGGAGAAATCGGCAGCAAGTTCGTCGGCTCAAAGCTGCGCTCCCTGAAACAATTCTATGACGCAGACCTCGTGGTAATCAACGGCGAAAACAGTGCCAACGGCAACGGAATCACTCCACAGTCTGCAAAATATCTGTTTGAAATCGGTGCAGACGTTATAACCACGGGTAACCACTGCTACCGCAGAAAGGAAATCCTCGATATGTTCGAGGAAAATGAATTTTTAATCCGTCCCGCAAACTTCCCAGAGGGCAATGTTGGTCGCGGCTACTGTGTCATAGATATGGGCAGTTTCCGTGTCGCAATCGTAAACCTTATGGGCACGGTTTATATGGAAGCTCTCGACAACCCGTTTTCCACAATCGACCGCCTGCTCGGTGAAATTCCTACCCCAAATATAATCGTGGATTTTCACGCTGAGGCAACCAGCGAGAAAAAAGCAATGGGTCAGTACCTTGCAGGTAAGGTTACTGCTGTTTTCGGCACCCATACCCACGTCCAGACCGCTGACGAGTGCATACTTTCGGACCATACTGCATATATTACCGATGCAGGTATGTGCGGACCTGAGCTTTCGGTGCTTGGCGTAAAGAGCGAAATCGCTATCGAAAAACAGCGTTTTCATTCTCCTGTAAAGTTCGTGGAGTCCGACAATCCGCCGTTTATCAACGGTGTTGTAATTGAATTCGACCCAAAGAATGGCAAATGTAACACAATTGAACGTCTTATAATTAGGTAAAGTGACAAAATTGTGAAAAATCTATTGCAAAAAGAGAACAATCGCAGTATAATTTTATTAGTTTATGTGATATTTTTTTTCTCAGTAATATCACAATAACATGGGGGTCTTAGAATGGAAGTTCTCAAAGTTTCAGCACGGTCCTTTCCCAATTCTGTTGCAGGAGCAATAGCAAGCGTAATGCGCGAAAACAGCGAGGTAGAAGTTCAGGCTGTTGGCGCTGGCGCGGTAAATCAGGCAATAAAATCCATAACAATCGCAAGGGGCTACCTTGCACCTGTCGGCGTGGATATGATTTGCTATCCTGCATTTGCAAGCGTTGATATCGACGGAGAAACCAAGACAGCAATAAGATTAATATGCGAAAAAAGATAAGAAAAAGCCTGCAGATTGCAGGCTTTTTTCATACCAAAAGGGGAGTCCCCACAACAAATCAAGGGTACCGAGCCACAAACTCGGTACCCTTTTTTACGCTTATAATTCTACAGTTCAGCGCTTTTATTCTTCGTCATCATCGGGAGCTTCTTCCTCAACGATTACTTCTGTTGCCTCAGCTTCGGCAGCAGCCTTCATATCTGCTTCAAGCTCCTCAGCGGACGGCTCCTCAACCTTTTCGGTTTCAGCTTCCTCGTCACGCTCGGCTCTTGTGAATGAAACAACCTTTACGTCGTCCTGAACTCTCATAAGACGTACACCTGTTGCGTAACGTCCCATAACACGGATATCCTCAGCACGAATTCTGATAATTACGCCGTCGTTGGAAATCATAATGATGTCGTCCTCTTCGTCAACAACCTTGATTCCGCAGACGTAGCCCTTCTCCTCGGAAACCTTATAGTTCAGCATACCCTTACCGCCTCTGTTCTGAATACGGTAGGAGTCGAGGTCAACTCTGCGTCCGTTACCCTTATCGGTTACAGTGAGAACTGTTGCACCCTCACGTACACGTGCCATAGAAACGATGTAGTCCTCATCACGGAGCTTCATAATTCTTACGCCGTGTGCAGAACGGGACATAGCACGGATTTTCTGCTCCTCGACACGGATTGCGTAACCCATTCTTGTTGCAACGATAACCTGTGCATCGCCGTTTGTAAGACGTACACCTGCAATCTCGTCGCCCTCGTCAAGACCGATTGCGATAAGACCGTTCTTACGCACGTTCTTATATGCACTCAACGGAGTACGCTTGATTTTGCCGTTCTTGGTAACCATAATGAGGTACTTGCCCTCGTCGAAATCCTCGGTTTTAATCATTGCCGCAACCTTTTCGCCCTCTGTAAGCGGCAGGATATTGACAATGTTAAGACCTCTCGACTGCTTTGAGCCCTCAGGAATTTCGAAGCATTTCAGCTTGTACATGATACCCTTATTGGTAATGAACAGAACGTTATCGTGAGTGGAGCTGATGAACATTTCCTCGACGAAATCCTCCTCACGCTGTTTCATACCCGAAACACCCTTGCCGCCGCGGTTCTGTGTCTTGTACATACTTACAGGCTGACGCTTGATGTAGCCGATATTTGTGTAAGTTACAACGCAGTTTTCCTCAGGGATAAGGTCTTCGATATCAACCTCGCCCGAAATTGTTTCGATGGAAGTTCTTCTTTCGTCACCGTACTTCTTTCTGATTATTTCAAGCTCTTCGGAAACGATAGCCATCATCTTTTCCTTGCTTGCGAGAATTGCAACGAACTCCTCAATCTTAGCGTGGAGGGAAGCAAGTTCTTCTTCAAGCTTCATTCTTTCCAGACCTGACAGCTGAACAAGTCGCATCTGAGCGATAGCGTCCGCCTGAATTTCGGAAATTCCGAAACGCTCGATAAGTCTTGCCTTGATTTCAGCTGCATCACGGCTGCTGCGGCAGATTTTTACTACCTCGTCGATATTGTCAACCGCAACCATCAAGCCTTCCAAGATGTGTGCACGCTCTCTTGCCTTCTTTAAATCGTACTCAGTACGGCGGCGGATAACGTCAACCTGAAAGTCGATGTACTCACGGATAATCTGACGGAGCGAAAGCACCTTAGGCTCTCCTCTTACAAGTGCGAGGAGGTTTACGCCGACTGTATCCTGCAACTGTGTGTAGGTGAAAAGCTTGTTGAGGACAATCTGCGGGATAGCGTCCTTTTTAAGTTCAATAACGATACGTACAGCGTGCTCCTTATCGGACTCGTCACGGATAAAGTGGATACCGTCAACACGCTTTTCCTTTGCAAGCTGGGCAATACTTTCAACAAGACGTGCCTTGTTGACCATATAAGGAATTTCTGTAACAACAATGCAGGTTCTGCCCTTGATTTCCTCAATATTTGTTCTTGCACGGAGAGTCAGCTTGCCCTTACCTGTTGCATAAGCGGCACGGATACCTGCACGACCCATGATGATACCGCCTGTAGGGAAGTCAGGACCCTTGACGTGCTCCATAAGTTCTTCATTGGTGATATCCTCGTTAGCAATCATAGCATTGATTGCACCCACAACTTCGTTGAGGTTGTGCGGAGGAATATTTGTAGCCATACCAACAGCGATACCAACCGAACCGTTTACCAGAATATTAGGGAAACGGGAGGGGAGTACCTCAGGTTCTTTCAGTGTATCGTCATAGTTGGAGGTGTACGGAATAGTGTCCTTGTTGATGTCAGCAAGCATTTCAGCGGAGATTTTCGCCATTCTTGCTTCTGTGTAACGGTAAGCAGCAGGTGGGTCACCGTCCATAGAACCGAAGTTACCGTGACCGTCAACGAGAGGGTAACGGAGCGAGAAATTCTGCGCAAGACGTACCATTGCATCGTAAACAGATGAGTCGCCGTGTGGGTGGTACTTACCGAGCACTTCACCGACAGTATAGGCACACTTACGGTAAGGCTTGTCAGCGGTGTTGCCTGCGTCGTTCATAGTATAAATGATACGTCTGTGAACAGGCTTCAGACCGTCACGGACGTCAGGCAAAGCTCTTGCAACGATAACCGACATCGAATATTCGAGGAAGGATTTCTTCATCTCATTTTCGATATCGACGCTGATTATTTTTGTGTTTTCGTCGTTATACAAACTTAACAACTCCCTTTATATTTGAGTTCAGGGTATGGAAACCTTTAAAAGTTTTATCCGCAAGGATAAAACTTGGAGCTGAACGCTTGCGTTCAGTTTTGTTCCACATAGAACATTTTATGAACTTAACAAACTCCGATGTTTTTTCTCTTTGCGAAAAAACTCGGAAACAATTGCTTTAGCAATTGTTTTAATTCCGAATTACAATTTAAATCTTATACCCATGATGATTGACAGCTTCTCACGGATTTTCTGGACTTCATCCTCTGTGAAAGCGGATTTTGGGATAATGAAAACGTAGGATTTATTTACTACAAGTATAAACATATCATCTTTATCCAGTAAGTCAACTATTGGCTGTTCAAGATGAATGATTGTCGCAGGAATTTCCTCGGCTGGCTTCTCGCCGTAGATTGCAATGTCAGCCTCAGTCTGTTCGGACTGCTGTTTCTCTGCAGTTTCGGCTGCTTCCTCAGCCTTTTCAACCTCGACAATATCGCTCTGGAAATTCACAGTTGAGATTTTGATTTTGTCGGTGTAAAACTCAGCTTCGTACTCCGTGCCGCTGATAGAGTCAAGACCCTTGCGGAGATTTTTGCTGTTTGTGATAGGCTGGCTGATGAAATATACTGTAACGCTCAGCGCAATCATCAGGCAGAATATCGGCATCTTAGCTCCTGGGTCGGATATAATCATCATTATTGATGAGGCAATTGCAAGAGCCGCAAGCAGCAGCTTAGGGATAAGAGATTTCACCACATATTTCTTCTGGAAAACCTTATACCCTTTAAGGATTTGGTCAGCGTTGCTTTCGTACTTTCCTTTCGCGAGAAACTCGCCCTCGGGTGCGGAAAAGTTCTCGTCGCCCTCGCCGAACATTTCTTTGAGCATTCCCATTTTGTACTCCTTTATATTTAAAATTTTTGTCTATAGATACTATTCTTGTAGCCTACTGGGGAAAACCTTTCTGAGGAAAGGTTCTTCCCCAGACCCCTTTCCAAAGACTTTTAGTCTATTTTTCCATATAGGGCTATAGCCCTATATGGAAAAATACATTGGAAGTTTTAGGGTGGGAGTTTGAGGGAGGACCCTTTTTCAAAAGGGTCTCCCTCAATGGGTTACGAGAACAGTACCC
>JAFTWI010000068.1 GCA_017465345.1 Oscillospiraceae bacterium
CTTGAATGAAATAATCCGTCACGATATGACGAGAGAAAAAGCTGTGGAGTGTATTCAATTCATCTATGATTTTTACGACAGCGCATGGAGAGCTGTGCTGAATCTTAAATAGGAAAACGAAAATTTCAAGGAAAAACATATCCTTGAAATTTTTCTGTTATATACGGTTAGTTAATGCTAACTGAAATTATTAACTAAAGGAGAAGTGTTATGAAAAAACTTACCGAGCTTTCTGATGGTCAGAAAGCAAAAATCACCGCCATAAACGGTGACAAGCGTTATCTCACACGAATTACGGCAATAGGACTCAACATCGGCTGTGTTGTGGAAATGCTTCAGAATGTGAAGCCAAGCCCTATTCTTGTTTACAGCAGGGATACAATGATTGCCCTTAACAGAGCGGAAAGCGAACAGATTTTAGTGGAGGTAATCTGAAAATAAATTTTCAGATCCGAGTTTTACATTTTGCTTGCAAAATGTAAAACATCTTAATTGAAAGGAGGACACACGCTTCTAAAGAAGCGTGGTCATAATTATGTCAAATCATAAAATTGCACTTTTAGGACAGCCTAACTCAGGTAAATCTACGATATTCAACAACCTTACCGGCTCACGTCAACATGTGGGCAACTGGCCCGGCAAGACGGTAGAGAAAAAAGAGGGTACATTCAGTTTTAATGGTACGACATACACAATTGCAGACCTTCCGGGTTCATACAGCCTTTCTGCAAACTCTGACGAGGAAGTAGTTACCCGTGATTATATTGCATCAGGAGAAGCAGAGCTTGTATGCGTTCTTGCCGACTCATCACAGCTTGAACGAAGCCTTTTTATGCTTGCGGATTATGCGGGCATCAACACTCCTGCAATGCTTGTACTTACCATGACGGACGTTTCAGAGGAAAAGGGCAGAAAAATTGATGTAAAGTTACTTGAAAAGAAGCTTGGTATTCCTGTTGTAAGTATGGTTGCACCTGAACTTAAAGAATATGACAAGCTGAAAAAGGCCTTTGAAAGTGCGCTGAAAAGTCCGAAATATCTTAACACAGACAGCCTGTTTGAAATGTATAAGCAGAACGAGCTTTACAATGAGGCGCTTGCACTTGTTCCCGAAAAGGGCAAAGAGCATTACTCTGCTGAATGGCTTGCGGCGAAGCTTATGGACGGGGACAAAGTCGTTGCCGATATGCTTGCTGATAAAAAATCCGCATATGCCTTTATTGAAAAAGCAAAGAACGGCAGCCTTATAACAAGCGACTGCAAATTCGACTGGATCGCTGAGCTTATTGAGGGAGCAGTCATAAAAACAAAGACCACATCTGAGCTGCTTACAAAATTTGACCGTAATGCTATACACCCTAAAAAGGGCAAGTGGGTTGCTATCGGAATAATCATTGCGGCACTCTGCGGCTCAATGCTGCTTGCAGGACCGCTGATGGCATTGGGCTTTAACGTCATAATGCCTCTGATGTTTTCTTTGGTGGAAAACACAGTTACGGCAGTTGGCGGTCCCGAATGGCTGATAAGCTTTATTAATACTACTATCAGCACCTCTTTAGGCTGGGTAATAGCGATGGTTGGCTTTGTTTTTGCGGTAAATATCGTATTCGGTCTTATTGAGCAGGTGGGCTATATGGCTCGTATCTCCTACGTTTTCGATAATGTAATGAACAAGCTTGGCTTACAGGGTAAATCTGTAATGCCCTTATTGATGAGCTTCGGCTGTACAATGGGCGGTGTTTCGGGAGCAAGAGTTCTTGACAACAGAGGACAGAAGCTGCTTACAATAGCCGTTGCGTGGGCAGTTCCTTGCGCCGCAACATTTACGGTAATACCAACTCTTGCGGCGGCATTTTTCGGAAACGGAAGCGTTCTTGTAATTTTATTCATCTTGGCGCTGATGTTCCTGCATATGTTTGTTACAGCAAAAATTTTCGGCAGAAAATTAAGTCCTGCAGAAAACCGTGCGGGTCTTATCATGGAGCTTCCTCCATATCATAAACCACGCTGGAAGGATATTTTCCGCACAGCTTTAAACAATGTGTGGGATACCTTCAAAAAGGCATTTACGGTAGTATTCATAATTGCAACAGTGTTCTGGATTTTATCATATTCAACAGGATCGGGAGATGTTTCGCTGCTCCAGAAAATCGGCGAGGCTATTGAGCCTTTTACAAAAATATTCGGTCTGAGCTGGCAGTCCTTTATGGCGTTTATTGCGTCTGCAATTTCAAAGGAAGGCGTACTCGGTATTTTCAGTGTGCTTTTCACAGGTGACGGCTCTCTTATCCACATGGCAACAAAGATCACAAGTGCCGATGCAAACATCACCGAAATTATGGCGGCAGCAATTTCAAAGGCAGAGGGGCTTGCGCTTATCGTTGCGGTAACTTTTAACGTGCCTTGTATGGTAGCGGTTGCTTCAACTCACACCGAAACACATTCTGTAAAATGGACCCTTAAAATTGCAGGCTATTACATCATTTCTGCGCTTATCCTTTCGGGTGTTACATATCATATCGCAAACATTTTTATGTGAGGTGCTTATGAAAATTTCACTTCTTGA
>JAFTWI010000032.1 GCA_017465345.1 Oscillospiraceae bacterium
ATAAGCCCCTGTAAGAAATTACAGGGGCGTTTCTGGTGGAAGAGGGTGGATTCGAACCACCGAAGCCGAAGCAACAGATTTACAGTCTGCCCCCTTTGGCCACTCGGGAACTCTTCCGTATTAGGTTTTGCAGTTAAGCAAAAAAATGGAGCTGGTGGACGGACTCGAACCCCCGACCTGCTGATTACAAATCAGCAGCTCTACCAACTGAGCTACACCAGCTTAACTGTTTGTCGCTCTTGTTCAGCGACTTAATTATTATATCACATTGTTTTGAACTTGTCAACCCTCTTTTTGAGGTTTTACATTTTGTTCACAATTTGTGATTTTCTTAAAAAGAAAGTGGTCGGGGCGACAGGACTTGAACCTGCGGCATCTTGGTCCCAAACCAAGCACTCTACCAAACTGAGTTACGCCCCGATTTTCTTGTCTTTTTGTCGGTCTCTCGTCCGACAGCTTTATCATTATACTACATAAAAAATCATTTGTCAATACTTTTTTGAAAAAAAGTTGCAAGAAATTTTTTTCTAATAATTAGTTAGTAAAGAAATACAAAAACAGTTGAAATTATTGAAGATAAATGGTATAATATTTAGTATTATAGTTGTAAGTTGTGCGGAAAGGATGGATTTGGCTCGATGGCAAGGCGGATATTCAGTGAAATGATTAGCAGGGAACTGAAATTCCTTCTGCCGAGAGCACTTGTTCTTGATGCGGTAATTTACATTATTTCGCTGCCTGTGTATGGCTTGTGCAGGGAGGTTCCGCTGGGACTTCTTGCAGGAACGGTGGTTATGCTTGTTAATTTTATTATTCTCGGTCTTTCTTCCGAAAGGGCGGTCGAACGTCCTTTGCGCAGTGCAAAGGGGTATATGTTCGGCTCGTATATGCTGAGACTTGCAATTACAGGCGTACTGTTCTATGCGGGAATGAAATGCAATTCGCTTAATCTTATAGCGTGTGCGCTTCCTCAGCTGTTCCCGAAAATTGCATATACTCTGCACGCAGCATTAAATAAGAAGGGAGGATAAGCCGGTATGGATATTAACGTTCGGGGTCCGTCCTATATTGAACTGTTCGGCGGTATCAAGCTTTCGGCTTCGGTAGTAATCGGCTGGATAATTATTGTTGCAGCTTTCTTTTTCTGCCGCTGGCTGACTAAGGACCTTAAAAAAGTTCCTGATACAAAGCGTCAGGCGATTGCTGAAATGCTGGTCAATTTTATGAACAATCTGGTTGATGAGAATATGGGCGCAGGAATGAGAGTGTATTCGCCTTATCTTGCGACGATTTTTGTATTTGCCTTGATTGGTGCGCTGGTTTCGTTGTTGGGTATCAGAAGTATGACTGTCGATATCAATGTTACTGCGACTTGGGCTGTGATGAGCTTTGTGCTGATTACCTACAATAAAATTGACGCTAATGGTTTCAAGGGCTACCTTAAAGGACTTGCATCACCTGCAATCCTTACACCGTTCAATATTCTGAGTGAAATTGCTACACCTGTATCAATGGCGCTTCGTATGTTCGGCAATATGGCAGGCGGTATGATTATTACCACAATGCTTTATGCTGCCCTAGGTTTGGCAAGCAGTGCTATTTACAATCTTATCGGGTTCAATGCTGACACATATTATTTCAGCTTTTTACAGGTAGGTATTCCTGCGGTACTGTCAATTTATTTTGACTTGTTCTCGGGCGTAATTCAGTCATACGTTTTCATTATGCTTACTATGGCATACATCAAAAACGGACGAGAATGCAAAAAACCTTTATACTATTATAATATGATTTTGGAGGTACAAACAAATGGAAAATGAAGCTTTATTGAATGCACAGGCAACTGTCCTCGCTGGACAGGCTATCGGCGCAGGTCTTGCTATGATTGCAGGTATCGGCCCTGGTATCGGTGAAGGTTACGCAGTAGGCAAGGCTATCGAAACTATCGGCAGACAGCCTGAAATCAAGGGTACAGCTACATCCACAATGTTTATCGGCTGTGCTGTTGCTGAAACAACAGGTATCTATGGTCTGTTCGTTGCCCTTATGCTCCTGTTTGCTAACCCATTCCTCAAGTTCCTCGGTTAATCTGACGATTACGAAAAATTTGCAGGAACAGGAGGCAATTCTATAAAATGGGCTTTTTTGAATTTTTTGGTATAGACTTAACTACCATTATCGGCGTTTTGCTGAATACGCTCATTCTGTTTCTCATATTCAAGAAATTCCTTTTTGACAAGGTAAACGCTATCCTCGATGAACGCAACAATTCTGTTGCAAAGACTTACGAGGAGGCTGACAAGACTTTCGAAAATGCTAAGCAGCTTGAAACTGAATATACAGAAAAGCTTGCTGCGGCTAAGGAAGAGTCCGCTGAAATTGTCAAGAATGCTACAAAGAAGGCACAGAGCCGTTCCGACGAGATTATTGCAGATGCTAAGGAAGAAGCTCGCAACATCGTTGAAAAGGCTAATGCCGACATTGAGAAAGAGAAGAAACGCGCCGTTAATCAGATTAAGGACGAAATCTCCGATATTGCTCTGTCCATTGCTTCCCAGGTCGTTTCCAAGGAAATTGACGAAAAGACGCATGAACAGCTTATCGAGAGCTTTATTGATGAAATCGGTGAATAATTGCGGACTCTAATCTGCAATTAACCCGCACATAGGAAAGGAAAAAACTATAAAATGACGGGTACAATTGAAAAAATATACTCGGAAGCAGTTTTTGAGCTTGCGTGTGAGCAGGACTGTGCGGACGATGTGAAGGCGGAGCTTGATACTCTGGCGGCTGTTTTTAACGACAACCCAGGATTTGCAAAGCTTCTGTCTGTTCCGACGGTGACGGTTGGTGAAAAGCTGGGAATTATTGAAAAAACCTTCAAGGGTAAGATTTCTCAGATAACATACAATCTTCTCTGCGTTGTCACCGAAAAGGGACGTGCACAAGCCGTTCCCGCCATTGCGGAGGATTACAAAAACCGCTGGTATGAGATGAAAAATATTGCTGAGGTAAAGGTTACTACAAGTGTTCCGCTCAGCGAAAACCTCAGAACAAAGCTTAAGGCTAAGCTGGAGTCCGTTTACAAGAAATCGGTTATTCTTACCGAATGTGTTGACCCTACAATTATGGGCGGTATCGTGCTCAACTACGGCAACACAATGCTTGACGGCTCGGTAAAGGCTAAGCTTGATGCTATTCAGAAGCAGATTAAGGGCGTTATTGCTTAATCTGCCAATTACGGGGGCGATACTGTATACTATTATATAGTACAGCTCTCAGGAAAGGATGGATATTCCAATGGATTTACGCCCCGATGAAATTACAGGCATAATCAAGGAACAGATAAAGAATTATCAGTCCAAGATTGAACTTGCCGACGTTGGTACTGTTGTAACAGTCGGCGACGGTAT
>JAFTWI010000069.1 GCA_017465345.1 Oscillospiraceae bacterium
AGGAGAAGCCTGCGTTGATGCAAGCCTTAGCGCCTTCAAAAGAACCGTGGTCGAGGTGGAGAGCAACAGGAACTGTGATATTAAGTTCTTCGAGCATACCTTCTACCATGCCAACTACAGTCTTGTAGCCGCACATATACTTACCAGCACCTTCGGAAACACCGAGGATTACAGGAGAGTTGAGTTCCTGAGCTGTAAGAAGAATAGCCTTTGTCCATTCGAGGTTGTTGATGTTGAACTGACCAACAGCATACTTGCCCTCACGAGCCTTGTTGAGCATATCCTTTGCAGAAACGAGTCTTGACATAATTAACATTCCTTTCAATAATACGGGGTTACCCCGAAATTTTCATACAATACAATTATAACTTATGTACTGCCAAAAAGCAAGTATTTTTTGTGAAAATAATAACATTAACACATACATAATTTTTGTACACAATAGAAAAAGGGGCACTGCCGTGCCCCTGGTTTTACATTATATTATCGACTGAATTTACATAAAGCTTCCAGCCTTCGCCTTTGACCTTGATTACGATAATGTCAGCGTCGTCCTCATCGTCATCGTCCTCGCCCTTAATTGTGAAGGTGCATTCCAGCTCATAAGCCTTGTCGATTTTTGTTCGGTATCCCATTCTCTTGTACTGGTCCTCGATTTCCTCGATTTCGTCCTCATCAAGCTCGTATTTGTCCTCGAACTTTACGGAGAGCTTGATGTTGTCGCCGTATTCGTCCTCCAATTCATCAACAAAGTCATCAATCATATCGTCGAATTCGTCGCAGACATCTTCGTACTCCATATCTTCTTCCTTGTCAAAGTAACGGAGCATTTTATCGGTGCATGTTGCCTCAACGAGAATTTCGCCGCTACCTTTATTGACAGCCTTGACAAGCTGTTCAACAGGCTTCTTGTAGCCGCCCGAGCCGATTGAAACAATCAGCAGAACAATAAGCGTAATAAAAATTGCAGCTGCCGCAATCGCTGCAGCAATAATAACCGCTTTTGAGTTTACAGGCTTGCTTTCGGCAGCTTCAGATGTCTTGGCTTCGGCAACCTTTTCGCTTTCCATAACCTCACGCTCGCTTGCACATCCGCAGGCTTCACCCTCGGCAACTTCTTTTCCGCAGAACTGACAGAATGCCATAAAAATTCCTCCTATGTAAAATCATAAATTGTGTCTGTTTTTTTAACATTGTAGCACGTTTCATTTTCAAAGTCAAGAGAAAAGAGGACGGTTATTCCCCGTCCTCTTCAAGCTGTTTTTTCAGCACAGCCATATTCCGTCTTACAAAACAATTAACAGTAATAAGCATAATCATTGTAAAAGACCATATCACAGCCTGATAAACATTATAAATATCACACAGCGCAAGAATTACCGACAGCAGCATAAAGCACACATAAGCGAATACCTGCCAATCCTTTGTGTTGTTCCGCACAAAGGTCGGGTTCATAACCCCCTTTGCCGAAGCCTTTGCGGCGTAAATAATGTAAACCGTCCAACCGCAGGCATAGAGAACAAAGCTTAAAACCATCATTGCGGTGTTGCGTCCCGATGAAATAATAAACATCGCATAAGAGATAAACATTACTATATAAAAAAGCACCTTGAACATCTGAAAACCGATTTTGTAGTTTTCAGCCTTCTGCATTTCGTCAAGCTGAAAGTCATCAATCAGTGAAGCGGAATTGTTTTCAGTTTCTTCTGTGTTGTATAAATTACTCATTGTTATTCCTCCTCGTCATCTTCAAGCTGTTTTTTCAGCACCTTGTTGTTCTTCTTTGCACAAAGGCACATAAGCATAGCTTCAACTGTCAATATAATCCACATTATGCTTGGAGAAACATCAAAAAGCTCTTTTCCGTAACAGAGGTCATCTATCAGACGTACAACCCACAAAAAAGCTATTATAGCGTAAACAATTATTACCCACGTTCCCGACCAGCTTTTTGCGAATTTTGGATTCATTATTCCTCTTTTTGCGGTCATATAAGCGTAAAGCAGGTAAAATCCAAATAACGTTGCAAGTAAAACAAGAGAAATTATTGTACCTGCCAGATTTTCAGTATTTGAACATACTATAATAAACACCATTGCAAATAATAGCACCACGAAAAACATTATTCTGAAAAGTCGGAATCCGATTTCGTGGTTTTCGGCTTTCTGCATTTCATCATAGCCTGCCTCATCAAAAATTGTTCCGCTTGCAAGAGTTGTTTTGTCTTCCATAAAAATCTTCCTTTCTTCCATAAAATCAATCGTTACCCCAGAAAATCTCATCAAGTGTTTTCCCAAGCGCCTTGCATATATCAATGCAAAGGTTCAGTGTGGGGTTATAGTTGCCCTTTTCAATGGCATTTATAGTCTGCCTTGACACGCCCACCGCCTCGGCAAGCGCCTGCTGAGACATATCCATAGCCGCCCTTGCAGATTTAAGCTTTAAATTCTTAGCCACTGTATCACCTCCGTGGTTGTTGAGATTATAATATCACATAGTTTACAGTTTGTCAAGTATATTTTACAAAAAGATTTTATTATTTTACTTTTTGTAAGATAAACAAAATTTCGCAAATCCGTTTGTGGACTTGATTTGATGTGGTAAAATATTTTTGAATAATTGTTGAAATTTCTGCGCAACAATGGTATAATTGTTGTATATTGCTTTATGAAAGGAATTGTTGAAATGCTTGAAAATATCAGTATGCTTGCAGGTAACACCTCAGCAGGCTCTTACCTTATTATCGTAATCGTTGCAGGCGTGCTTCTTGTTGGTGCGGCTGTGGCAGGTATTGTTACAAAGAAAAAGAAAAAATAATCTCACCCATATTGATTAAAGGAGTGATGTTATGGACAGCTTATTACAGCTGAAATGCCCAAACTGCGGTGCTTCTATTGCTTTCAACGCCGCAAGCCAGCTTTTTGTCTGTGAGTTCTGCAACTCAGATTTCACCGAGGAAGAAATCAATGAAGCAAACGGCAGAGAGGCTGAACTGGCAAACAAAGAAGGCGTAAGCCTTTCCAAGGAGACACCTGCTCCCGATACAACAGAATTTGCCGATCATACAAATCTGTATCTTTGCGAAAGCTGCGGTGCGGAGATTGTTGCTGATGAAAACACTGCGGCAACCTTCTGCCACTACTGTCATGGCACGGTTACTCTGAAGGGACGTGTCAGCGGTGCACTTCAGCCTGAACTTATAATTCCGTTCAAGATTGACAAAGCTATGGCTGAGACCACTTTCAAGAGCTGGTGCAAGAAGAAATGGTTTCTGCCAAAAAGCTTCAGCTCTCAGGGACAGCTTGAAAAGATGGTCGGTTTGTATGTTCCGTTCTGGCTTGCTGACTGCGAGATTGACGCTTCAGCAGAATATGACGCAAAAAAGGTGAACAGTTATCGTTCGGGAGATTACAGAATTACCAACACAAAGCTCTATGCTGCAAGCCGTGCGGCAAAGATGGAATACAGAGGTATTCCTGCTGACGGCTCGAAGAAGCTTGAAGATAAGCTTATGGACGCTGTTGAACCGTTTGACTACAGCGAATTCCTGCCTTTCTCCATGAACTATTTCAGCGGCTTCTTTGCCGATAAATATGACGTGGACAAAAGTGAAGCAATTGTACGCATCAAGGAGCGCATGACTGACGGTGCAATGCAGGTGCTCAGACAAAGCGTTACGGGGTATACGTCCGTCAGCTGCAAGGGAAGCCGTATGCGCATTACAAAGACAAAATGGCACTACACTATGCTGCCTGTATGGTTTATGACATATATGTACTCGGGCAAGAAATATTTCTTCGCAATCAACGGACAGACAGGCAAGATTGCGGGTATTATTCCTGTTTCCGTAGGCAAGCTGATTTTTATGGCACTTTGCTTTGTTTTTGGCTTCACGCTGTTCGGATTAATCGGAGGAGGGCTGCTGTCATGAAAAAGCTTCTTTCGGTTATAATTACAGTTTTTGCAGCACTTTTTGCAGCTGCTGTTCCTGCTTCTGCGTGGTCGGCAGGTATCAACGATATGGCGGGGCTTTACTCCGATGCTGAAATTGCACATCTTGAAGCACGTCAGCAGGAGGTTGCTGATGCAACAGGCTGGAATATTGCTGTTGTAACAACAAACGTAGGCTTCGGTCTGGACGGTGTTGACGCTTGTGATTACGCTGAACAGTATTGCTATGATACCTTCGGAGATGACCCTGACTCGGTTGTGTACCTTATCGACCTTGACTATCGCTGGATTTCCATGGACGGCGATTTGCTCAACTATTTCAACTCCTCACGTTTTGACACGATGATGGATACTTGTGAGGATTGCTATATGGATTACAAGGACGTGGAAAACCTTGAATTCTTCTACCACTATCTTGAATATTACTATAATGAAGGTACAGTTGAATACGACCCGACAATCGGTGCGCTGGGCGACGATTTTGAGGACGCAATTGAGTATTACGATGATGATGTGCATCTCGACCTGACGGTTATTTTCGGCGGCTTTATAATGGGTGTAATCGGTGCGGTAATAAGCATATCGATTGTTCTTGTCAGATATAAGACCCATCAGTCACCCTCTGCAAACGCTTATCTGAACAGAACGACTATCGATATGTACAACAAGCAGGATTACTTCGTCCGCGAATACACAACACGAACACGTATCGAAAGCAGTTCTTCCGGCGGCAGCCGAGGCGGCGGAAGCAGACGCTCGGGCGGCAGAAGCCGTGGCGGCGGAGGTCGCGGCGGCAGAAGATAATTACTAAAATAAAAACAAAAATTAAAAACTGTTATTTTTTTATCAAAAGGTATTGCAAAATAAAACAAAATAGGTTAAAATATATGTATGCGGTGTTCAGATTATAGGACGCTGAAAAAATTTTTCTTTTAGGAGGAAATTCCAATGTCAGTTAAAGTTGCAATCAATGGTTTTGGCCGTATCGGTCGTCTCGCATTCAGACAGATGTTTGGTGCTGAAGGTTATGATGTAGTTGCTATCAACGACCTCACAAAGCCTTCTATGCTCGCTCACCTTCTCAAGTATGATACAGCTCAGGGCGGTTACTGCGGTAAGATGGGCGAAAACGTTCACACTGTAGTTGCTGATGATGAAGCTGGTACAATCACAGTTGACGGCAAGACACTCACAATCTACGCTAAGGCTAACGCTGCAGAACTCCCATGGGGCGAACTCGGTGTTGACGTAGTTCTCGAGTGCACAGGTTTCTACTGCTCCACAGAGAAGTCCATGGCTCACATCAACGCAGGTGCAAAGAAGGTTGTTATCTCCGCTCCCGCAGGTAAGGATCTTAAGACTATCGTTTACAGCGTAAACGAGAACACACTTACAGCAGATGACAAGATCATCTCCGCTGCTTCTTGTACAACAAACTGCCTTGCTCCTATGGCTAAGGCTCTCAACGACTATGCTCCTATCCAGAGCGGTATCATGAC
>JAFTWI010000070.1 GCA_017465345.1 Oscillospiraceae bacterium
ATAATTGATTTTTACGCACCGTGAGAGCTTCGGCTTTCACGGTGTTTTTTCTTTACTCTTGACAAATTCCGTCAGGAATGTTATAGTTAATACAATTGAATACGATACGAAATACGGTTCGAAATCATTTTGCAGTGCAATGTGACGCGTAGATTAATAGGGAATCCGGTGCGAATCCGGAGCAACCGCCATTACTGTATTTGACGAGAGGTGCGCAGATACCATTGAGCAACCGCTTGAGAAGGTGCGTACCACGCAGAAATGCTGTGTCATAAGTCAGGAGACCTGCCGTGTTTTAAGGGTTAAACAGCTTGGGACGTGAAGCAAAGCAACCGATACACGATTAGCTTTGATTTTTTGCACATTTCAAGGCTGTTTTTGCCGTGTAATCAATTTGCTCCTTCAGACCACTGAGGGAGTTTTTATTTTTTAGAAATGAGGTAAAAACAAATGAAAAAATTCATCGCAGCAGTATCCGCAATCGCACTTACATTCAGCACAGCTTTTACAGCCTTTGCCGCTGAAACAGTTGATGTTTATGTAACAATTTCCGACGGTACAGGAGCACTTCCTGTCACTCAGGAAAAAATCACAGTTACAGACGTTGACGCCGATGGTGCACTCACAATCAATGACGCACTTTTTGCCGCGCATGAGGCAAAATATGACGGAGGTGCAGAAGCAGGCTTTGATTCCAGTGAAACAGAGTATGGACTTTCCCTCAACAAGCTTTGGGGAGTAGAAAACGGCGGCAGCTATGGTTACTACAAAAATAATACTTCCGCAATGAGCCTCAGCGACACAATTGTAGACGGAGATTATATCACTGCTTACGCATACAGTGATCTTACAGCTTGGTCTGATGCTTATTGCTGGTTTGATATTGATTCAGCAGAACTTGAAACGGGTGCAGAAATGGCACTTGCACTTTCTTACGCAGGTTATGACGCAGACTGGAATCCAGTTACATTGTTTGCAAGCGACGCTGTAATAACCATAAATGGCGAAAAAACGAGCTATACAACCGACTCTCAGGGTAAGGTGGAAATTAAGTTCGATGAAGAAGGCGAGTATATAATCAGCGCCGTTTCCGATACACAGACACTTGTTCCACCTGTTTGCAAGGTAAAAGTTACAGCTGCTTCTTCCGACAGCGCAACAACAGCTCCCGAAACAGGCAACAACACAAGCGGTATTGTTGCAGTAGCAGCAATTGCTCTTGCAGCCGCTTTCGTAACTAAGAAGAATGAAAAGTAAGATTTTGGCGATAATTTCCTGCATAATTACGGCTCTTCTGCTTGTAATCAATATTTCAGCAGAAGAGCCTTCTGCGATTTATGACAGTATTATAAGCTTCAAGTTGAATGAGTGCGGAACAGAAACTGTGCAGGAATGGATTGATACCGAGCTTTCCGAAAATGCAGGTAAAACATCGGAATGGTATGTTATTGCCTTGAGTCAAATTGGAAACTACAACTTTTCCGAGTACAAAACAGCCCTTGAAAACTATCTTGAAAACAATACAGTGCGTTCAGCAACCTCTCGGCAGAAATATGCACTTGCCCTGCTTGCAGTTGGGAGCAGTTCCGATTACATCACCGAAACAATGGAAAATTCAATCGGTGAGCAGGGGATAATGAGTTATGTATATGGCTTGCACTTGCTGAATAACGGCTGTACAAGTTCGGCATATACGCCTGAAAGTGTTGTTGAACAAATCCTTTCAATGCAGTTTTCCGACGGTGGTTGGGCAGTAATGGGAGAGTACGGCGACCCCGACGTTACCGCAATGACAATTCAGGCACTTGCACCTTACTATAGTACCGATGAAAAAGTGAAAAACGCTGTTGATGGTGCAGTGCAGTTCCTTTCAGATAAACAGCTTGAAAACGGTGGATATAAATCTATGGGAAAAGAAACCTCGGAAACCATTTCACAGGCTATTACAGCTCTTTCAGCATTGGAAATCGATGCGGAAACGGACAGCAGATTTGCTAAAAACGGAAACACGCTCTTCTCAGCATTGGAAAATTTCCGACTTGATAACGGAAGCTTCTGCCACGAGATTGGAAGCGACGGAAATCATACTGCAACAGTGCAGGCTTTCATAGCATCTGTTGCTTATGATAAGATGAAGAACATTTACATTTTGGAAAACGGCGGTTCTCAAAAGGAAATTTCTGCAGAAATAACCGAAAATAAAACGGAAATAACGGGAAATACAGCGGAAACGTTGGGAAATGAAACGGAAATGACTGTAGCAAGCGACCCGCAAAAGACGAAAAGTATCTCCTATAAGCCCGTTGTCTGCATAATTATTGTTGGAGCAGCCATTCTGACTTGTGCAGTGCTATGGATTGCAAAAAAGAGAAACAAAAAGAATTTTATCATTGTTGCTGTTGTTTCTGTAGCAGCATTGCTTGTAGTTCTGTTCACTGAATTCAGCAGTGCCGAGGATTACTATGGTACAGCATCAGAAAAGCAAAATCCAATTGGTACAGTCACGTTGGAAATCCGATGCGATACCGTAGCAGGAAGAAAGGACTACATTCCTGAAAATGGAATAATCCTTGCAGAAACCGAATTTGTCTTTGAAAAGGACGAAACGGTTTACGATATTCTTGTTGAAGCGTGCCGTGAAAATAATATACAGACTGAGTTTTCGGGCGGATATATTTCGGGAATGAATTACATCTATGAGTTCGATTTCGGAGACCTGTCAGGCTGGCTCTATTATGTCAACGGAAAAGAAGCATCGGTAGGCTGTGACTCATATACACTTTCTGACGGCGATGAAATCAAGTGGCTCTATACCTGTGAAATGGGAAATGATTTAAAGTAAGGAGGGGTATTATGCGAACATTTGCAGACAGCAATCCTGTGGCATCTGCAATATATTTTTTCTCCGTGACAGGAATTGCAATGTTCAGCGCAAACCCTGTGATTTCCGCAATCTCACTTGTGGGAGCCATAACGTTGTACCTTATGAATAACGGAAGAAAAAGCCTGTCGCTGCATCTATTTTCAGCAGGTCTTTTCGCAGTTATGGCATTGGTTAATCCCCTCGTTTCCCATAACGGTGCAACAGTACTGTTTGTTATGAACAATAACCCCATTACGCTTGAAGCGCTTATCTATGGCGTATGTGCCGCAGTAACAGTTATAGCGGTGCTGTATTGGTTTCGTTCGTTTTCAGATGTTATGACAGCCGATAAGCTGCTGTATCTTTTCGGTGCACTGTCACCCAAGCTTGCACTTACGCTGTCAATGGCACTGAGATATGTACCGCTTTTCGGTGCACAAATAAAAAAAGTGCACGCAAGTCAGAAAGCACTGGGACTGTATAAGGACGAAAATATTGTTGACAGCTTTAAAGGCGGAATGAGAATTTTTTCAATAATGATAACATGGGCACTGGAAAACGGAATTGTTACCGCCGACAGTATGACTGCAAGGGGATACGGTGCAGGGAAACGCTCACGCTTTTCGATTTTCCGCTTTAAGCTTGATGATGTGCTTCTTATTTGTGCAGTTTTAGCCCTCTCCACCGTAACGCTGTTCGGCGTGAGAAACGCAGATTTTGAGTTCTACCCGTATATTTCCACACCCGAAATCACTGCGGAGGTTGCAGTGGGGTATGTTTCATATGCCTTAATGACCGTTCTGCCCGTAATTATTGCTGTAAAGGAGGAGCTGAAATGGAAATACTTAAAGTCGAAAATCTGACCTTTTCATATCCTCTGACAACTTCACCCGCAATCAAAAACGTTTCGTTTGCGGTAAACAAGGGAGATTTCGTGGCAGTGTGCGGTGCAACGGGAAGCAGTAAATCAACGCTTCTACGCCTGCTGAAAAGGGAAATATCACCCCTTGGAGAAATAAGCGGCAAAATCATTTTTGACGGTGAACCACTAAGCAGTCTTACACCCGAAAAAAGTGCCTCGGAGATAGGTTTTGTAATGCAGAACCCCGAGCATCAGATTGTAACCGATACAGTGTGGCATGAGCTTGCCTTTGGCTTGGAAAATCTGAATTTGCCTCAGCCTGTCATGGCACGCAGAATTGCTGAAACAGCAGCATATTTCGGAATAGAGAGTTGGTATGAAAAAAAGGTTTCCGAGCTTTCGGGAGGGCAGAAGCAGCTGCTGTGCCTTGCAGCCGTAATGGTTATGAATCCGCAGGTAATCGTCCTCGATGAGCCGACTTCAAGGCTTGACCCCATTGCTGCCTCCGAATTTATTTCAGCATTGAAAAAAATCAACAGGGAGCTTTCCGTGACTGTGATTATTTCCGAGCACCGCCTTGAAGAAGTAATTCCCATAAGTGACAAGCTTCTTGTGCTGGATAACAGTGTTGTCAAAAGCTTTGATACTCCGCGAAATATTGCCGCAAATCTCAGCGATGCAAAACTGCTGTATTCAATGCCTTACGCAGTACAACTTTTCCACGCAGTAAACGGAAAGGGTGAGTGCCCCCTTGATATCCGCGAGGGACGACGATTTATCGAAGAAAATTTTGGTAGAGAAACAACAGCACTTCCGACTCCTAAATATACCCATTCACCGCAGACCGCAATCTGCTTTTCGGACGTGTACTTCCGATATGAAAGAAATCTCCCCGACGTGCTGAGGGGACTGAACCTTATCGTCTATGAAAATGAAATCTTCTGTATTCTCGGCGGAAACGGCTCAGGTAAAACTACTGCTCTTTCAGTTGCAGCTGACCTGATAAAGCCGTACAGCGGCACCATTGAAATTTTTGGAAAGAAAATCAAAAGCTATAAAAACCAATCGCTTTACCGTAACTGCCTTACACTTCTCCCACAGGATGTGCAGACCGTGTTTATGAGGAATACAGTCCGTGAGGAACTTGAAGGTGCCGAGGAAGAAGCAGAAAAGCTGCCGGTTGATTTTGAAAAACTGATGGACAAGCATCCTTATGATTTGTCGGGCGGTGAACAGCAGCTTCTTGCCCTTGCAAAAGTCCTCGCGGCAAAACCAAAGCTGCTTCTTCTCGACGAGCCTACCAAGGGAATTGACTCAGCTTCAAAGCATAGGCTGATAAATATTCTCAAGCAGCTCAAATCTGATGGTATGACCATCGTAGTCGTGAGTCACGATATGGAGTTCGCCTGCGATTGTGCAGACAGATGCGCAATGTTTTTCAGGGGTGAAATCGTGTCGGTGGATACCCCGAGCAGGTTTTTCACCGAAAACAATTTCTATACAACCGCCGTAAGCCGAATGACCCGAGGAATATACAGCAATACAGCATCTCTCAGTGATGCAGTAAAGCTGTTCACGCTCAACAAAGGCGGTGAGCAGGTGTGATAGTTATCGAAAACAGCCGTCTGAGAAGTGCTGTAAAAATAGCAGTACCATTCATGCTGATACCGCTTCTGGTTGTTCTTGGCGCAACAGTATTTGACGAGCAGCGTTATCTGATTGTTTCAATAGGAGTAGCCTTGCTTTCACTGCTGTTATTTGCGGCAGGGTATGAAAAAAAGCCTACAGGCTCACGCAGAATGGTTATAGTTGCAGTAATGACAGCACTTTGCATTGCAGGACGCTTCATTCCGTTTTTCAAGCCTGTGACCGCAATTACTGTTATAACTGCAATTTATCTCGGAGGGGAAGCAGGCTTCCTCGTTGGAGCATTGTCAGCGCTCCTGTCGAATTTCTATTTCGGACAAGGTCCATGGACTCCATTTCAGATGATAGCCTGGGGAATGATAGGTCTGCTTGCAGGCTTTCTAGCCAATCCGATAAAACGGCATAAATGGTTTATGCTGGTGTACGGTGTGCTGGCAGGAATTGTATATTCTCTCGTCATGGATATATGGACAGTAATCTGGTACGATGGAAGCTTTCGCTCAGAGTTGTATCTTACGGCAATCCTGACAGCATTGCCTCATACCATAATGTATTCTGTTTCCAACTTCATTTTTTTGTGGTTTATGGCAAAGCCTTTCGGTGAAAAGCTGGAGCGTATAAAAATCAAATACGGAATATAAAAAGACCTGCTGCATTTGCAACAGGCCTTTTTTCGCATTATTTGTATGAACAGTCTACCAGCTTATCAATCTCAAAGTTAAATATAGCAGTCTTAATCTGTTCAATTTTGTCAGCCATTTCACCTTCAAATCTGTATTCATCAAGCTTTTGGGACATTTCATCCAGTGCGTCTACGTCCATCATTTCAGCCGCATTCCTTATGTTTGAGAAGATATCATCTAATTCATTCAGATGCTCATCAGCGTTTTTCTCAGCAGAATTATTTCCTGAAAAATCAGATAACAGCTCCTTATATTTCAGCCAGCGTGCAATGAAAGTAGGGTGGATAGCTTTGATTGGAGCTGTGTCACCGTTTCTTGCAGCATTTTCCAGCTCCATAGCCATACCTGCAAGATTTACAATACCGATAAGCGCAGCTGAGCTTTTCATGCTGTGAACTTTAATTCTGTAACTGTCAATAACACCTTCATTTTCGATAGAGTCAAAATACAACTCCAGTTCATCAGCTTCGCTTTTCAATGACCTGAGGAACATTCTTACCGTGTCAATCAAAGCTGAGTTGCTTTCAAAATGAAGCTTTGCATAGTCCCAGTCAACACCGTTTACAATCGGGAATTCAAAATTGACTTCTTCATTCTCTTCGGGATCAGCTTCCTGAGTCAGTTCAGATGAAAGGTTGGCATAGATTAATTTTTCAAGCTTTTTGGGGTTAATAGGTTTAGACAGGAATCCGTCAAAGCCTGCCTCAAGATAAAAATCTCTTGCGCCAGCAAGTGCATTCGCAGTAAGAGCAATAACTGGAACGTCCTTGCAAATACTTGCTTCTTCGTTTCGTACCCTTTCAAGCGTCTGAATTCCGTCCATAACAGGCATCATGTGGTCCATGAAGATAATGTCATATCTTACCTGCTTTATTTTCTCCACACACTCCATACCGCTTGCCGCTTCGGAAATATCAATACGAGTCTTTTTCAACAGGTTTTTGAAAACCTTTCTGTTCATCTCATTATCGTCCACAACCAGAACCTTAGCCGAAGGTGCAGTAAAGGTTGCAGTGTAAGTCTTGTGCTCGTATTCTATGTTATGAAGGTCAAGCTTGCCCATAGGAGTAGGATTGATTACTTCCTGCGAAATTTCAAATGCAAAGAATGAACCGACTCCGTATTGGCTTGCAACATCAAGCTTGCTGCCAAACATATTCAGAAGGGAGGAGGTAATAGCAAGACCGAGACCTGTACCCTCAATTTTTCTGTTTGTACCCTCGTCCATGCGGGCAAATGCTTCGAAAAGCTGTTCAATATCCTCTTCCTTTATGCCGATGCCCGTGTCTTTAACGCTGAAATAAAGAATTCCGTTGCCCATATATTTTATTTCCAGCGTTACGCTGCCTTTATGCGTGTATTTAACCGCATTTGTCAGCAGATTAACAACAATCTGCTTCAGTCTTATGTCGTCACCCTTGAGTCTGCAAGGAATGTTTTCGTCAGCAACTACATTAAATTCGAGACCCTTGTCTTCCGCCTTGAAGCGTATCATGTTGTAAATTTCAACAATAAGCTTTGCTGGCTTGTATTCAACATAAATAGGAGTGATTTTGCCTGCTTCAATTTTAGCAATATCAAGAATATCGTTGATTATTCCTAGCAGAGAGTCTGCTGCATTTTTAGTTTCCGATGCATAACGCAGAATATCGTTGTCCTTGCTCTCGCGCAGAATCATCTCATTCATGCCAATAACAGCGTTGATAGGAGTACGTATTTCGTGAGACATATGCGCAAGAAATCTGGATTTTGCCTTTGCAGCGTTCTGTGCCTCATCGCATTTTGCCTCAACAACCTTCAGCATATCATCAAGGCTTCGCTCCTGTTCAGAATTTTTGCGGTACTGAAACTTTATGTGATTAGCCATGCTGACAACAACCCAGTTCATAACCAGCAGCATAACCGTACCGAAGCTGAAAGCGAGCATAGTCTGCCGTGAGCCTACATAATAGTTAATAAAACGTGCCGCAATAAAAATAATGATAAAGCTTTGAACAAACTGGAATCTTGATACCTTGACATCAATAAAAACAAAGCCGAGGATTGTGCTGAAGCACATTGCGTATATGAAAACCTGTGCCGAATCAAACACAACTGAAAGAAAAATATTGATAATTACAAAAGCAACCATCTGCAGCTTTCCGTAAAGTGTGTATTTTCTGGTTCTTCGTGCAACTATTGAGAAAGCCACTGTTGTTCCGACAAAAAAAACAATAAAAGCAATCAGAAGCGGCAAAGAAAGTCTTTCATTAGCTACGCCCATAATAATTGTAGCTATTCCCATAAATACATAGAAAAAAGAATTTGTTGTGTATGCTGTCTGAAATTGTGACCTCATTCTCTTGCCTCCTCACATACTCTTACACCCTTGGGAACAACAAAATTAAGTCCCTTGTGTACAATTTCTGCTTCACAGACCGTAATGCCCTTAATAAGGTCACCGTCCTGATTTATTGCAAAAGGAGCACCGCTTGTGCGTTTTATGGTAATCTTGCTGCACTCACCGCAGCGCATGTTAGTTTCAAGCTTGTGGATTTTTTTCTTCTGCAAATCAATAAGCGAAGGAAGCAGCGTGAAAGCTTTTTTGTTGCCGACGATGCGGGAAATTGCCTTGCCGTCATTTACACAGGTTTTTTCGGCAAAAAACATATTTCCGCCGAAAACACAGCCGTTTCCTATAAATATTTCTGCAAATTTTCCTGTTATAGTTTCGTCATCCAGCATAATTTCGTATTCATGAGGATTAGAAACGAAAATCGAGTAAAGCGTAGCAAATGTGTAAGGCATATCCTTTCCGATGAATCGAGTTATGCGATAATCATCCATTTTACGCAGACAATTGCTGTCCATTCCGGTTGAAAGCGAGTTGAGCGAAATTCCGTGATTTGATTTTATATAGTCAACCTTTATAACATCGCCGTCAATAAGCTCCTCGATATTGTGAAAGCGAGACTCGTCCTTGCCGAAATTTTTCAGAAAGTCATTTGTAAGACCGCATGGAAAAAAAGCAACCTCCACATCATCAAGGCAGTCGAAGCCGTTAAGCATGTGGCGCATGGTTCCTGAACCACCGCAGCAATAAAAGCGAAGCTTCTCCCCCTCAAAAATGTGAAGGATTTTTCTTACAAGTTCTTTTTCATATCCTGCGTAACGAGTGTTAAACACGAAATAGTCCAGATTTTTTATCGTGTTCAGTTTCGCACGCAGATTATCAGCAAAGGTTTTATGTCCCGCAAATGGATTGATAATAAAAATGTGAGTCATAGTAATCATCCCTTTATTCTTCGTCTTTGCGGAGTACCTCTTCAATGTGTTCAAGCATAGTCTGCTTGTTTGGCGGCTTCAGCATGTAGCCATCGGGATTAAGCATAATCAGCTTTTTTACAACCTCACGGTTAGCACTGCTGGTAAGGAAAAGAACAGGGATATCAGCAGTTGTCTTATCTTCACGAAGCTGTGTAATAACCTCTTCACCATTCATTTCAGGCATTTCATAATCAAGAAGAATAACATCAGGCTTTCTTCTGGCAATTGACTTGAAAGCCTGTTCGCCGGAAGTTGCAATAGAAACATTATATTTTGAGTCAAGCATCTCCTTTACCGTGCGGAGAAGGATTACATTATCATCAACAACAAGAACATTGGCTACACCGGGAACTTTTTTAGTTACGCCGTTCATTTTTATAACCCCCACAAATTTATAGATAAAGCCTCTGAGAAAACTCAAAGGTGAAACAATAAGCAATACAAATGCACCTTTAAACTTTAATATATTAACACATAATACATTATAACATACATTTTAATTTATTTCAAGAGAAAAAACTATTAAACATGTCAAAATAATAACATTTATGCAAATTGACAATACTTTATCAATAAAAACTGCCGCATATTAAAATGCAGCAGTTTGTAATTATGCCTCGTCCATAAAACCGTGATACTGTCCGTCATCAAGAGCAGCCTTGTCAATAAGCCCGTCCGTATTGATTTCAGCAGTAAAATCAGCAAGTGTGCACTCTGCAACAGGAGCAGGTCCCTCACGAAGTCCCACAACATCAGGAGTTTCAATCTGTGCAAGTTCCTTTGGCTGTTTAGCTTTTTTGCCCATATCCTTGAAGAAATCGTCAGGGTCGTTGAAAGCAGGCTGATTTGCAGCAGCCTTTCTTGCGGCAGCGGCTTCCTTAGCGGCAACCTCCTCATCAGAAGGTCTGTCCTCCATAAAGCCGTGATACTGACCGTCATCAAGAGCAGCCTTGTCAATAAGCCCCTCAGTATTTATTTCATTTTCGTAGTTTGCGAGTGTACATTCAGGCACAGGAGCAGGTCCCTCACGAAGTCCAGTAACCTCAGGAGTTTCAATAGAAGCTAAATCCTTTGGAAGCTTGGGCTTTCTGCCCATATCCTTGAAAAAGTCATCAGCGTCAACAAATTTCGCAGGGGAGGAAACAGGTGCAGGGGAAGGTGTTGGTGCAACATCTTGAGGTTTATTCCAGAAAGCCATAGTTAAAAATCCTTTCGTTTGGTGTACATTAAAAATATTATACCATTATTTGCCGTAATTGTCAACTTTGAGTCAGCGTATGAAATTGGTAGGCTCACCCACTTCAAGTTCAGGCAGACCGTATTCAGCCATGCCGAGAGCGATACTCTTCATCAGGAAGGACATATTTCTTGCAAGGGTACGCATTGTGCGAAGTCCCTCAATATCCTGCAAGGAGTCATTAGTGCCGCCATTGCCGTGAATACTGTTCCAGTAACGGCTTGAAGCAACAGGCATACCGCTTATAGTGAAAAACTTGTTCAACTCATCAAAGGTCGAGGACAAGCCGCCACGTCTTGCCGCAACAACACTTGCACCAACCTTCATGGTCTTGTCAAAATGTGAGCTGTAGAAAAGTCTGTGCAGAAGTGCAACAAGAGTAGCATTTGCTGAAGCGTAGTAAACGGGACTGCCCACAACAAGTCCGTCACACTCTTCAAATTTCTTTGCAACCTCATTCACAACATCATCAAACACGCATTTTCCATTGTTATAGCAATATCCGCACGCCGTACAGCCACGGATATCCATATTGCCCACGTTGAGAATTTCCGTTTCAATTCCGTTTTCGGCAAAAATCTTCTCCATCTCGTGCAGTGCGGTGTAAGTGTTTCCATTAGAGTGAGGACTTCCGTTAAGCATAAGTACCTTCATAAGCGTGCGCTCCTTACAATGTTTTCAATTAGTATAGCATATAAAAACGTGCCAATCAACAGATAAATATTAACACATAATTGTAGACTTGTTATCCAATATATGTTACAATAAGGTTGACAACGGATAACGGCTATCCACAAAAAATGAAAGGAATGGTAAAAATGAAAGTATTGTTAATCGGCGGCACAGGTACAATCAGCAGCGCTATAACCCGACTCCTTGTAAAAAAGGGTCACGAGGTCTATATCCTCAACCGCGGAACACGCAATGATACTCTCCCTGAGGGCGTGAAGACAATCTGCGCAGACATCAACAACGAAGCGGAAGCAGCTGAAAAGCTTGCAGGTATGACCTTTGACGCTGTCTGCGACTTTATCGGATTTGTCCCTGCACAGCTTGAGCGTGACTACCGCCTGTTCAATGGAAAAACCAAGCAGTTCCTATATATCAGCTCCGCCTCTGCTTACCACAAGCCTGTGCGCCACTACAAAATTACTGAGGGAACGACCCTTGCAAATCCATACTGGGAATACTCACGTAACAAGATTGCCTGCGAGGAGTACCTTATGAAAGTGTACCGTGAAAACGGCTTCCCCGTAACAATTATCCGCCCAAGCCATACATATGACGAAAGAAGTGTCCCTCTCGGAGTTCACGGCAGCAAGGGCTGTTGGCAGGTGCTGAAAAGAATGATTGACGGCAAGCCTGTTATCATTCACGGCGACGGCACAACCCTCTGGACAATCACATTCAACGAGGATTTCGCTGTTGCTTTTGTGGGACTTATCGGCAACCCCCACGCAATCGGAGAAGCTTTCCACATCACAAGCGACGAAAGCGTGACCTGGAACCAGATTTACAAGGCAATCGCCGACAGCCTCGGTGTTGAGCTGAAGCCGTATTATGTTTCTTCGCAGATGCTGCACGAGCTCAGCAACTACGATTTCCAAGGCGGGCTTATCGGCGACAAGGCAAACACTGTCATTTTCGACAATTCCAAGGTTAAAGCAGCTGTACCCGAATTCAACGCAACAATTCGTGCCGAAGAAGGTATAAAGATTGCCGTTGAGTATATGCTTGCACATAAGGAACTTCAGGTCGAGGACGAGGAGTTCGATAACTGGTGCGATAAAGTTATCGACGCAATGGAAAATCTGAAAAAGAATTTTTAACTTGTGCATATAAAAATTTCGTGGTATAATGTTCCTATGAAAGGAAGTATAAGACTATGAAATTTGTAATTCAGCGTGTAACCCACGCTTCCGTAAAGGTGGACGGCGAAATCGTCGGTAAAATCGGCAAGGGCTTTATGGTTCTCATCGGCGTGTCACAGACCGATACAACAGCCGAAGCCGACCGACTTATCAAGAAAATGCTGGGACTTCGTATATTTGATGACGAGAATGGCAAAACAAACCTTGCCCTCGCAGATGTGGGAGGAGAACTTCTGCTGATTTCCCAGTTCACCCTTTATGCCGACTGCAAGAAGGGCAACCGTCCTTCATTCATCAACGCAGGTAAGCCTGATATGGCAAACGAGCTTTACGAGTACATTATTGCCGAGTGTGCAAAGCAGTTCCATACCGAAAAGGGTATTTTCGGCGCAGATATGAAGGTTGAACTGCTTAATGACGGACCTTTCACAATTATTCTTGACAGCGATGTAATTTAATCCAAAACAAAAAGTCACAGCACACAAAATGTACTGTGACTTATTTTTATTTCTTCCATGTATCAGGCAGGAACAATAACAGAACAGGGAACAGTTCAAGTCGTCCCGCAAGCATATCGAAAATCAGCATTGTTTTAGATACAGGGGAGAAGCCTGCGAAATTCCCCATAGGTCCAACCATATTGAGACCGGGACCAACGTTGTTCAGACAGGTTGCAACAGAAGTGAAATTCGTTGTGAAATCGTGATTGTCAAAGGAAATGACAAGCAGAGAAAGAACGAAAATCATTACCAGACAAACCATATAAACATTTACCGAACGCACAACCTCGTGCTCAACAGGACGTTTGTCAACAACAATTTTCTTGACCTGCTTCGGGTGAACAAGGTTCTGCAGTTCCTTGCCCATACTCTTGAAAAGAATGATAATTCTTGAAATTTTGATACCGCCGCAGGTGCTTCCCGCACAGCCTCCGAAGAACAGCAGGATTACCAGTAAGCTTCTCGAAAGTTCAGGCCACAGATTGAAGTCGGTTGTTGCAAAGCCTGTTGTAGACATAACCGAAGCAACGGTAAATGCAGAGTGCCTCAATGATTCTCCGAATGTACCATAAATATTCAGCGTGTTGAATGCGAAAATCAGTGTGGCAACCGTAGCAATTCCGAGGAACCAGCGCACTTCTGAATTGAATGCGTCTTTGAAATTACCCTTGAGAATAAAATAATAGCTGCTGAAGTTTATTGCAAACAGCATCATAAATACCGTAACAATAATCTGAATTGCAGGTGAGAAGCCACCCATACTGTTGTTACGTATACCGAAGCCACCTGTGCCTGCCGTAGCAAAGGATGTGTTGAGAGCATCAAAAACGCTCATATCCGCAAAAAGCAGAATAACAAATTCCGCAAGGGTCAGCACAAAATAAATTGAGTAAAGTATCAGCGCCGTGGTACGCACTCTCGGGACAAGCTTGCTTACCGACGGCCCTGGGCTTTCCGCCTTCATCAGGTGCATATTCTGTCCGCCGCTGAGCTGCATAAATGCCATAATGAAAACCAGTACACCCATACCGCCTACCCAGTGAATAAAGCTTCTCCACATCAGCACGCATTTAGGCAGACTTTCAACTTCCGTGAGAATTGACGCACCTGTTGTTGTGTAGCCTGAAACTGTTTCAAAAAGTGCATCAACAAAGTGGGGAATTGCTCCTGAAAATACAAACGGCATACAGCCCGAAAGACTAAGGGCAATCCAGCTGAGCGAAACAATAACAAAGCCTTCTCTTGCGTGAAGCTCGGTTTTTTCAGGCTTTTTCAGTACGCAAAGTCCGCCCAGTGCCCCGCTTATTCCCGCTGAAAGCAGGAAAGCAAGACCTGATTTCTCAGCATAAAACAATGCCGTAATCATCGGCACAAGCATAAATAAAGCTGAGAAAATCAATATCCAGCCAAGGATATATCTAATCATTCTGTAGTTCATCTTAAACTCCGTTACATAAGAATATCATCAATATCATGAAGCGCCGCAACTCTCGAAACAATTACAACCGAGTCGCCCTTCTGAATGGTGTCATTACCTCTCGGGATAATAACTGTCCTTCCACGGAAAATTGCAGCAATGAGAATGTCATTTTTCAGCTTCAGTTCAAAGAGCGGCTTGTCGGTGATTTCCGAATTGTCCTTAATGAAGAATTCAGCCGCTTCAACTTTACCCTTAATAACGCTGTACAAAGTCTCAACATTGCTTCCGATAGTTTTTTTCATCGCACGTACATAACGCAGAATCATGTCCGATGTAATATTCTTAGGGTAAATAGTTGTGTCAAGGTCAAGGTGCTTGACAACGTCATCAAAATCAATACGATTGATTTTTGTAACCAGCTTGCCCTTGTTCACGCTCTGAGCAAAAAGGGAAAGAAGAATATTTTCCTCGTCCATATTTGTCAGCGCAACAAAAGCGCCTGCGCTTTCGATGCCTTCCTCAATAAGCGTTTCACGTTCAGCAGCGTCACCATTGATTACAATAACCTCGGGCCACAGCGAGCAAAGCTCCTCACAGCGCTTTCTGTCCTTTTCAATAATCTTTGCAGGAATACCTGCACGGTGAAGCCTTTCGCAGAGGTAGTAGGTAATTTCACCGCCGCCCACAATCATAGCGTCCTTGACAGAATTGATTTTATACTTGATTTTGCGGAAAAAGTCATTTGCATTTCGTGGAGAAGCAATAATTGAAATAATATCCTTGCCCTCAAATACAAAATCACCCTTTGCAATGAACGCATCGTCATCACGCTCAACTGTGCAGACAAGTACATCGCAGTGGAATTTCGAAGCCATATCCTTTACCGCACAGCCAACAAGGGGACTTTCCTCAGGCAGTTTGAATTTCAGCATCTCAACCTTGCCCTTTACAAAAGTATCAATCTTTATAGCCGAAGGAAAACGGAGTACACGGTCAATTTCAGCCGCAGCCGCAGCCTCAGGGTTGATAACCATAGCAAGACCAAGCTCCTCCTTCAGATACGGAGCTTCCATACTGTATTCAGGACTTCTCACACGGGCAATTGTCTGACAGTTACCTGCCTTTTTAGCAATCAGACAGCAAAGCAGATTAAGTTCATCTGAGCCTGTAACCGCAATGAGCAGGTCAGCATCCTTGATGCCGGCCTCCTGCTGTTTAAGATGAGTAGCACCGTTGCCCACAACACCCATAACATCAAAACGGCTTGTAATATCATTTACAATCGAACCGTCAAGGTCAATAACAGTAATGTTGTTGTCCTCTTCATTAAGCTGCTGAGCAATAGTCTGACCGACTTTTCCGCAGCCGACAATAATAATATTCATAGAAAACCTCTGTTAAGCAATTATTGTTATAATAGAATTATACTCTAAACAGAATTAAAGTCAAGGCTTTTTACACTTTTTTTACCATTGCTTTTACAGCAGGATATTGAAATGCGGCAGAATAGCTGTTATAATGATATAAAATGAATTTTGGGAGAAATTTTATATGGATAACAAGCTTTCCGTGTTCTATGAGCATATATTTGAAGCCGCTGAGCAAAGCAGCTCAACTGTTACTGAAATGCTGGAATACGCAGTAAAATGCGGCATTGACGGTCTGGAGTGCGACTTGTGGAGACTTGAGGAAAAAGAGCAGGTGAAATACCTTTTTGACAGCTGTGGAGTAAAGGTTTCCTCTATTTACAATTTCTTTGATTTTCCCCACGAGGATAAAAACACCTGCGAAATAAAGTACCGTAAACTGCTTGAAACCGCTGCATATTTCGGTGCAGATAAGGTGCTTTGCGTACCTGGTTTTGTCAATGATAACGATCAAATGAGCGAGTGCAGGAAGATTGTAGCTGAAAGACTTAATGAAATGTGCATTGCCGCTTCTGAGTACGGCGTAACAGTAACTCTTGAGGACTTTGACGACGTGAAATCGCCCTGCTGTACAACCGAGGGACTGCTTTATTTTATGCAGAATGTTGACGGCTTGCGTTACACCTTTGATACGGGCAATTTTCGTTACTGCCTTGAAAGTGCTGATGAAGCCTATGAAGCACTGAAAAAATATGTTGTCCACGTCCACCTGAAGGACAGAAGCTATGATATTGCAAATGCCGATGCAGACAACACAAACGGAAAGGCAGACTTGTCAGGTGCAGTAATGTACCCATCAATCGTTTGCGAGGGCGTAATAGGAATTGATAAGCTTATCGAAAAGCTCATTTTTGACGGCTACAGCGGCAGATTTGCAATCGAGCATTTCGGGGCCGTAAATCAGGCCGAATATATGAAGCAATCCGCAGAAAATATCAGGAGGGCAATTGGGAAATGGTAAGGGTAACAGTATGGAATGAATATCTCCACGAAATAAATCAGCAGGAGGTTGCCGCAATTTACCCCGACGGTATCCACGGCTGTATAAAGAATTTCCTTGAGGCAAATCCAGAGATTACAGTGAAAACTGCAACTCTCAATATGGAGAATCATGGCATTTCCGAGGAAATACTGAACGAAACTGATGTCCTTATATGGTGGGGACATATGGCTCACGATAAAGTAAGCGACGAAACCGCACAGCTTGTACAGAAGCACGTACTTGCAGGAATGGGACTTATCGCACTTCATTCCGCACATCACAGCAAGCCGATGAAGCTTCTTATGGGAACAACCCTCAACCTCAAATGGCGGCACGGCGACCGTGAGCGTGTCTGGTGCATCAACCCGTCGCACCCCATTGCAAAGGGCGTACTCGAGCAATTTGTCCTTGAAAAAGAGGAAATGTACGGCGAGCCGTTTGATATTCCCGAGCCTGACGAAACCGTGTTTATGGGCTGGTTTGCAGGTGGAGAGGTTTTCCGAAGCGGAGTAACCTTCCGACGTGGCAATGGAAGGGTTTTCTATTTCCAGCCCGGTCACGAGGAGTACCCCATTTACCACAATAAAAACGTGCAGAGGGTAATCGAAAACGCTGTATTTTGGGCGTGCGGAAACAGCGAAAGAACGGAAATTCCCTGCCAAAATCCTGAACCGCTTGAAAAATAAATGTCAACGGAGGTATCATAATGATTAACCTTTCCAACCTTAACCAGTATCGTGAAAGCGAATTTATAGAAGCAAAAAAAGCTCTCGGAGGAATTCCCGAAAGCCTGTGGGAAACCTATTCCGCTTTTGCCAATTCCTGCGGCGGAGTAATTCTGCTGGGTGTCCGTGAGGAAGCTGACCGTACTCTCCACGCCGTAAATCTTCCAGCACCAAAAGCAATGGTTAGTGACCTGTGGGAGGATTTTAATAATCCCGATATCGTCAGCGTGAATATCCTTACCGAAGAGGATATCACAATTGAAGACCTTGACGGAAAGCATATCATTGTTGTAAACGTGCCGCCTGCCGAAAGAAAGGATAAGCCTGTCTATATCGGCAGGGACATTTTCAAGGGCACATACTGCCGCATAGGCGACGGTGATTTCCGCTGCAGCGAGGAAGAAATCCGTGAAATGTTAAGACAGCGGGAGGAATAAAGATGAAAGTTCTTGTAGTGTATTGCCACCCCAGCCATAACAGCTTTACATATCAGGTCAAGGAAGCATTTCTGAAAGGACTTGTTGACGGTGGGCATGAATATATAGTTTCCGATTTATACGGAATGAATTTCAACCCTGTGTTTTCCGAAGCAGAATACCTGCGTGAAGCTTTCTATGACCTCTCCGCACCAATCCCCGAGGATGTTCTCATAGAGCAGAATAAAATCAACAGCTCCGACGCAATAGCCTTTATCTATCCTGATTTCTGGACGGACGCCCCCGCCTTGCTTGCAGGCTGGTTTCAGCGTGTGTGGACGTATGGCTATGCTTATGGAGATAACCGCACTATGAAAACTCTCGACAAGGCTTTGTTCCTTGTAACAATGGGTGGTTGTCTGAAAGATAAACATCGCATTGAGCAGGTTGAAGCAATGAAAACAGTTATGCTTGGTGACAGAATAAGCGACCGTGCGAAAGAAACAGAGTTCGTCGTTTTTGATGAAATGACACGCGGTTATGGAAATGACGGAAAACGTGACAGCAACACAGAAAAATTTCTTAAGGAGGCGTACAGCTATGGATATAATTTCTGAAATGAACGACGATTTTGAGCTTTATAACAAGGCTTACGATATAATCAAGGAAGCCGTTGACAACGGCGATACAGCAGGCGTGAATATGCTTGTAATCAAGGACGGCTACGAAAAATGCTACTGCGAATATGGTATGCGTGATATTGAAAATAAACTGCCAATTCAGCGTGACACGATTTTCAGACTATATTCCCAGACCAAGCCTGTAACAGCCGCTGCTGTAATGCTTCTTGCCTCAAGGGGCAAGGTTGATTTGTCAGCAGATATCGCCGATTATCTCCCCGAATTCTCTGAGCAGTATATCAACACAAACGGCAACCGCAAGCCAGTAACACGCAGAATTACCGTCCGTGACCTGATGAATATGACCTCAGGACTTGCTTATCCCGACGACAGATTTGTCGGCAGCAAGCAATCGGGTGAAATGTTCTGGAAAATGGAGCAGCGTCTTTATACCGATAACCCCGCAACAACCGCCGAGTTTGCACAGATGGCTTCAAAGCTTGATTTGTGCTTTGAGCCTGGCTCACAGTTTCTCTACGGAATTTCTGCCGATGTCCTCGGCGCACTTGTTGAAAGGGTAAGCGGAGTAACCTTCGGAGAGTTCCTGCGCACAGAGTTTTTTGAGCCGCTGGAAATGTTTGATACTGATTTCTATGTTCCGCAGGATAAACAGCATCGCCTTGCTAAAGTCTACAACTACGGAGAAAAGGGACTTGAGGAGTGTATAACAAATCACCTCAGCCTCCGCTATAAGAGAGATGTTCCTGCCGCATTCGAGTCGGGAGGGGCAGGTCTTTGCTCAACGCTGGACGATTATTCTCACTTTGCCGCAATGCTCATAAATGGTGGTACATATAACGGCATGAGAATTCTCCCCGAAGCAGCAGTGAAACAGCTTACCACAACCTGTTTTCCTCCTGAGCTGAAATCACAGCTCAACGCCGGCTGGGATTGGCTCAGCGGATATTCATACGGCAACCTTATGCGTATCTGCACCGACGAAACACAAACCTCAGTTTTCTCCGCCAAAGGGGAATATGGCTGGGATGGTTGGCTGGGCACGTTTTTCTCAAACGAGCCACAGCATGGCATAACATTGCTTGTGGGGCTTCAGCAGGTAGGCATCGGCAGAGCAGGTACGCTTATCAGAAAGCTGAAAAACCTCACAATGAGTGAGCTGACATAAAAAGTTCTTGACAAAGGAAAAAATTAGTGCTACACTATAAAACATGAGTTAACTAAAAGCTCGAAATTAATGAAAGGAGGCAGTCAGATGTTCGTAACAATCAATATTACAACCAAAAGAATAAACGGAAATGAGCCTTTGTCTGCCGCTGCAAAATAATTATTCGGCAAATAGTGTATAGTTACGGGCATTTCTGTATGGAAGTGCCCGTTTTGTTTTTGCAGCATGGACTGAACAAAGTGACATTATATGTAAAGAAAGGAGAAATATATGGCTATCTTTACACAATCAGAAAAGAAAGAAGAAAAGGTAGACGAGTACCACAAAGAATACGGCGTCATAAGCAACTGCAAATTTATTATCAGTAAGTTCGTCAAGTATCGTAAATCCCTGATTTTCTTCATGCTTACCGCCGCAGTTGCAGGCGCTTCAATGTCCTATATATGGAGCTTTATCGGTAAGCTTGTTATCGACATGATTGAACGTCAGGCAAGCGGAAACGGTGATATAAAACCCTTGCTGTACCTTGTCCTCGGTACAACAGCTGTTGAGTTGTTTCTTATGTGGCTCAATACTGTTTCGACAATGAAAACAGGCGTAGGCTTTACATACGTCCGTCTTATGATTATCAAGGAGCGTATCGCCAAGGCACTTTCAATGGAGTACGAAACCCTTGAGAATCCCGAAATGCTTGACCGTCTGCAAAAGGCAAAGCGTGCTACAGCAGGTGACTGGCAGGGCGTGCAGGGAATGATGAACAATATGCAGAATATGCTTTTGCAGTTTGTTTCCGTGGTAACCGCCGTGTCCATCATGACCACGTTCAACCCTTGGATAATTCTCGTTATAGCCGTGCTCAGCTTTATCCAGTTCCGCTTTTTTGAGTACATACGCAAAAAGGATAAAATCGAAATGTGGGACGCAATGATGCCCCACTGGCGAAAGCTTGAGTATATGGAAAACGTCACAACTGACTTTTCCTACGCAAAGGATATCCGCCTTTTCGGAATGAAAAAATACCTCGCCGAAAAGCAGATTGAGGTCTACGACGAGGAGCTTCGCCACTGGGAAAAATCCCGTCAGTACTGGATTTACAACTCAATGTTTTCCCACGGAGTTTCCCTTGTCCGTCAGCTTATCATAATGGGCTGGCTGGTGTACAGCGTTGTCTACGAGGACCTCTCCATCGGTAACTTCACCCTCTATTCAGCAAGCGCCGCCGCTTTTTCGGGAGCAATAACCCAGATTTTAACCGCACTTTCGGGACTCCGTGAACGAAGCTCCCATACAGACGATTACCGTAGCTTCATGGACATTCCAACCGATACCTCAGAGGGCAAGCCTGTTCCGAAAGCGGATAAGTATGTTTTTGAGTTTGACAACGTTTCCTTCAGATACACAAATCAGGAAAAGTTTGCTCTGAAAAATGTAAACCTCACCCTCGACGCAGGCGAAAAGCTTGCCGTTGTGGGACTTAACGGCGCAGGAAAAAGTACATTCATCAAGCTTCTTCTCCGTCTTTATGATGTAACAGAAGGGCGTATCCTTATGAATGGCACAGATATCCGCGAGTTCAACCGTGAGGAATATTACAACCTGTTTGCACCTGCATTTCAGGACGTAATGGTGTTTGCTTTTCCAATGTCGGAAAATGTATCAATGAAAGAGCCGTTCAATACTGATAAGACAGAAGCTGAAAAAATGCTCCGTAACGCAGGACTTGGCGAGAAGCTTGACTCTCTCGAAAAGGGTATTGATACTGAACTGCTGAAAATTCTCTACGACGACGGCATAGACCTTTCGGGCGGTGAAAAGCAGAAGCTTGCCCTTGCAAGAGCGCTCTACAAAAAGGCTGATATTATCGTACTTGACGAGCCTACAGCTGCCCTCGACGCACTTGCGGAGTATCGTCTGTATCAGAGCTTCAATGACCTCGTAGGCAAGCAGACTGCCGTTTATATCTCGCACCGCCTTTCCTCCACACGTTTCTGCGACAGAGTAGCAATGTTCAAGGACGGAGAAATGGTGGAAATAGGTACTCACGATGAGCTTATGGCAAATGACGGTGCTTATGCGGAGATGTTCCGTGTGCAGGCGCAGTATTACGTCGAGGACAAGGATATCTTTGATATTCCCGAAGATGAGGAGGTGACCGCAAATGGCTGATAAAAAGATTTCTCCCTCAAAGCAATCACTTATCTATTGCTTTAAGCAAATATGGAAGTACAGAAAATCCTACCTGCCGATTTCAGCAATAAATGTTATCGCAGGTGCCGCAATTCCGTTTGCTGAAATTATTTTTCTGCCGCTGCTCATCAACGCAATGACCGCTCCCGAAAAGGATTTGCGGTACATCATAACCCTCGCCGCATCAATGGTAGTGTCACAGATTTTACTGCAGGCAATAAACAGCTGTGTGACCGTACACCTTGAGAAAAGTGCAGACTTCTTCCTCAATATCGAAAGCGAGGAAATTTCTCAGCTTTGTATGGATATCGACTTTACACTCACTGAAAATAAAGACGCCCTTGACCAGATTAAAAAGGCAAGAGACGGAATGAACTGGTCGGGTGGTGCGCACGAAATTGCCAAGGGCTTTTTCACAATCCTCTCCAATGCAATCAAGCTTTTCGGTGTTGCCGCAGTGATGATTGCAAACGCTCCCGTGCTGCTTTTGATAATCGGTATTCTTCTTGCAGTTTCAGCGTTCATCAATGCAAAGAAAAACGAAATCGACATCAAGAATTTTGCTGAGCTTTCCAACATCAACCGCATCTTCGGTTATGTCTGCTGGCAGATGGAGGACTTTCGCTACGGCAAGGATATTCGTCTATACAGCGCCGCAGGTATGATGATTGAAAAGTCTGCCCAGCAAATCAAGCGCCTCTCCGATTACTGGCAGAATATCAATGATAAGAAGTATCCCCTTAACGTCCTTGATATAACAGTCGGAGCACTTCGTGATTTCGGCACATATCTGTATCTCGGCTTCCTCGCAATTACAGGCAGAATAACAATCGGCGTGTTCTCGCAGATGCTTAGCGCCGCAGGTACTCTCCACGCTTCCTTGCAGGCAATCATAATGGGCGTGCAGGACATCGTAAAGCGAAGCGGCTATATGTACGAGGTAATCAAGTTTATGGAGTACCCTCCCGCAATGGAAAAGGGCACAAAAAAAGTTGCCGATAACAGCAAGGGACATGAAATCGAATTTCGCAACGTCAGCTTCACCTATCCAGGCTCAGATGTAAAGGTTCTCCACGATGTTTCAATCAAGCTCAGAAGCGGAGAAAGACTGTCCGTAGTAGGTCTGAACGGAGCAGGTAAAACAACCTTTATCAAGCTCCTATGCAGACTTTATGATGTCGACAGCGGAGAAATTCTCCTTGACGGAGTGAATATCCGTGAGTATGACTACGAGGAGTATATGAAGTTGTTTTCGGTAGTGTTTCAGGATTTCCGCCTGCTTGCTTTTTCGGCAGCAGACAATATTACCCTCGGCAGTGAGGAGTCCCCCGAAGCAATTGACAAGCTGTTTGAAACGGTTGGTCTGCTTGACGATATCAACGAATTGCCAAAGGGTCGTGACACAATGATGTTCAAGCAGTTTGACAAGGAAGGTGTCGAGCTTTCGGGTGGTCAGCAGCAGAAAATGGCGATTGCCCGTGCATTGTATAAGAATGCACCCGTTGTAATTCTCGACGAGCCAACAGCTGCACTTGACCCCGTTGCTGAGTACGAAATTTACCGCCAGTTCAACGATTTGGTGCACGGCAAAACTGCCGTCTATATCTCCCACAGACTTTCCTCCTGCAAATTCTGTGAGCATATCGCAGTTTTCAGCGAAGGTACAATCAAGGAGTACGGTACCCACGATGAGCTTGTACACAAACGTGACGGTATCTACGCTGAAATGTTCAAGGCGCAGGCACAGTATTATGTATAATTTCAGTATATAATTTTTCAGCCGCTTCGGTATCATACCGAGGCGGCTGAACGTTTTATTTGAAAATAATTTTCGCAGTAAATTTTCCACCCGAAGCAGAAGCGTCGAGTCTGAACTTGTGAAGCAGAGCAATGTTGTGTACCATAGCAAGCCCTATTCCGACGCCGCTTCTGTTGCTTCGGCTTGTGTCAGCCTTGCCGAATACCTTGCAGAAATCCTCTGTGCTGCCCTTCAAATCAGCCGCACAGCTGTTGGAAATGCTGAAGCATTTATCGTCAGCGATAATTTCAACCCTGCCGCCGTCAGCTGTGTATTTCACAGCGTTGGACATCAGATTTTCAACAGCACGTGAAATCAGATTGCGGTCAGCCTTGACCGTGCAGTTCCCGCTTACCGATACGGAAATGCCCCTGTCCTCAAAATCCGCCTTGTATTTTGCAAGAAGTTCATTTGCGAGAGCAACCATATCAATGTCGGTCTTGTTCAGCTTTGTGTCCTGCTTTTCAATTTTTGCAAGCTCCAGCGTTCCCGTAATAATCTCATTCATATACCGCACATTCTCAATAACAGCGTCAGCGTAGTAATCACGCTTCTCCGAGTGAACGTTGCTTTTCAGATTTTCCGAGTAGCCCATAATCGCTGTAAGCGGGGTCTTTAAATCGTGAGCAAGGGCAGAGGTCATATTTCGGCGGTATTCGTCAATTTCGTATTGTGCATAATATTTGCGGTAAGCCGATATTGAGCTTGCAACCGAGTATATCAGAGCCGTAACAGCTGTTACAACCCAAATTGCAACAACAAGAATTCCGCCCGACCATAAAAATATTGGTTTACAAACAACTCTGAGCTTCATATTTTTGTCATCTGGACCAAGGAAAAACGGTTCATGTACGGATATTCCGTTGTCGAGTTCATACGCTGAATTGCCGTTTATAATGCTTTCTTCAATGTATTGCAATGCTTCGCTGTTTCTTGAGGTTCCTAATGTCAGCAGTATTGAATCTCCGTTATAGTATTCATAATCAAGGTAGTAATCCTTTGTGAAATCAAAGCTTTCATAAATGTCATCTCTTGTAGCTGTACCGTCATAATACTTGTCGCTGTTTACAATATCAACACGACCGGGATAAAAATAATCACCGTCAATATATATTTCTCTGATAACCATTGTGCCGCCAAGTTCATAGGCTTTGTTGTAAACATCAAACAGTTCATCTGTAGTGCAGAGGAATGAATTGCGTGGTCTGTTATCAGTGTTTGTTATAATGAAATTGTAGATCATCTTTGATGTGGCAACAAGCTCTCCGCTGTCCTTGTCAATTAATGCTATTGCCCAATCGAATTCCTGATAAGACAGATAATAATCGCTGCTAGCGTTTGCTGCAAGAGCACGTCTGTATGCCGCCTCATTCATACCGTATGTATCAGTGCAGCGTTCAAGGTCATATTTTGTTGAATTGCATACATTTTGAACAAACTGATCCATTCGTGATTTCGTATTCTCAGAATAAACCAGATATGAAATACCGCAGATACATAACGCAACAATCAACGATGGTATAAATTTCTTGAAAAAAAATCTCGAATATTTAAGCTTTTTCATACTAACCCTTCCCGAGCATTACTCCGTCAGCTTGTAGCCCTTTGAGATAACGGTCTTAATCTGACCGCCTGCCTCACCGAGAGCCTTGCGAAGCTTTTTGATGTGATTGTCAACAACCCTGTCGCTGCCGAAAAAATCGTAACCCCACACACGGTCAAGCAGCGTGTCACGGTCTGCAACACAATTCTTATGCTCAATCAAATATTTCAGAAGTGCAAATTCCTTAGGTGCAAGCTCAACTGCTTTTCCGTCAACAGCCGCCTCAAACGTCACAAGGTTGATACTTATCCTTCCGCAGACGATTTCCTTGCTGATAACCATTCCCTTTGCACGCTTCAGCAACGCGTTAACCTTAGCGTACAGCTCAGCAGGGGAGAACGGCTTTATCATATAATCGTCACAGCCAAGCTCATACCC
>JAFTWI010000071.1 GCA_017465345.1 Oscillospiraceae bacterium
AGCAACACCAAGTGTTCCAAGTACTCCAAATATAAGTGCTCCAGCAACACCAAGTGTTCCAAGTGCTCCAAATACAAGTACTCCAGCAACACCAAGCACATCTGCTCCAGCAGTTCCTGTTGTGAATAATACAACTACAACATCTGCTGCTGACACAGTTGCTCCTGCACCTGTTGCTGAAAACACCACTTCTGATGCTGATACAAGCAATTCAACAAGCCTTGTTGATATTGATGATAGCAATGTTCCACTTGGAAATGATCCACTGGAAAGCTTTGAAGACGGAGAAGTTCCACTCGGAAATGATCCTCTTATTGATGGTGCAGCAACTAACCCGACAACAGGTAACAGCATGGCTCTTCCAAGAGGTGCTGCAGCTGCTGCAATCGCTTCCTTCCTCACAATGCTCTATGCAAACAAGAAGAAGAGAGAAGAAGCTGCTGAATAATAAATTCCATAAAAATTTAAGCGTACCGAGAAATCGGTACGCTTATTTTATAGTTTCCTTAACTTTTACAGTTGACTTGATATACTGTGCTTTCAACTTTGGCGGTAATCCGTCAAAGACTTTATTTTTCAGCTTGTGGATTTCCTTTGTCAGTTCCCCGCAGTTTTCATACCTGTCAAAAAATTTTGTAAATTCAGCCGCTCGCTCATACATATCAAGCCGCAGCATAGCTTTAACCATGCAAATGTCAAGGAAACGACATTCGCTGTCCAGCATATTTACAAGAATTTCTATTGCAGCCTCATATTGACCATTTATGTGTTGGTGTATTGCAAGGCTGCGCTTTGAAGCGTCGCTGTGTTCATTTAGAACAGCGGCGTTATATTTTTGATACAACTCTTCGGCAGTTTTGAATTTGTTCTGCACATAAAGGCAAAAAATCATATTGCTTATAAGATTTCCGTGCAAATGAGATTCAAGGTGCTTAAGGTTGATTTCCTCAAATACAGAATATGCTTCTGTGAGGTCGCCTTGGATAAGCAGGGCATTGGCAAGAAAGCTTTTTCCCTTGGCTATATCCTTTGGGCGTTCAGCTGTTTCAAGTTCAGCTTTCAGCATATCAGTGTACTCATGGGTAAACCCCTTTTTGCTGAGTATAGTAAGTGCTTTTTCAAAGCGGCATTTTTTCTTAAATAAACTCATTTTTTCTTACCGTACTTTGCTTTTATAATGATTCCGATTATACCATCTGCAATGACAAGCACACCTGATACAAGCTCCGCAACAAGTGTAAGTGCAGTAGCTTGGGTTGTAAATGCATAGTAGAGCATGATTATACCGAAAATTACAAGAAGAATAACCTTGGGCCATTTCAGAACAGCTGTTGCGTAGTCCTCAATATCTACACTGCCCTTTTTCACCATAAAAAGCGAAATCATATCCATAAAAACAGTGACAAAGAGCATGAACAGCACAAGTACAAGAAGATAGTTAAATTCGTCCATAAACAGTATCCTTTCTTACTGAATTGTTGAAACAACTTCAATAGCCTTGATAAGCTGTGTGTCACTTTCAAGCTGCTGTTCTTCATCAAGAAGTGCAAGCTCAACTTCTGCAGGCAGTGTAACTTCAAAGTTTGGAATTATTCCGACGCCATTATAGTTGCCGCTGTTTTTTGTCTGGAGAGTAGCAACTGTGATTTTTACCGCAGCACCGCCTGAAAGCTTGTGTGTTTTTTGCATTACGCCTTTTCCGTAGGTTTCAGTGCCGACAATCTGTGCATTTGCTTCATCACGGAGTGCAAATGCAAAAAGTTCTGCGCAGGAGGCTGTCCCTTTATTTACGATAACAGCCATTGGCATTTTAATTTGTGTGGCTTCGGTTGTGCGGATAACAACCTCTGATTTATCTCTGTAATGGGCGGTAACAATGTCACCGTCATCAAGGATCTGGTCAAGAGTACCCTGTAATGATGCTGTCAGACCGCCAAGATTGTCACGCACATCAAAAATCAACATTTCAGCGCCTTCACCGATAAGTTTGTTTGCTACAGCTTCAAACTGTTCTGGAGTTTTTTCGTTGAAGGTTGAAATCTTGATATAAGCTATATTATCTATAAGTCTGCCTGTTACAGAAATGATTTCCGTTTTTTCCGAAACAACTTCAACTGCAAAAAATTCAGATATACCTTCAAGATTGGTTCGTTTTACGTGTAGCTTTACCTTTGTGCCTTCATCACAGTTAAGAAGTGTAACAGCTTCATCGTATCCGCCTTCATAAGCGATAACATCAGTATTGTTTATTGCAGTAATAACGTCACCTACGAGAAGTCCTGCTGTTTCTGCGGAAGAGTTAGCAGTAATTTCAGTGATTTTGATATAACCGCTTTCCTCTTTTTCAAAGGTAAAACCGAGACCAATGTCAATGCCTGACTCCTTCTGAGTCTGCTGAGCATATTCCTCAGCGGAATAGTACTTTGCAAATCGGTCATCCAGACCCTTGATGTAGCCGTTCATAATGCTGTTGTTGAGCAATTCTTCATCAATATCATTTATGTAATTGGCACGGACATACTTGTCCATTTCAGAAAGCCTTACATAGATACTTTCCTTTTCAGAAACGCTTTTTACCTTTGAATTGAAAACGTTAAGGGAATAGTTGTATGTAATAATAAATGTTACAGCCGCAGCCAGCGCCATAAGTCCGATAGTAATTCCCAGTGAAATTTTTTTGTTCATATAAAACCTCAGTCATTAGTTGTTGATACTTACATAGTTGGAAGGATTGGTGTGCTGACCGTCAATACGCACCTCAAAGTGAAGGTGGTTGCCGTAAGCGTAGCCTGTACAGCCGATTGCGCCGATAGGGTCGCCCTGAGCAACAGTAGCGCCCATAGAAGTGTAAAGCTTGCTGCAATGAGCGTAAAGTGTAGCAATTCCGTTGCCGTGGTCAATAATTACGCATTTGCCGTAGCCGTTGCCCTTGTCGCTTGCCTGAATTACAGTGCCGCCTGCAGAAGCAACAATAGTTTCGCCTGCACAGCCTGGTTTTGTGATATCAATACCCTTGTGGAAATCGCTGCTTTGTTCTTCAACAATCCAGCGTTCGCCATACATATCGGAGGTGTTGCGAACTGTCGGAACAGGCCAGATAAAGCCTGTATCGGAGTAAGTAGGAGCGGCTGGCTGAGGAACATAATTCTGACCGTTAGCTTCAGCCTCCTGCTTCTTCTTTTCTTCTTCCTTACGTCTGCGTTCTTCCTCTTCCTTACGTTTTCTTTCAGCTTCCTCCTGAAGTCTGCGGATTTCAGCCTGAAGCTCTTCCTCAACCTCAGCTTGCTCATCAGCAATTTCATCAGCACGTGCTTCATAGTCAGCAATCATATTTTCGTGCATCTGCTTTGTTTCAGCGTGACCGTTGTAGGTTTCACGAAGTTCTTCGTAGTAAGCTTCTTCCTCAACTTTTTTAGCTTCCAGCTGTTCAAGAGTAGTTTCATATTCCGCCTTTGTTTCTTCAAGCTCAGTAATCTGAGTACTGAGGGAGTCAATAAGGTCATTGTCATGCTTTGAAACACGCTCAACAAATTCCATTCTTGCCAGCATATCGTAGAAATCGGAGGAGCCTGCAATTACCGAAGCAAGGCTGTCATTGCCCGCCATATAAAGAGCACGGAGACGCTGACGGAACTGTTCGATACCATCATTAAACTCTGCTTCCTTTGCTGCAATATCCTCTTCAAGAGCAGTAAGTTTTTCCTCGTAAATTTGAATCTGTTCCTCGACAACCTTAACCTGTTCTTCCTGCACCTTCATCTTGTTGTCATACTCGTCAAGGTATTTTTCAACTTCATCAGCCTTGTCCTCATATTCTGAAAGAAGCGACTCTACATTCTGAAGCTCTTCTTCAAGCTTAGCCTGTTTCGCTTCAAGCTCGGACATAGTATCTGCCGTAACAATAATGCCCGAAAGAACGCTGCTGACAGCCATTGTGCACGCAATGAGAAGTGCACTTATTTTCTTTGTTGTTCTGATAATTTTCATAAGTAATCCTTTATACCTTAAGATATTTTCTTGTGCTCATAACAGTACCGAATGCGCTGATTACCGCACCTGCCGCGATATATCCGAGAATAAGAGTCCACATGAACTCGTTCAGCGGAATAAAGCCATTTACGGACATAATGCTCCACACAGTCATATCCTGCGAAAGTACCTTAATCAGTTCATTGTAGCCAATGCAGGTAATTGCTGAAGCAAGAACACCCGACAGCACTCCGATGAACATACCCTCCACAAAGAAAGGGATTTTGATAAAGGAGTTTGTTGCACCCACAAGCTTCATAATTGCAATTTCACGTTTTCTTATATCAACGCTTGCACGGGAAGCGTTTGAGATAATAACAAGAGAAACAAGGATAAGTGCTGCAAGAATTACAAGTGAAATGATACCGATAAAGTTTTTCAGCCCTGTAAGAATGTTGATAAAATCGGTAGGGGACTTGATAGAGTCAATCTTGTCCAGACGATTGATTTCCATAAGTGTAGGACTGATTTTTTCAATGTCTGCAATACGGAGTCTGAAAGCGTCAGGGAGAGGGTTTTCCTCGCCCACATAGCTGAACAAATCCTCAGCATTTTCGTTTTCCATATCATTCTTCATATCTTCAAGAGCCTGCTCCTTGGAGTAGAAGGTAACGTTTTCAACATTGTTAATGTTTCTGATTGTGTTTTCCATAGCGGAAATTTCAGTCTCGTCAGTGCCGTCCTCAATAAAAATAACAACCTCGTTCTTGTTTTCGATACCGTTTACAAAACGGTTGATATTTGCAACAAAAAGAAGCGTAAAGCCGATAAGCAAAAGTGATACCGACAGAATACAAAGGGACGCAACCGACATAATTCGGTTGGTCCATACATTTCTCATACCTTGCTTGAAAAGGTAATTCATACTGCTGATTTTCATTTAAAGTAAACTTCCTTTCCGTAGCTTAACCGATATAATCGTCGAAGGTAATTCGTCCGTCGGTGATACTGATTGTTCGTCCGCCGAAATACTGAACAAGTTCGTGCTCGTGTGTAACAACCATAACAGTTGTACCGCACGAGTTGATAGCCTTGAGCAGTTCAAGAATTTCAATTTTGTTTGTAGGGTCAAGGTTACCTGTAGGCTCGTCAGCGATGATAAGCTGAGGGTCATTTACAAGCGCTCTTGCCAGTGCAACACGCTGCTGCTCACCGCCCGAAAGCTCGTGAGGGAAAGCCTTAGCCTTGTCCTTGAGCCCAACAAGGCTGATAACATAAGGAACACGGTTGCGGATATATTTGATTGGAGCGTCAATACTTCTAAGTACAAATGCAACATTATCGTACACGTTCATAGTGTCGATAAGCTTGAAGTCCTGAAATACAAAACCGATTGTTCTGCGAAGCTTGTGCGCTTTGTTTTTCTTGAGCTTGCTGAGATTAAAGCCATTTACTGTAATCTTACCGCTTGTGGGTTCAATTTCCTGAAGCAGCAGTCTGATAAGGGTACTTTTACCTGCACCCGATTTACCGACAACGAAAGCAAATTCGCCGTCATTTATGCGCAGACTTACATCATTAAGAGCGTCAACGCCGTTTGAATATGTAACACTGACATTTTTAAGTTCTACCAAAAGGTACACCGCCTATCTATATTAATCCAAATTGGATATTATTTCCATAAAAATAATTGTGGGGACAGAAAATAAATCTGCCCCCATAAATAACTGTATAAATCAGCTTCCGCAGAGTGGAAAATCCCGCCCGGGAGCAATGATTTTATTTTAGAACTTAACAGGATTTGCGGAGAGGTACTTCTTAACCATAAGTGCAATCTTGAATACGATAGCGTGGTCAAATTCTCTCAGGTCAAGACCTTTAAGCTTCTTGATTTTTTCAAGTCTGTAAACAAGAGTATTTCTGTGCACGAAAAGTTTTCTTGAAGTTTCGGATACGTTAAGGTTGTTTTCGAAGAAACGCTGGATTGTGAACAGTGTTTCATGGTCGAGGGACTCAATAGAGCCCTTCTTGAAAACTTCCTGAAGGAAGGTTTCGCAGAGAGTTGTAGGAAGGTGATAAATGAGTCTTGCGATACCGAGGTTGTCGTAGGAAACGATAACCTTATCAGTATCAAACACCTTACCAACTTCAAGAGCAATCTGAGCTTCCTTGAAGGAGCGAGCCAGATCCTTGATACCTGTAACAACAGTACCGATACCAACGTTTACTCTTGTATAGAACTCGCTGGAGAGTGTATCAGAAATAGAACGTGCAAGCTTCTCAAGATCCTTGGACTCAAGAGTATTCTTGATTTCCTTAACAAGAACGATATCGGACTCAGTAATGTTAAGAACAAAATCCTTAGCCTTGTCAGGGAAAAGATTTTGAATTACATCAAATGCGGAAACGTCGTTGGAAGAAACGATTCTGATAAGAAGAACAACTCTGCTTACGTCGTTGTTGAAATGAAGCTCACGAGCCTTTACAACGATATCGCCGGGGAGGACGTTATCGAGAACAACGTTCTTGATGAAGTTTGTTCTGTCATATTTTTCATCATAGTACTGCTTGATAGAGGAAAGAGTAATAGACATAATGTTTGCATATTTAGCAGCATTTTCGTCAGTACCCTCAACAAATACAGCGTAATCAGGCTTGATGTGGGAACCAAATGGCTTGTATGTATAGCCGTCACGGACAAAGATATCATGGGAGTCGCTCAAATCGAGGGAAACAAACTCATTGGTTGTTCCGATTTTGGAAAGCTCGCTGCAAGCGATAATTGTAGCAGTTGAGTCAACAACGCCGATGATGCAGTCCATAGCATCTCTCATCTGATGAATTAAGCCCTGAAAAAGTCTGTTTGACATATA
>JAFTWI010000007.1 GCA_017465345.1 Oscillospiraceae bacterium
AAGCTCCTTCGCAATTTCTCTTACGCTGGGAAGCTTGTCATTGGTCATAAGCTCCTTTTTAAGTATCAGCTCAATAATTTTTTTGTAGAGCTGTTCATAAATCGGAGTTCTGCTTTGCAGGTCAATGTTATACATTCGCTCACTCCTTTGCACTAACTGTATTAGTTGTTGTAATACAGTTATAACATATAATACAGGCTTTGTCAAGAGGGAAAATAAAATTTAACGAAGCATTGCGGAAATCTATTGAGGGAGCCCCTTTTGAAAAAGGGTCCTCCCTCAAACTCCCTCCCTAAAACTTTCAATGTATTTTTCCAAATAGGGCTATAGCCCTATTTGGAAAAATAGACTAAAAGTCTTTGGAAAGGGGTCTGGGGAATAACCTTTCCTCAGAAAGGGTTTCCCCAGTGGGTCTCCGCAATCTTTCCGCTAAATTATATTTTGCTTTTCCTCTTGACAAATGTATACTAATATGGTATACTTTAGATGCAACCAAAATCTGTTTGCTTTGAAAGGAGAATTACTATGGAGATTATTGTAAATAACGGCACTATTACCGATAAGGAAAAGAATGCTTACATTGAACACGTTAAGGCTAAGGCTCCCGACCGTGAGCTTGTTTATCTGGAAATCAATCTGGACGGTGAGTTTGTGGATTTGAAATACAGGTTCGCTGAAATTCCGTTTGAAAGAATCCGCCGTGTAACAGGCTATCTTACGGGAACTCTTGACCGCTGGAATGATGCAAAGCGTGCGGAAGAAGCTGACCGTGTGAAGCACGCATAAAAAAATTTTTCCGCACCATAAAGTGACAAATTCCGCACCTGTCAGGTGATATAATATACTCAGTTGGAACGGTGCTACTGCTCCCGTTTCCACCATCTCTTTACTTCTTTTTCAAATTGTGTTCTGCATTTTCAGTCTGTGCGCTCGGCGTGCAGGCTGAATTTGCTTTTTATACAGCATAAAAGTTTACAAAACGGTTACTATTGTTTTTGCTTTGAGATAAAATAAACCAAATTTTATGTCGTTTTTGTGCAAGATGCCTTAAAAATGAGAAATATTTTCTGAAAAAATGTTATAAAAAACTTTTTAAAAAGCTTTTAATTTGTGTTTGATTATGGTATAATATTAATGCTGTAAATTTACACCTTATATCCGTTCTACCCTTTTACAGCGCTTTTATCTTGTTTCTGCGGTTGATCCGCTTTAATTTGAACAGTGCAAATTGCTGATTGTTTTCCAGTTAAAGCACTGCTTTGGGAGAGAAAATCTTTGGAAAAGTTTATTATAAAAGGCGGCAGACGACTTCAGGGTGAGGTCGAAATCAGCGGCGCTAAAAATGCGGTTGTTGCTATTATCCCTGCCGTTATTCTTTCAGATGAACCCTGCATTCTTGAAAATGTTCCTAATATCAGCGACGTGTCTATAAGTCTCCGTATCCTTTACGAGATGGGCGCAACCGTTGAATTTATCGATAAAAATACAGTAAGAATTGACGCAACAGGTATTACTGACCCAATCGTACCTTATGAAATGGCTAAGCATATGCGTGCTTCATATTACTTCCTCGGCACACTCCTCGGTAAGTTCGGCAGAGCGAGAGTTTCTATGCCGGGCGGCTGTTATCTCGGTGACAGACCTATTGACCAGCATCTCAAGGCTTTTGCTACTCTCGGTGCTGAGTGCACTCTTGACCATGGTATGGTTGATATTAAGGCTGATATGCTTTACGGTACACAGATTTACTTCGACATGGTTACCGTTGGCGCAACTATAAATGCTATGCTTGCTGCTGTTAAGGCAACAGGACTCACAATTATCGAAAATGCCGCTAAGGAGCCGCATATCGTTGACCTTGCAAACTTCCTCAACTCCATGGGAGCTGACATTATGGGCGCAGGTACTGACGTTATCAAAATCCGCGGCGTGAAAAAGCTCAAGGGCACTACTTACGCAATTATCCCCGACCAGATTGAAGCAGGTACATTTATGGTTGCCGCTGCTGCAACAAGGGGTGATGTGCTTATTAAAAATGTTATCCCTAAGCACCTTGAAAGCATTACCGCAAAGCTTGAAAAAATCGGCGTGAATGTAGAGGAATTCGATGACAGCATCAGAATTTCCGTGGACGGTCCGCTGGTTAAGACAAGCGTTAAAACTATGCCGCATCCTGGCTTCCCTACCGATATGCAGCCGCAGGTTTCTACTCTCCTGTGTCTTGCGGAGGGTACAAGTATCGTTACTGAGGGAATTTTCGACAACCGCTTCCGCTACGTTGATGAGCTGAGAAGAATGGGCGCTGATATCTCCGTGGACGGTAAGGTTGCAGTAATCGAGGGCGTTGGCGAGCTTATGGGCGCTCCTGTTACTGCTCCCGACCTGAGAGCTGGTGCAGCACTTGTTATTGCAGGTCTTGCAGCAAGAGGTGTAACCGAAATCGAGGATATCTACCACATCGAAAGAGGTTACGAAAACTTCGAAGAAAAACTCCGTGCTCTCGGCGCAGACATCACAAAGAAAAATGTTCCAGGCTCAGCCGTAAGAAAAGCCGTTATATAATCCCAATCCGCTTCCTTCCAGAAGCGGATTTTTTGTCGCCCGTACAAATAATAGTTTAAAGAGGCTTTATGGAGACCTGCTGGGGAAAACCTTTCTGAGGAAAGGTTCTTCCCCAGACCCCTTTCCAAAGACTTTTAGTCTAATTTTCCATATAGGGCTATAGCCCTATATGGAAAATTACATTGAAAGTTTTAGTGAGGGAGTTTGAGGGAGGACCCTTTTTCAAAAGGGTCTCCCTCAATAGATTCCCACAAACTCCCTTTAAACTATTATTTGTTTGTGCAAAAGGACATTTAATTGGAAAACGGGCTTGATTTTTTTGTTCAAAAGTGGTAAAATAAGTGTGTATATTTAAATTTGAGTTGAAAGGAATTTTGATATGATAGTTAAACCAAAAATCCGTGGCTTTATATGCACAACTGCTCATCCTGACGGCTGCAAGGCTATTGTCAAGGAGCAGATTGACTATGTTAAAAAATGCGGCAAGATTGATGGTCCTAAGAAAGTGCTTGTAATCGGTGCTTCTATGGGTTACGGTCTTGCTTCGAGAATTTCTGCGGCTTTCGGCAGCGGTGCTTCTACAATCGGCGTTATTTTCGACAAGCAGGGCACTGACACAAAGCCCGGCTCTGCAGGCTGGTACAACACTTCCGCTTTTGAGGAATACGCAAAGGCTGAGGGACTCTACGCAAAGACAATCAACGGCGACGCTTTCTCCTCCGCAGTTAAGGACGAAACAATCGCTCTTATCAAGAAGGATTTCGGCAAGGTTGACATGGTTGTTTACAGCCTTGCTGCTCCGAGAAGAACAACTTCTGACGGTACGGTTTACAGCTCTGTACTTAAAACTGTAGGCGCTGACTTTACAAACAAGTCCATCGACGTTAAGACAGGCGCTGTTTCAAATGTCACAATCACTCCTGCTACAGAGCAGGAAATCCACGCTACTGTAAAGGTTATGGGCGGCGAGGACTGGAAGGAATGGATTGGTGCGCTGAAGGCTGCTGACGCTATCGAGGACGGCGCTGTTACAGTTGCTTACTCCTACATCGGACCTAAGGTTACTCACCCGATTTACAAGGACGGCTCTATCGGACGTGCAAAGGCTCATCTTGCTGAAACTGCAAAGGAAATCACAAAGTCAATTGACGGCGTTTCCGCTTACGTTTCGGTAAACAAGGCTCTTGTTACACAGTCAAGCTCTGCAATTCCGATTGTTCCCCTTTACATTTCAATCCTCTACAAGGTTATGAAGGAAATGAACATTCACGAGGGTTGTATTGAGCAGATGCAGAGAATGTTTGCTGAAAAGATTTACGGCGGCGAGGTAAAGGTTGACGCTGAAAATCTTATCCGTCTTGACGACTGGGAAATGCGTGAGGACGTGCAGGCTAAGGTTGCTGAGGCGTGGGATAAAATCAACGCTGAAAACCTTAACGAGCTTGCTGATATCGACGGCTACAACAAGGATTTCATCAAGCTGTTCGGCTTTGAGGCTGAGGGCGTGGACTACGAGGCTGAAACCGACACAGCTGTCGGCATTGCAAGCCTTGAATAATTTTTAATAGGAGTTACTATGGATAAAATTTTTGAACAGCTTTTTTCTTATATCGACAGCCACACTGAGGACATGATTTCAGATTTGGCACGCCTTATCCGTATCCCGTCCGTTAAGGGCGAGGCTGAGGAAAACGCTCCTTTCGGAAAAGAGCCTGCAAGGGCACTTGATGAGGTGCTGAAAATCTGCGGCGAGGCTGGTCTTTCGGTACGCAACGTTGACAACTATGTTGGTACAGCTGACCTTTACGAAACTGATACTCTCCCTGAGCTTGGCGTGCTGAGCCATATGGATGTTGTACCTGTTGGCGGTGGCTGGAGTGTTCCTCCGTTTGAGCTTACACAGAAGGACGGCAAGCTTCTCGGACGCGGCACAATCGACGACAAGGGTCCTGCAGTTGCGGCGCTTTATGCTGTAAAGGCAATCAAGGACAGCGGCTTAAAGCTTTCCAAAAACGTGCGTCTTGTTTTCGGCACGGACGAGGAATGTGGTTCGGGTGACCTTGAATATTATCTGAAAAAGGAAAAGCTTCCTGAAATGCTGTTTACTCCTGACGGAAGCTATCCTGTTATCAATGCTGAAAAGGGTCTGATGAGGGCTTCTTATACGGGTGCAATCTCCGAGAAAATCGTAAGCATCAAGGGCGGCACGGTTGTAAATGCTGTTCCCGAATATGCTGAGGCTGTTCTTGCAGGCGTAACTGTTGATACTGCAAAATACAGCTTTGAGGGTGTAACTCTTGAAGCTGAAAACTGCGGAGAAAATGTGAAGCTTACTGCAAAGGGAGTAAGCGCTCACGCTTCTCTCCCTGAGGGTGGAAAGAACGCTGTTACGGCACTTCTTACGGTTGTTGCTGACGTGACAGGCGACGAGATGATTAAGGCACTTGTGGAAATGTTCCCATACGGTGAAACTGACGGTGCTTGTGCAGGAATAAAGTGCTCCGACAAGATTTCTGGCGGACTCACAACTGTTCTCAGTGTTGTTGACGGCGGCAATGGTCAGCTTATCGCAAAGCAGGATATCCGCTTCCCTATCGATAGAAAGTGCGCTGAAATTATTGCTATGATTGATGCTAAGGCAAAGGAAAAGAGCCTTGCCCACAAGATTGATATGGCTATCGAGCCGCACTACGTTTCCGAGGACAGCGAGTTCATTCAGAAGCTTCTTTCGGTGTATGAAACTGTTACGGGTGAAAAGGGCTACTGCGTTGCAATCGGCGGCGGCACTTACGTTCACGAAACTGAGGGCGGTGTAGCCTTCGGTGCTGAGTTCCCCGGTGATGACAACCATATGCACGGCGCTGACGAGTTTATCACGCTGGAAAGCTTCGTGAAGAACGCAAAGATTTTTGCGGCGGCTATTTATTCTATTTGCAAATAAAATTATTTCAGTAAGTATAGGAGAATGAAAATGGACATCAATTATCATATTCCCAGCTTTACCGACCATTTCAGCCTTAACCTTCTGCTGATTGACTATATGAAGGAATATCCCGACCGTTTCCGTGACGGCGTGAGAATTGCATCGGTTTTCGGTGCATTCCCCGGGTCAATGTGGAACGGAGGACGAAATGTTCATGGTCCGTTCAATGCAGGAATGACAAAAAAGGTTATGGAGGAATACAACAAAAGAGGTATACCTCTCAGATTTACCTTTACAAATCCCGTGCTGGAGGAAAGACACCTTGCTGACGAGGCTTGTAATGAAATTCTGAAAATGGCAGACAATGGTCTTAACGAGGTAATTGTTATGTCTCCGATGCTGGAGCAGTATATCCGTGAGAATTATCCAAACTACAAGATTACTTCCTCTACCTGCAAGCAGATTCGTGATATGGACGACCTAAATGCTGAGCTTGACAAGCCTTACAGCCTTGTTGTTATTGACTATAACTGGAACAATAAGTTTGATATGCTGGAGCAGATCAAGGACAAGGCACGCTGTGAAATTCTTGTAAATGCCTGCTGTCAGCCTAACTGCCCGAGAAGGGGTCAGCACTACAGCACAATCGGCAAATATCAGATTGATATATGCAACGCTGAAAAGAGCACTGTCAAAATCAACAATATCGTAAGTGACCCGTTCCCCTGCGAGTTTATGGGATATGATATTTATATGAGCAGCAAGTTCTCCACCCACATTTCCCCTGAGTCAATCGAGAAGGACTACCTGCCTATGGGCTTCAATCAGTTCAAGCTTGAGGGCAGAACAACAATGGATATTGACCTGCTGGAGATGTATGTGTATTACCTTGTGAAGCCTGAATACCGTGATATTGTAAGACTTCAGATGCTTCGCACGCTTACGGGCGGAATTAAATATTTCAACAGACTTCCAAGATAAAAATTACAGCCTGAGATTTTCGTCTCAGGCTGTTGCTTTTTTATTTATTCTCACCTTTTTTGGTCTGAATGTTATAGGTAACGGCGGCGAGCAGGTTGTCGGGGATAAGTCTTGAGCCGTAAACGCAGATTTTCATTTTCAGCGTCGGAATTATCAGCGGTTTACGTGCAAACATTCCGTTTACTGCGCACTCGGCAGCATATTCGGCTGTAATTCCTCTGAGTCCGAAGTCTACTCCTGCAACATCGTTGAAGGGGGTCATTACGGGTCCGGGACAAAAGGCTCCCACATAGACCTTGCTGCCCTGCACACGAAGCTCCTCGCGGATTGCCTGAGTAAGCTTTACAACGTAATTCTTTGTAGCGTAGTAGGTGGACATGAGAGGGCCTGCCATAAAGCCTGCGGCGGAGGCAACATTCAGGATATAGCCTTTGTCACGGGCGGAAAAATCCCTGAGGAAAAGCTTTGTAAGCGTATGGACAGCCTTGATGTTCACGTTTATCATTTCCATCTCACGGTCAAGCTCCGTGCCGTTGAATTTACCGAAAAGACCGAAGCCTGCGTTGTTCACGAGGATATTCACGTTGTATGCTGAGGCTTCTGCGTAAAGTCTCAGGCACTCGCTTTCCTTTGAAATATCAGCGGCAATAATCTTCACACGGTTTGCTCCGATTTCATTGCGGAGTGCTTCAAGCTTTGCAACGTTTCTTCCCGAAATAATAAGGCGGACTCCCCTTTCGGCAAGCTTCAGTGCTATTTCGCGTCCTATTCCCGAGCTTGCGCCCGTAACAAGAGCTGTCATAAAATCAATCCTTTCGTTTCTTTATTTTCTTTATCGCCTTGTACTGTGCCTTGTAGCAGTCAAAGGCGGTTTTCTTTTCGTCCTTTTCGGGAGCAATTCCTCCGTAGCAGGTCTTGATAAACGGCTTTGTCAGCGGTTCAAGACTGAGGGCGGTTTTGCTTTCGGTGTAAAAACCAAGCTGTTCGGGGGTAAGTGCTTTGCAGCTTTCCCCGAATTTGTGCTCCATATTTGCGGAGTGTCGGTTATAAAGCAGGATTACAGCTTTGCCGCTGTCGGAGAGGGACACCCTCACTCTGAATAGCAGCTCCGCAAGCTTTGGTGCAAGGAAAAACATAAGAATGAAAAATCCGATTACAACCACAGCGATAATTGCCGTGAACAGACCTGCAAGGGCATCAAATTCGCCGTTGCCGTCATTTTCGGAACGGTTTCCCGACGGAGTAATGGAAGCAGGTGTCGGTTCATATATCTGCCAGCCTGCACCTGTGATATAAACCTCGGGATAAGCGTGGGCGGTATCGGTGTAGATGTAGTGAAGTTCAGCATTGTTTTTCGCCTGCTGCATAACAAACCCCTCAACGTAGCGGACGGTCAGCCCCGCCGCCCTTGCAAGGAGAGTGTATGCTGTTGCAAAGTCGGAGCAGATACCTGTTTTGCTGTTGAAAAGGAAATACTCGGGAGTATCGCTGTCCTCAGGCGGCTCATAGTTAAGGTCGTATCTGAAGCCGCTGTGGAAATACTGTTCAATCGCTTCCGCCTTCTGATAGTCATAATCCAGTCCCTCGGTAAGCTCATCGGCAAGCGACTGAATTTCGGGAGAAACCTCTGTCACGGTTTTTTCGGCGTATTCCTCGGCATAGCTGTGCTGATCGAAAAAGGCGTCGATTATTTCAGCTTCTTCCTCCATATCCTCAGACATTGCATAAATCCACGCCCAGTAAAGCTCCATATCATAATCATCGGAGTTCGTGTCGCAGAGTCCCTTTGAAACAAGGCGGTCAAAAACGTCCTCGGTGTAGTAGCGGACGGTGTAGCCTGCGTCAGCAGGGAGATGACGAAGGTTTGTGAAGATTTCGCCGTCGTCAGTCCGTGCGCTGTAGGAGGCGTTGATGCTTGAAAGGCTCAGCTCCGTAGCACGGAGGGGAGCGAGAATATAAGCCGCAGGGTAATTCTGGGTGTAAATCAGCGCGTAGCTTTCCTTTTCGGTGACGTCTGAAAGCTTCTGCAGGTATTCCGTCTGCTCCATGCCGTTTTCGTACAGGCTGTTTATCGCCTCCGAAAGCTTTTCGTAGTTCAGAAGCGGAGCGCTATCCTGCCACTTCTTGTTACCTGTCATCTTGTCAGCCTCAACCCAGCCGCCTTGCTCGTAATCGTAAATATCGAAAACCTGAGTTTTCATATAAACAGGGTCGGAGGTGCTGGCAATATAAATCAGCACACTTTCTCCCCTTCTGAGCTCATCGGTGTTTCCTGAAACGTCCTTGTATTCACCGCTGTACATGGTTTCATTGCTGCCGCCAATCTGAAAGCGGTTGGTCATTTCCTCAAACTTATCATAGTACGGAGTAACCGACGGTTTCGGCAGGAGCAATGCAAGGAGTATGACAGCTCCCGTAAAGTCGGCATAAACCGTAAAGGTTGATTTGCCGCTGGGCTTTGCGTTTTCCAGCAGGCTTTTCCGTGCGTTGAAAACGAAAAAGATAATATTCAGTGCCGCAGCAATTGCAGGGTAGGCGTAAGGGAGCGCTGTTACCGTTTTTACCGCCAACGCAAATGGGATAAGCGTGATAAGGGTCATAATGGACGAGCGGTAGATAACCTTTGTGAAGTAGTAAGCTGCCGACGTGAAGCAAAAGCACATCATCACCGTAAGCGTGAAAATGAAGTCTGTGGTTGTCTCCACCGCTTCCGAGCCTGAGAAAAACCACAGCACAAACTGGGACATTTCCGACCAGCTTGTTATTGTAAATCTCGGTACAAGGCTTACGCATATCAGCACTGCCACATACAGCACGCCGCCGAACTTTTTCTTCCTTACAAATTCGATGAACAGAATAATCACCGCCGACATTACTGCTCCGATTACCGAGTAGAGGTTTATAACAGTTGAAAGGTAGATATAAGCCGTTGCCGAGGTGCATACTGTACACAGTGCCCACAGCAGGAACAGTTCGCCGTATTTTGAAGACTTGCTCATCTTACCACCCTTTCATCTGTACTTTTATCCTTACAAAAATCGGGGTACAATATCTGCACCCCGTTAAAATCAATTCTGACCCTTGCCGTTTTTCTTTGACATAACAAGAATTGTTGCAAGAACAGCAATAATCATTGCCATAACAACAATTACGATTACAACTCCAACGCTGAGTCCATCGGAGTCGGAAGTATCTGCGGAAGTTTCCTCAGCATCTTCGTCCTCAGTCTCCTCAGAGGTTGTAACGTCCTCGTCAGCTGAGCCGTCAGTAACAGCTTCTGTCTCCTCAGCCTTTTCAGTTTCCTCAGCTTCCTCGTCAGCTGTTACAGCTTCAGTTTCCTCATAGGTTTCCTTGTTTTCCTCGGGAACCTCTGCCGAAAGCTTGTATTCGCCTGTCAGGTCAGCGGAAATCTTGATATTGTTCTGCTCCCAGCTTCCGAAGCTTTCCTCAGCCTTTTCGTAGCAGTGAACGGTTGCGCTTACATTGCGGAACACGTCGCTGTCGAGAGCAGGTGCTTCATCGCCGTAGACATAAAGGTCCTTAAGAGCGTTGCAGTCTGCAAAAACGCTCATACCGATTTTCTTCACGTCAGGACCGATGGAAATCTGCTCAAATCCGCACTTGCTGAATGTGTTAGCGTAAATCTCGGTAATTCCATTTGGAATAATGAATTCGACAATTGATTTGCAGTCCTGAAAAGCACCCTCGCCGATATATGTAATTGCCGCAGAAATGGGAACAGCACTCATTGCCTCACAGCCTGCAAAGGCGTAATCGCCGATAGTTGTAACCGTACCCGGCATAAGAACCTTAACAAGCTTTCTGTTGTTGGAAAAAGCGTTCTTTCCGATTTCAACGGTGTTCTTCGGGAGAGTTATAACGGAAAGCTGATTTCTTGCGGTAAGAGCATTTTCAGGAATAATGCCATTCTCGGTTTCAGCTGTTGCAAGCTCAAGGATTTCAAGGTTAGGAATGTTTGTAAGAGCTGCATAGTCGTCAGCGTTGAGTGTACCTTCAAGGACTGCAACATTCTTGATGAAGTTGAAGTCCGTGCCGTCAGCGGCTTCGTTCAATGCTTCTGCAAGCTTGCCCGTTTCAAAGCTGCTTACGGTAACATTCTCCTTGTTTTCAGCATTTGCTGTAATCGGCAGGATAACAATACCAACCAGCAGTGCAATTGCAATGAAAACAATAAAAATTCTCAGCGCAAGGCTTTTCTTTCTCGTGTATGTAGTAGGTTTTTTTGACATCGGAATTATTCCTCCCTGTTTTCGTTGTGACCTATAGAAAATCTTCCTGCAATCTGAATATCGTTCTGAGTAAACAGCAGAACATCGGTTGTAAGAGGATTTTTTGCTTTTCTGTATTCGCTGAGGATAACCGTGCCCAGCCCCTCAAGAATATCGTTTGTAATATTCTGCAGCACCAGCAGGTTTTCCCTTGACGGTGCAACAACAAGAAATTTCGCACCGAACTTGTCATAGATAACGCTGCGGAAATCGTTGCAGAGAATAAACGAGCTTGCAAAAGCAGGTGCGGAGCTCTTTATTTCCAGCGCCTTTATTCCGCCCGTAAGCTCCTCCTCGCTGATTTCGGCACGGGAAAGAATTCTGCACATATTTCTGTCCGCAACCGAGAAAACGACCTCCCTCGGCACGCCCCAGCGTTTCAGCGTAGCTTCGTCGAGGTAGTGCACAATCTCATCATCGGGAGTGTACGCAACAACTTTTTTGAGTCCGTCCACAAAGTCAGTGCTAATCATAAGCTCGCTGACGTCCTTATCCCGCATAATCAGCAGCCTGAGGAATTCCTGACCGTTGGTGAAGGAAATCATTCTGCCCTTTGTAACAAAATCCAGCTCAAGGCGTCTGATGAGCCTGTCCAGCTCCTCATCGGACTGGGTTGTCTCATAGACCGAGCGAGCCTCGCCCACGTCGATTTTAAAGGTAGCCGTGCCGTTGGAGATTTCATAAACGCTGTCGCTGTCACGGGACGTAATAAAATAGTGCTGACGTTTCAGCGCATTTTTAAATCCTGCCTCGAACTTATCACGGCAGAAAATGCCGCCGATTTTTTCGGCAAGCTTCATACGGTACGACCTCCCCTCGAAATTTCAATACATAAACATAGTATAGCATATTTCCGAAGTCTTGTACACACTTTTGTGAATTTTCCATGCAGAAATTTTCATTTCTTTTTTTGGCAATTTGACAAAGGGATAATTAATAAAAAGTAGGGGTTTATCAGCTTAAAAGTTTCGTCCACCTTTTCAAAGGTGGTGGGTTTCCAAAGGGTGCTTAATGCGAAGTATATTATAACAACTGAACACCAAAAACCTCAATAGCGCTAGCAGGAGGAAGAGAGGTTTAGGGAAAAGTCGGAGCAAACCAAATGCAAGCATTTGGATAGGGGGAAAACCGCAAGGAGAGAGGGAGGACGGCGTGCGACCATAGCGGTTGTTGAGTCCTCTCTCTTTCCTGAAGGTTTTCCCCCTCGTTTACCACGCAAACTATATTGTAAAGAAAAATGTTTGTAAAACGATAAAGTTTGGTGTCAATATATAATTTCTTTTGAAGAGTCGGGCGAAACTGTCTCTTTTGGTTTTCAATCTCCGAATGAGATGCCGAGATGTCTTGCTGTTACTACCATCTGGTGGTCTTCTGTTACAAACTTTGTTTTGCCTGCAACCTCACTCAGCGGATTTTCCGTAATTGCGTTCTTCACCATCGCTACCGAGTAGCCGTACTTCTCCTTTTCGATAAGCTTCGCTGCACGGACACCAAACTTTGTTGCGAGAACTCTGTCGTAAGCTGACGGACTGCCGCCTCTTAACATATGTCCCGGAACGCAGACTCTTGTTTCAATTCCTGTTCCCTTCTGGATTTGTGCGGCAAGTCGACTTGTAGCTGTTGTGATGCCAGCCTCCTGACGCAGCTTAGCACGTTCCTTCTTTTTCATTTTTGCTTCCTCGATATCGTAAGCGCCCTCTGCAAAGGCAACGATTGAGAATGTCTTGCCTGCGGCGGAACGTTTGTTGAGTGCTTCAATAACCTTTTCGGAGTCGTAAGGAATTTCGGGGATAATGATGATATCAGCGCCGCCTGCGATACCTGAATAGAGTGTAAGCCAGCCAGCCTTGTTGCCCATAACCTCAACCATAAGGATACGGCTGTGGGAAGCGGCTGTTGTGTGGAGTCTGTCGATAACGTCAGTTGCGATATCAACTGCTGTATGGAAGCCGAAGGTTACGTCCGTGCCGAAAATATCGTTGTCGATAGTCTTTGGCAGACCGATAACGTTCAGTCCCTCTTCGGAAAGGAGGTTTGCAGTCTTGTGAGTGCCGTTGCCGCCGAGAGTAAGCAGGCAGTCAAGCTTCTGCTTCTTGTAGGTTTCCTTCATAGCTTTGACCTTGTCAACGTTATCCTCGCCGATAACGGACATCATCTTGAACGGCTGACGCTTTGTACCGAGGATTGTTCCGCCCTGTGTGAGAATGCCTGAAAATTCTGACGGGCGCATATCTCTTGCGATGTTGTTGATAAGACCGTAGTAGCCGTTCTGGATACCAACGATTTCAACGTTGTCCTCGCCCATTCTTTCGAAGCACGCCTTTGCCACGCCTCTGATTGTAGCGTTAAGACCGGGGCAGTCGCCGCCGCTTGTAAGGATACCAATTCTTCTCTTTGCCATTTTAAATTCCTCCTCAAAACAAAAGGGACGCACACTTTTCAGCGGCGTCCCTTGAACTTATGCATTAACATTCATGCCGCACTTCATTGCCATAAACTCTTCAAACTTATCAGCAGGCATCGGTCTGCCGAAGAAGTAGCCCTGTGCGTGGTCACAGCCTGACTCCTTGAGGATTTCAGCCTGACCGATTGTTTCGATACCCTCTGCGATTGTTTCGATTTTCTTGGATTTAGCAATTCTGATAACCGCAGAAACGATTTCTCTGGATATTTCGTCCTCTTCGAGATACATTATAAAGGAGCGGTCCAGCTTCAGCAGGGTAATCGGAAGCACCTGAATATAGCTCAGTGACGAGTAACCCGTGCCGAAGTCGTCCATAGAAAGCTTTACGCCAAGCTCCTTGATTTCCTTCATCTGCTGAACAGCGTGGTCGATATCCTTCAGTGCAAGGGACTCTGTAAGCTCAACGTCCAGCCACTGAGGTTCAAGACCTGTTTCGGCGAGGGCAGTCTGAATAACTTCCTTAACGTTGGTCTGATAGAAATCGACAGCGGTAAGGTTGATTGAAACAGTAATAGGCGGGAAGCCCATATCCTGCCACTTTTTATTCTGTCTGCATGCTTCATGGAGCACGAAGTTGCTGATATCGGTAATCAGCAGCGAATTTTCCGCAACAGGGATAAACTGGTTAGGCGGCACGATTGTACCGTCGGGCTTTATCCAGCGGATAAGTGCCTCCATACCGATGAGAGAGCCGTCGGCAAGGTTGATTTTCGGCTGATAGTAGAGCACCAGCTCGCCGTTTTCCAGTGCGTGGGAAAGCTCGCTTTCGATGGCGTTGCCTGCGAGAATTCTCTCGTGCACCTTATTGTCATAGCGGATAATATCTCCCTTTGTGCCGTCGGACATACTAAGTGAGAATTCAGCGTGGTCGAGGATTGCGGCAAAGTTGTCGCCGCCGTCCGACATCTTGCAGTAGCCTGCCGAGCAGGTTACAGTCTGATGCATAAGAAACTCGCTGCTGACCTCCTGAAGTTTGCTCTGAATATCCTTTATAATCTTAACAGGGAGTGTTTCGTCGCCGTTATCGTGGATAAGCATTGCGAAGTTGTCGCCGCCTATTCTTGCGCCGAAGCCGCCCTTTGTGAGAGTCTGCTTTACAAGCTGACCGAACTCGTTAAGGAGCTTGTTGCCGTTCAGGTAGCCGCAGGTATCGTTGATGATATGGAAATTGTCGATATCGAAAACGATAACCCAGTAGGTCTGCCCTGCTTCAGCGGAACATTCGAAGGTTTCCTGACCAATCTGCATGAACTTGTTTCTGTTGAAAATCTGGGTAACATCGTCGATGTACGCCATTTTTTCGATAAGGATATCCTTTTCCTTATCCTTTGTGATGTCCAGCACCGCACCGCCGATATCTGCGATTATTCTGTTCTTGCCGGGATTTACCTTGTAGCGGAACTGATACCAGTGGTAGGTATTATCCGCCGCAAGCATACGGAATTCCGTGCTGTGTGTTGTATGGTCGCCGCTTCTGGTATTTGTCATCGTGCCCTCAAGAGCGTCATAAATCATAACATCCTCAGGGTGGAAGCGTGCTCTGAACACGCCAGGGGAAATAACCTCGGAGGTGATGCCCAGCATTTTCTGAAGCTGCTCTGAAATGTGGTAGTTGCTTGCACCTGACTCTTTAAGCAGCAGACCGATTTCGGAAAGCTCCATCGAGAACATATAGCGTTTTTCCGACTCAGCAAGGTTTTTGGAATACTGGATAAGGTCTTCCTTCATTCTTACCGTTTCCGAAAGGTCAAGACCGATTGAAAGCATAAGGTAGCTTTTTTTCTTTCGGAAGGTATTCACGCTTACAATTGAGGTATTCCACACGGTGCAGACCTTTGCGCCGCCCTTTGCGGTAACGTAGAATTCCTCGTCACGGTTGTTTATGACAGCCTGCAGGCTTGGTGCAAAGGCATCGGCGGGGAGAACCTTTTCCAGCGTTTTCATATCGGACAAGTCCTCGGAGGTATAGCCGATGGTTTTAGTCAGCTCGCTGTTTACCTCAACATATCGGAAGTCAGCGTCCCAAAGGATAGCCATAGCGTTTATAGTCTGCATGATGTTGGAGATATTTTCTCTTTCGCGGACAACTCTTTCACGTTCATAGTTGATAAGCACGGAAATGAGGATTACCGCCGAAACAGCCGCTACAGCGGCATAGCTTATCATAATTACCTTTGTATAATCGGGGATTCGGAGCGCTATATTAAGCACGGTAAAGAGCGCCGCAATATAAACAGCTATAATACTGATACTTCTTGCGAGTTTATGCATCTTAATCCCCCTTTCTGAAAAATAAAAACGTCCCGTACAATATCATAAGACTTGCTGCACAAATAATTTGTTTTTAACTTACTGTTGCTTTTCAAGTATTAGCTGTACCTGTCGGACGCAATGATAACGTTTTATTGTAGTATAATTACAATTACATTATACAAAATCAGTTTATTTTTGTCAATAATTATAAAGACTAAACACTGAATTTAAGCTAAAATTTCACAAAGCCGACACATTTAAATGTTAAAATAGATAAAGCAGATACCGATTAATAAGGGATTTTGACGAATACATATTTTCATTTGGAAAGGACGATGCCCGATGCCGAGAATTCTTATTGTTGACGATGAAAAAATGATACGCAATGTTGTTAAGGAGTATGCCGAGTTTGAGGGGTACGAAACTGCTGAAGCGGAGAACGGAATGGAAGCGGTTGAGCTTTGCCGCAAGGAGGATTTCGACATCATCATCATGGATATTATGATGCCCCGTCTTGACGGCTACTCAGCAGTAAAGGAAATCCGCAAGACAAAGCAGATTCCTGTTATAATGCTCTCTGCAAGGGGTGAGGAGTATGACAAACTTTTCGGCTTCGAAATCGGCGTGGACGACTATGTTGTAAAGCCATTCTCCCCTAAGGAGCTTCTTGCGAGAATTAAAGCCGTGCTGAAAAGAGGCGGTGCATCGGAGGAAAACAAAATCGAGAAAATCCGCTTTGAGGGACTGGAAATCAACATCACAGGCAGAGAGGTCACAATCGACGGAAAGGCTGCACAGCTTACCCCTAAGGAATACGACCTGCTCTTTTACCTTGTCCGCAACAAGGGTATTGCTCTTTCCCGTGAAAAGCTTCTCGAGGAAGTATGGGGCTACGATTTCTATGGCGACGACAGAACTGTTGATACCCACATAAAAATGCTGAGAAGCTCTCTTGGCGACTACAGAAAATTTATCGTTACCCTCAGAGGAATGGGCTACAAGTTTGAGGCGTAATGCGGAAAGGGTTTCGTTTTGAAAAAAAATCTGAAAAGCATACGCACTACGGTCTGGATATACTTTGCCATCTTTATCAGCAGTATCCTTTTCCTGCTCTGGTTCAGCTTCGGCATCTCACTTGAGTCCACATACAAGCGAACCAAAATTCAGAACATTTTCGACATCGCAGGGTATATTCTCACAGGCTGGAGTGCTGACGAATTTACGGTGGAAAACCTTGACCGTATTGCCTACGACAACAATATGTGCGTTCTTATTCAGGACGCTTACGGAAACACTGTATATTCCTATGATATGATGGCGAATAACTGCCTTATTCACAGCACTGCAGGTATACAGCAGCTTTATAAGCACCGTGCCGAAGCACTGAAAAGCAGCACGGGTATTCACTATACCGAGGTTAAAAATCCACGCTTCAATCACAACACCATGCTTTTTGTTATGGTGCTGGGTGAAATGGAGGACCCGAGCGGGTATATTTTTCTGAATACATCTCTTGAGCCGCTTGATTCAACAAAGGATATTATCAACATTCAGATTTTCTGGATAAGTGTTATGCTGCTTGTCCTCGGCATTGGTATTTCCTATTTCCTTGCACGTCTTATCGAAACTCCTATCGGACGAATTACAAAGTCTGCGAAGGTTATGGGGCAGGGCGATTATACGGTGCAGTTTGACGGCAGGGGCTACACGGAAACGGAGCTTCTTGCTGATACCCTTAACCACGCCGCTGAGGAAATCTCAAAGGTTGATACGCTGCAGCGTGACCTTGTGGCGAATATCTCCCACGATTTGCGTACTCCCCTTACTATGGTAAAGGCTTACGCCGAAATGATAAGGGACTTGTCGGGAGATAACCCTGTAAAGCGTGAGGAGCACGTCAATATCATCATTGAGGAAAGCGACAGACTTGCGGCACTGGTAAATGATATTCTCGACCTGTCGAAGCTGGAAAGCGGTGCAACGAGAATGGAGAAATCCACCTTCTCCATCACAAGAAAAATCCACGAAATTATGGGACGCTATACCCTGCTTGTTGAGCAGAAGGGCTACAGCTTCCATCTGAGCACCGAAAAGGATTTTGAAATCGAAGCTGATGTGATAAAAATCGAGCAGGTGCTCTACAATCTCATTAACAACGCCGTGAATTACACGGGCGAAAACAAAACTGTATACATTACCCAGCTTATCAAGGACGAAACCACTGCCCGCATTGAAATTACCGACACGGGCAAGGGCATCGAGCCTGAGCTTCTGCCGCTTATTTTCGACAGATACTACCGTGCGGAAAAGAGCCGCCGCGAGGTAATCGGCACAGGTCTTGGTCTGTCCATTGTAAAGCAGATTTTGAAACAGCACAACTTCAAATTCGGTGTGCGCTCTGAGCTTAACGTGGGAAGTACATTCTGGTTTGAGGTAAAGGGTAAGGTTACGGGTGATTATAACGAGGAGGGACAAGGCGATGACTAAAAAAGAACGTGCAATGCTTGCGGTAGCGGGACTTGAAGCAATTTATCCCGACGCAAAATGCTCCCTCATCTACAGCCACCCCTACGAGCTTATGATTGCAGGACGGCTTTCTGCACAGTGCACCGACGCAAGGGTGAATATCGTCACGAAAGACCTTTTTGCAAAATATCCAACCCTCGAAGCCTTTGCCGAGGCTGACGTTGCGGACGTGGAGGAAATCGTGAAGCCCTGCGGTCTGTACAAGACAAAGGCTAAAAGTATTGTTGAAGCGTGCAGACGATTGCTGTACGACTTCGGCGGAGAGCTTCCGAAAACAATCGACGAGCTTACTACTCTTTCGGGCATCGGCAGAAAGACTGCAAATCTCATTATGGGGGATGTGCACGGTCTGCCTGCAATTGTTACGGATACACATTGCATAAGAATAACAGGCAGGCTTGGTCTGACAAAGGAAACCGACCCGAAAAAAGTCGAGCAGGATTTGCTGAAAATAATACCTGCAGAAAAGGGCAGCGACTTCTGCCACAGAATTGTAATTTTCGGACGTGACTTCTGCACGGCGAGAAGTCCGAAATGCGAAAGCTGTCCGCTGAAAGAGCATTTGCAGGGGTACAAATGCAAACTATAAAAATTGGGGAAATCGTGATGAACAAGTACGGGGTTTTAAGTGAATATTTCGGGCATACCGAATTCCGTCAGGGTCAGGAGGAGCTTATCGACAGCATTCTTTCGGGCCGTGACGTCCTCGGAATTATGCCCACAGGTGCAGGAAAATCGGTTTGCTATCAGGTTCCTGCGCTTCTTTTTGACGGAATAACAATTGTTGTTTCTCCCCTTATCTCCCTTATGTCCGACCAGGTCAGCGCACTTGTCCAGTCGGGCGTGAAGGCGGCTTACATAAACAGCTCCCTTACCCTTCCCCAGTACAGAGAGGTTTTCCGCCGTGCACGAATGGGTATGTACAAAATTATTTACGTTGCACCTGAAAGACTTACCACGGACGAGTTTATCTTCTTTGCCGAGAGCACGAAAATCTCAATGGTAACCGTTGACGAGGCACACTGCGTGTCACAATGGGGTCAGGATTTCCGACCAAGCTATCTGAAAATTGTTGAGTTCATCGAGAGGCTGTCCTACCGTCCCGTTGTCAGCGCCTTTACCGCAACAGCTACCGCTGAGGTGAAGGAGGATATAAGCAACATTTTGCGGCTGAACAATCCTTTTACGATAACCACAGGCTTCGACAGAAGAAATCTCTATTTCGGTGTCCGTCACCCCAAGGACAAATACACCGAGCTGAAACAAATCCTTGACGAAAACAGCGGCAAAAGCGGCATAGTGTACTGCATAACAAGAAAAACCGTTGAGGAGGTCTGCGAAAGGCTTTGCGAGGACGGCTACTCCGCTTCACGCTACCACGCAGGTCTTGAGGACGAGGAGCGACGTGCAAATCAGGAGGATTTCATCTGCGACAGAAAGACGGTTATGGTTGCCACAAACGCTTTCGGAATGGGCATTGACAAGTCCAACGTTTCGTTTGTTGTGCACTACAATATGCCGAAAAATATCGAGGGCTACTATCAGGAGGCGGGACGTGCAGGACGTGACGGCGAGCCAGCCCAGTGTGTGCTTCTCTACAGCGGTCAGGACGTGCGCACAAACCGTTTCCTGATTGAAAAGAGCAGCGAGGAAAACACGGAGATGACCGAGGAAATGCGCAAAGCTGTACAGCAGAAGGATTTGGAGCGTCTTAAAGCAATGACCTTCTACTGCAACACCACAGGCTGCCTGCGTGAGTATATTCTCCGCTATTTCGGGGAGCGCTCACCTGCCTACTGCGGAAACTGTTCAGCCTGCAATTCCAACTTTGAAACCGTAGATGTTACAACCGAAGCACAGAAAATCGTGTCCTGCGTTTACCGTGTGCAGCGCAGCGGAAGAAGCTTCGGACGTAAGCTGATTGCGGACATTTTAAAGGGCAGCGCAAACAAGCGAATTGCCCAGTTCGGACTTGACAAGCTGCCAACCTACGGGATTATGACGGATTTCACGCAGGTTAAGATTGTGAAAATTATGGACTACCTCATCGACAACGGCTGGCTTGCTGTTGAGGGGGAATTTTCCGTTGTAGCGACAACTCCAAAATCAGCGGAGATTGTACGTGACAAAATTAAAGTTGAAATGAAGCTGGAAAAGGAGCAGGAAACTGCTGTTACAATCAAGACGTCGGCGGTGGACTACGGCGTGGATATGGGGCTTTTTGCGGAGCTGAAAAAGCTGAGAAGCAGCTTTGCCGCAGAGCTTCACGTCCCTGCCTACATAATTTTCTCCGACGCTGCGCTGAAGGATATGTGCAGGAAGCTTCCTGAAAACAATGCGGAGTTTCTTGCCGTTGCAGGCGTGGGCAAACGAAAAGCAGAAAGCTACGGCGAGGAATTCTGCACCCTTATTTCAAATTATGTCGAAGCGCATCCCAATATGAAGCGCACCGCCGTGACAAAACCTGTCTACACCGAAAGCGCAGGTCAGCCATGGACTGACGAGGAGGACTCCATGCTGGAAATCGAGATGGAGGAGGGTCTGACCGTCAAGCAGATAAGCGACAACCACAAGCGCTCCCTCGGCGCAATCCGAGCAAGAATCAAAAAGCTGGGACTCGAAGAAAATTGATATGATAAATTGCAGTTCGGTGGAGAGATTGCGGAAATCTATTGAGGGAGACCCTTTTGAAAAAGGGTCCTCCCTCAAACTCCCTCCCTAAAACTTTCAATGCAATTTTCCATATAGGGCTATAGCCCTATATGGAAAATTAGACTAAAAGTCTTTGGAAAGGGGTCTGGGGAAGAACCTTTCCTCAGAAAGGTTTTCCCCAG
>JAFTWI010000008.1 GCA_017465345.1 Oscillospiraceae bacterium
ACGTTAAGGTCAGCGGAAAGCTGTCTTACGCTTGGCATAAGCTCGTGGGCTTTCAGCTCTCCGTTCATTATCGCCTGTCTGATACCGTCCTTGACCTGCTCATACATCGGCTTGTCACCTGCTGCGTTGATGTATAAATTCACTCAATCGCCTCCTTGTGTGTATACTGTGTATAACGTTATATACACAGTATACACAGATATACACGGTTTGTCAATATACATATGCACGTTTTGTAATTTGTTACAACTAAATAGATTTTTGACAGATATAACTGGTGCATAATTAACAATAAAACACTGGGCGACTGTGTATATACAGATATTCATAGCGAATCAGTGTATTTATTGCTGTTCTGTACAAAAAATAAAATCTGATGCTTTTACTCTTGCTTTTTTGATGTGTTTGTTATATACTTATATAGTGTTATGTTTTATGAAAGGACGATTTTTATGAGCAGTAAAAAAATCGGATTTGATAATGATAAATATCTGAAAATGCAGTCTGAACACATCAGAGAACGCATTTCTCAGTTCGGTGACAAGCTGTATCTTGAATTCGGCGGAAAGCTCTTTGACGACTTTCACGCTTCCCGTGTCCTTCCAGGCTTCAAGCCTGACAGTAAGCTTCAGATGCTTCTTCAGCTGAAGGACGACGTTGAAATGGTTATCGTAATCAGCGCAGGAGATATCGAAAAGAACAAGGTAAGAGGCGACCTTGGAATTACTTACGATATGGACGTTATACGTCTGTACAATATTTTCTCCAAAATCGGTCTTTATGTCAGCAGCGTTGTTCTTACCCAGTATGAGGGACAGGCTTCCGCTGATGCTTTTCAGGAAAGACTTGAAGCACTTGGCATTAAGGTTTACCACCACTACCATATCAAAGGCTACCCATCAAATCTCCAGCTGATTATGAGCGACGAGGGCTTCGGCAAGAATGATTTTATTGAAACAACCCACAATCTTGTTGTCATTACAGCTCCAGGTCCAGGAAGCGGAAAGATGGCTACCTGTCTTTCTCAGCTTTACCACGAGCACAAGCGCAATGTCAAAGCTGGTTATGCAAAGTTTGAAACATTTCCTATATGGAATATTCCTCTCCGTCACCCAGTCAACCTCGCTTATGAGGCTGCTACTTCCGACCTTAACGACGTAAATATGATTGACCCGTATCACCTTGAGGCTTACGGTGTAACAACTGTAAACTACAACCGTGATGTAGAGGTTTTCCCCGTACTGAATGCAATATTTGAAAAGATTATTGGTGAGTCACCATACAAATCTCCTACAGATATGGGAGTAAATATGGTTGGTAACTGCATTGTTGACGATGAGGCGGTATGTGAGGCTTCACGTCAGGAAATCATCAGACGTTATTATGCAGCACTTTGCGGAAGACGTCAGGGTATGGTTGCTGATGAGGAAATATACAAGCTTGAGCTTCTTATGAAGCAAGCAGAGGTTACCGCATCTGACAGAGCTGTAGTCGCACCTGCCCTTGAAAAGGAACAGACAACAGGTGCACCTGCCGCAGCGATGGAGCTTCCCGACGGAACAATCCTTACAGGAAAAACTTCAAATCTTCTCGGTGCGTCTTCGGCGCTTTTGCTCAATGCGCTGAAATATTTTGCCGAGATTGATGACGAGGTTCTGCTTATGTCACCGCAGGTTATTGAGCCTATTCAGAATTTGAAGGTTGAACATTTAGGCAACATCAACCCTCGTCTGCATACGGACGAAACACTTCTTGCCCTTTCAATCTGTGCAGCAACAAGTGAAAATGCTAAGCTTGCGATGGAACAGATTGCAAAGCTCAGAGGCTGTGAGGTTCACTCAACTGTAATTCTTTCACCTGTTGATGAGAGAATATTCAAGCGTCTCGGAATCAACGTTACCTGCGAACCGAAATATGAAAAGTAAAAAAGACCTGAGAGAAAATTAGTTCTCTCAGGTCTTTTCTGTGATTAGTGAAATTAATCAGCAGACTGAAGTGCAGCATTCTTGCTGTCCTGTGCAGTATGCTTTTTCAGAAGAACAAATCTTGCGATAGGTTGTGCAACAAGAAGCTCAATTGCAAAGGAAATAGCAAAGTTGCGAGGCCACTTGTGGAAAAAGAATCTGATTGGTTCCATTGTTATTGAACGGCTGCCAATCCATGTTCCTATAACTGTAAGAAAAATTGACATAAGGAAAACGGTGCAGAGTACGTTAACAATAATTGTTGAGTTGAAGCTGTCTTTTCCACCTGTAATTGCTTTGGTCATTTTTTCGGCAGGGACATATGTGAGAAGCACGAGTGCAATAACACTCAGCCAGATAAACGGAATAACGGTCAATGCGTTTTTCCATGTTGCAAGACTGAATCCCATCTCAAAGCAGGTGATAAGCGGTGCAATAATATTCACCGAGATGATTGATACGATTGCCATAAAAAGTGTAAATTCTTTCTTGTTACGTGGGAGCTTCATGTAAAATTCCATAGGGTACCTTCCTTAAATAAAAATATGAATACGCAGTAAAAAAGCGTACATCCGACAAAGGTATACGCTGAACAATTATACGCTGTATTCCGAATGATATTATAACATTTGCACAGAACTTTTTCAAAGGCATTTTTGCTTAATTTTATTTAACATACACACTTCGGTTTTAGTCACATAGGCAAGCTGTATCTGCATAGAATAATATTAATTATTTGTAACTTATTAACAAAAACGAGTTATTTTCGAAACAACTATTGTAATTTTAACGAAAATAAGTTATAATATAATAAAGAAATATATGTTATATTGATAGAACGGAGGGACATTATGGCTGAAACTGATTTTACAACTACTTATGTACCGCCTGTTGATTGTGCTGTGTATGTTACAATTACTTCAAACTGCTCAGAGGTATATGTAACTGTTGAACCGCCTGAAAACGGCGGAAAGGAAGTTACCTTTGAGGGAATTATGCAGGAGCTTGCTAACTACAAGGTCTGCTACGGAATAAATGTTGATGAAATAAAGCGTATCGCTGATAACCGTCTTTACAATGAGCGTACCCTCGTAGCTGAGTGGACTCCTGCTGTAAACGGTGTCGATGGAACAATTACTTACCGATTTGAAAAGCAGGTGAAAATTGCTCCTGTTGAAGATGAACACGGTTTTGTTGACTATAAAAATCTCGGTCTTATCAGAACAGTTCATGCAGGCGATGTTATTGCCGATATTACTCACCCTACAGAGGGCGAGCCCGGTACCGACGTAAAGGGTCAGATACTTAGACAGATACCGGGTAAAAAGGCTTCATTTACCCTTGGAACAAATACAGAGCTTAATGAAGATGAAACCCAGATTGTTGCTTCTACTGACGGAAACATTAACTTTAAGAGCAATGCTTTTTCAGTCGATCAGGTTGTAACCATCGCTGGTGATGTGGACGCTTCTGTCGGCAATATTAACTTTGTCGGTGATGTTATTGTCAAGGGCGAGGTAATGGAGGGCTTTAAGATTGCCTCAAAGGGAAATATTATTGTTTCGGGCAATGTTAATGGTGCAACTCTTGAATGTGACGGAGATATCGTCATCAAGAAGGGATGTATCAACTCGAAAATCGTTGCGCACGGCTCTGTTACAATCAATTTCTGTGAGCACTCAAATATCAGATGCGACGGCGATTTGATTTCTTCCAACTTTGTAATCTGTGATGTTTACTGCGGCAATCTCAGTGTGAAGGGAACGCACGGTGGTCTCATGGGCGGCTCGTATACAAGCCTTACCAGCGTTGAAATCCCTAATATCGGAACAAAGAATTATACACCGACAATGCTTACAGTGGGTGATAACGCTCTTCTTGCTGAGGAAAAAACTGCACTGCTCAGCGAAATGGAGAAGATAAAGAAGACTCTCGATGATCTGGTGCTGGTTATCAACTTCCTTAACGAAAAGAAGAAAGAACTTCACACTCTTCCAGAGGATAAGGAGCAAATGCTTGGTAATGCCTGCCGACAGAAAATCGTTATGGGTATGGATATCAAGAAAATTCAGAAGCGTATCGACGAAATCGACACTTCTCTTTCCAATAAGCAGTTCCTTTCAATCGGCTGCAAGGGATATATGTACCCTGGCGTGAAGATTATTATTAATGACCAGGTGTTCAAGGCGGAAGCTGAATACGTCCGTACAAGAGTTTCGCTCAGCGAGGATGGTCTTATTCATTCTGCTCCGTTGTAATAAAAATAATAACAGATACGGACTGCCTTTTGGGGCAGTCCGAATTTTTGGAGGTAACTATGCCGTTTTCTGCACAATCACTGGACTTTCTTTTCGAAAATATGCTCAATGATAGCCGTGTATGGTACAATGAACATAAAGAAGACTACAAAAAATTAATTGCCGACCCGTTTGCTGAGTTTGTAACAGCTATGACGGAGACAATGCTGGAAATTGACGATAAGTTCGTATGCGACCCGAAGAAGATTTCACGTCTGTACCGTGACGCACGATATGCAAGGGGTAAATCAATTTTCCGTGATTATGTGTGGTACAGCTTCCGTCACCCGAAAGGGGAGAGGGCACTTCCTGAGTTCTATTTCAGCATTTCGCCAAGCGGTATGGACTACGGCTGCGGATTTTATTGTGCAGGCACGGACACTCTGGACTCAATGAGAAAGCTGATACTTGCCGACGATAAAAGCTTCAAGTCAGCACTGAAAGCCTATAAAAATCAGGACGTTTTCACTCTGTACGGTGACCTGTATAAGCGTAACCGCTACCCCGAGGAGAGTGTGGACAAACAGGACTGGCTCAACCGAAAGAGTATGGGTGTAAGTTGTGAAAGCAAGGATTTCCAGCTATTGTTCAGCGATAAGCTGGCGGAGAAGATTGCCGCAGATTTCAAGGCGATTGCACCGATTTACCATTTCTATATGAAAGCAGAAATGGAAAAGGATAATTATTGATAAAACAACGGACAACCATTAGAGTAATAACCGAATAAAAGCAAGTAAGGGTACCGAGCAACAAAACTCGATACCCTTTGTTTGTGAATTACGGCTTGGCGGAGGGGGCGCCCCTCGGCTGTCCGTTGTTTTTAGTTTTCGGTTGGCTGGTTGGGGAGGTGGATTTGCGAAAATTCACTTTCAAGTAATTCGTGCATTCCCAATTCATTTTGGAGTAAAATATCAGCTTTTGTCTGGTCACTGAAATAATCAATCGGGTCAACGTATTCTCCGTCAATGCAAAGTTCAAAGTGAAGGTGAGGTCCCGTTGATGAGCCTGTTGAGCCGACATAGCCGATAATGTCACCCTGCTTAACCTCGTCACCCTCGCTCACGATAACCTCGCTGAGGTGTGCGTAAAACGTGTTTACATTAGCGTAATGGCTTACGGTAACGTTTTTTCCGTCACCTGTGTCAACGTCAACGGGTACGATTACAACTCCGTCAGCAGCCGCATAAACAGGCGTGCCCTCATCAGCCTTGAAGTCGATACCCTTGTGGAAGTTGCTGTTCAAATTGCCGTATGGTGAGGAGATTTCGCCTTCAACGGGAGATGCCAAAGAGAGTATATATGGTGAGGAAAGGTTGTTAAGTTTATAGTGTGTGAGAACAGTTCCCTTTGAAATATCAAAATCACTAATGGAAAGCTTTCGCTCAATTAGCATTTCAATTGCTTCATAAGCATCTTTATATGTCATATTGTTAAATGTGACGGTGTAGCCAATTCCGTCAATGTTAAAATAAGCGTCGAGATTATCATCACTGCTTTCAAAGCCGTATACATCAATACCGTTCACGTTTTCGGGAGTGCTGTTTTCAAGCGGATATCCTATAAACGGAGTGCCGCAGTTTGTTACCCATAAGCCAAATTGTTTCGGATATCCCTCAACAGTTGCTCCATTGCTGATTGTGACATACATATATAACGGATTTCCCTCATCGTTACAGTAAATCTGCAAGCCATTGGCTTTGTATTCAAAGGGCAAGTCAGCACAAGCGTGAGTGTAAGCATTTTGGAATATATATACCATACTTTCCTTTTCGTATTGGATTTCTTCTATTACCGATGTATCCCCATCAAAATACTTCCAATACCGCAAATTCTCATTATACTCGTCCAACTCCTCAACAGCAGTTGTAACGCCTGTAACCTCGGAGGCTACCATATTTTCAATTTTCGTTTCCGTCGGACGTGCCGCAAAGAATAAGCCGCATACAATCGCCGCTGCTGCAACAAAAGGTACTGCAACAGGAAATCTTTTCTTCATCTGTATGTTCTGCTCAAATACTTCCTCGATATATTTGTCGTCCGCAAGGGAAATCATTCTTTCAAGTTCGTGTTCAGTCATGGTTTTACTCCTTTCTCATCAAGATACTTTTTCAGCTTTTTTCGTGTTCGGCAGAGAACCGTTTCCGTTTTGCTGATGGTTATTCCGCAGTTGTCTGCGATTTCACGTGCCGAATGGAAATACCAGTACCGCAGTATGAAAATCCGTCTTGTTTCTTCGCTAAGAGTGCCGAGAAAGCTGTTTATAATTTCAGACAGCTCGTCATCGCTGTAAATGTGGCTTTCCTCCGAAATAAGCTCACCGATTTCTTCAAGTGAAACAACAGCGTTTTTACACCGCTTCTCCGCAGTAAGAAAATGATATTTTTTCAGTGCCTGATTTCGTGCAATTCTAAGCAAAAAAGCGCGGAGATTTGCGGGCTTCTGCGGAGGAATAACCTTCCACACCGCCATGTATGTGTCACTTTCACACTCCTCAGCGTCTGCTTTATCTGCAAGCACACGCTTTATTACACTCTTTACAAGCGCACCGTACTTGTTTTGAAGCTGTTTTACAGCCTCCTCGGAGCGTTCGTTAAACAGTCCGATTATTTTTTCGTCCTCCACTGAGTTGCCCCCTTTCACTTGATAAGTACCATTTGAGGTGTAAAACCTTGCAAAAAAAGTCCTGCTTTGTTTGACAAAGCAGGAAAAATTTTATTCTGTATAAAGTTCGGGATAGACAGCCTTTGCGATTTCGTAAATACTGTCAGTAATTGAAGCAGTGGAAGAAACCACGCTTACAGGGCGGATTGAATTGGTTTTTACAGCGTTGATTGCACTCCAGCCTGTTCGTGCAGGAATTTCGTTTATGTCATAGCCGTCATATGAAACTGTAGTAAGAATTATATCAGGATTAGCAGCAATAACATTTTCCGATGTAACAGGTGAAATTCCGCTTTGACCTGCAAAAGCGTTTGTGCCTCCTGCAAGAGACACGATTTCAAACGCAAGAGTGTTGTCGCCGTAAGCTTTGAACTCAGGAATAGCTTGCTCTTCAAAATAAACCTTGCGGATAGGTACGCCTGCAGCTTTTTCCGTAACAGTATTTACAGCCGTGTCAATCTCATCAATTATTTCCTTGCCCTTTTCCTCAACGGAAAGGTAAGCTGCAAGAAATTCAATATCAAGTTTTACACTTTCGATTGTAGTTGAGTCAGGTACGCAAATAACGTTCACACCTGAATTCTTCAGCGTGCTGTACACAGTGTCAGCAGAAGTGCCGCTCAAAATGACCACATCAGGTTCAATGTCCTCCAATGCAGAAGCGGTGATGATTTTTTTGTTGAGAGTGCATATGCTTGGACTTATTCCCATAACACTTGCGGAATCCTTGTCAGCTGCAGCAATTTTTCCGCCGAGACCAAGGTCAATGAGAAGCTGAGTAATTCTTTCAGAACCCGAAGCAATTTTATTTACTTCCTTCGGTGCCTTCACGAGTATGCCTTCGCGGTCAAGAACAAGCTTTGCATCAGAGTCATCCACAATAACAGGCTCGTCCGTCTGAATTTCATTCTCAACAATAGTTGTTTCGGCAAGTGCTTTAAGCGATTCAATATCAGCAGTAGTAATTTCTCCGCCTTCTTTTGTGTAATCTTTTCGGCACGCTGACATACCTGCCGCTAATACAGCAGCTATAAAAACAGCAATAATTTTTCTTAATTTCATAGGTTTCCTCCCTGCAGTTTACAGCATTCCGAAAGCAGGAATAAACTGCATACAATAGATTACTGCCGAAGGCATAATCATAAGAACTATAAACAAAACCAACAGAAGTGCAGATGTTCCGCCTTTTCGGACAATCTGTCCTCTTACGTCCATTCCGTCCGAAACAGCTTTGGCCTTCTTGATTTTCTTTACAGCCGAACGAAAATAGAATTTATTGGCATTAAAGCCTAAAACAAACATAAGTGAATAAAAAATAGCATATCCAATCATAATTACACCGCGGAAAGCACCGCTTGTAACGTCAATTGATGATACAGCTTCAGAAAGAGCTCCAAGTCCGTTTATCTGCGACAGCATAACAATCGTCTGAGGTATCTGAGAAATGATTCTTATTATCCACGCCGCAAGCGCTATCAACGGCATTTTTCTGTATGCAAAATAAAGCTCGGGGAAAAGCATAGCGCAGAAGTTCCAGCTTAAGAAATGCTCGGTTTCTTTCATGTGTTTGAAAATTGGAAGATAATAATGTGTATTTGAGCCGACAAAATCCCCCAAATCAGCCATCTTTACGTTCTCGTCCATTTCCTCATCAGGATTGAAGCCACAGAGAGGGTCTGAAAAATTGATAAGGTACGGATTTAAATTCACAGAGCCGTTCATATTCTGATTGTAGGCATCTGCGTTTTCGTTTATATCAACGCCCATATAGATTTGCTTAGCCATATCGTTTTCGTTGCGGATATTTTCCGAAGGCATACCGCATCTGCAGCAGAAAAGGGTCAGCGGAGGATTTACGTTACCGCAGTGGCGGCAGACTACCGCCTGATTTTCGGAGCCATCGCTGCCGATGTCATAAGCAGGCTTCCAGCTTCCACCGGTTTTGTGAAGCACTTCGTTTACGCACTTACCTTCTTTATTATAACAGTCACGGTGATATGGTGTGCCGCATTCGGGACACACAACAACATCGTCCTCAGAACTGAACTTTTCACTGCACACTATACATCGTGTGCCAATATATTCTGCCATCTGACAAGCCTCCAAAGTAAATATATGCTAAGATAAGTATACCACATATTTTAACGAATAACAAGCTGTTTTGCAATGTTTCACCAACCTGTCACATTAAAACGGGGTATTTTGCTTGACAATTTATGGCGGCGGTTGTAAAATATATATTAATAGTTTAGTGCACGAAAGGCGGCTGTGATGAAAAGAAAATTAAAAAATCTGTTTAAAATAATTTTCGGAAGAACAATGGTTGTAGTGCTCGGTCTTGTGCTTCAGATTGCAATTATTGTGGTTGGTCTCAATTTTTTCAGCGACAGTTTTGCTTATTTTTCCGTTGCGTCTATTATTCTGTCAGCGATAGTGCTGATATGGATTATAAATGACAATACCAATCCGTATTTCAAGCTTGCGTGGGTTGTCCCTGTAATGCTAATACCTGTTTTCGGAACGATTATGTATCTTTACGCCAAGCTTGAGCTTGGTACTCATATTATGAACCGACGTATTCTCCAGCTTATTGATAAGACATCTCCATTTATCCCGCAGAATAAGGTTACCATTGAAGAGCTGGAGGAAATCAGCAGGCAGGAAAAAAACCTTGCTGTCTATATGAAGCTTCACGCAGGCTACCCGATATGGAAGAACACCTATGCGGAATATTACTCTATCGGTGAGGACGCATTTGCTTCGATGATTGAGGAGCTTGAAAAAGCGGAAAAATTTATTTTTATGGAGTATTTCATAGTTGAGCGAGGCGAAATGTGGGATACGATACTTGATATACTGGTGAGAAAAGCAAGTCAGGGTGTTGACGTAAGATTTATGTATGACGGAATGTGCAGCCTCACGCTTCTGCCTTATAATTATCCTAAGCAGCTTGCTGCAAAGGGCATAAAATGCAGAATGTTTTCGCCTATAAAGCCTGTCCTTTCTACCGTGCAGAATAACCGTGACCATAGAAAGATTATGGTTATCGACGGACATACAGCCTTTACGGGCGGAATAAATCTTGCCGATGAATATATCAACAGAATTGAGCGCTTCGGACATTGGAAGGACAATGCCGTAATGATAAAAGGGGAAGCTGTGGCAGGCTTCACAATTATGTTCCTGCAAAGCTGGAATATCAACGATTACGGAAAAGAAGACAATTATGAGCAGTTCATCCGTACTGATTTTCCTGAACTTGCCGAAAAGAATTTGTGCACCGACGGTTTTGTGCTTCCCTATGGCGACAGCCCTCTTGACAATGAAAATGTCGGGCAGACGGTTTACATGGATATTATCAACCGTGCAGAGAAATACGTGCACATAATGACTCCGTATCTGATTCTCGATAACGAGATGATGCAGGCACTTACCTATGCTGCAAAGAGGGGAATAGACGTTAAAATCATAATGCCTCATATCCCCGACAAAAAATACGCATATCTGCTGGCACGTTCATATTATGCGGAGCTTATCCGCTGTGGAGTAAGGATTTATGAATACTCCTCAGGATTTGTTCACTCAAAAGCATTTGTCAGCGACGGAACAAAGGGAGTTGTAGGTTCAATAAATCTTGACTATAGAAGTCTTTTCCTGCATTTTGAGTGTGCCTGCTATTTTTACCGCAGTCCCGTAGTTGAGCAGATTGAGCAGGATATGCAGGAAACTTTGAAAAAATGCGTTGAAATAACACTTTCTGATTGTATGAAATATAATATTTTCAAGCAGCTTGCAGGACGTGTACTGAGACTTTTTGCACCGCTTATGTAAAAACTTTTGATAGGAGATTTTGTATGACTCTGGATAAAAAAACAATATGGAAAATTATCGGCATTATTACAGCCGCTGCAATTATCTTTTCGATATTCCGAAATTTCAGCACCGTGCTTGAATTTGTCAAAGGCATTGCAGCAATATTCCTTCCGTTTGTGGTAGGTGCAGCAATTGCATTTGTGGTGAATGTACCTATGCGTGCAATTGAGGGAAAACTGTTCAGAAAAAGCCAAAAACTGAACAAGGCACGCAGACCTCTTGCGCTGGTGCTTACTATCCTTGCAATTTTAGCAGTTGTAACAGCTGTTGTAATCATTGTTGTTCCTCAGCTTGTTGAAACTTTCAAGACTCTCGGCAGCCGTGTTCCTGAATTTATGGACAAGGCTGAGGTATATATCGAAAATATTTTCAAGGACTATCCGCAGATTCAGAGCTGGATTTCCGAGCTTAGCCTTGACTGGAGCGGAATAATGACCTCCGTTTCAGGTTGGGTTCAGAGCGGACTTTCCTCAACAATCGACGTAGCGACAAATGCAGTAAACGGCATTGTTTCAGCATTCATCGGCTTTGTTTTCGCAATATATATTCTTCTTCAGAAAGAAAAGCTGGGCAATCAGGCAAAGATGATTCTTTATGCGCTTTCGCCCGAAAAGGCTGCCGACAGAATTCTTGAAATTGCTGCACAGGCAAGCAAAACTTTTTCAAACTTCCTTTCTGGACAGTGCCTTGAAGCAGTAATTCTCGGCTGTATGTTTGCAGTTGTAATGCTTATCCTCCGAATGAATTATGTTGCCCTCATCAGCGTACTTATCGCATTTACAGCGCTTATTCCGCTTGTAGGTGCATTTATCGGCTGCTTTGTGGGAGCGTTCCTTATCTTTATGGATAACCCCGTACAGGCACTTGTTTTTGTAATTGTATTCCTTGTTATACAGCAGATTGAAGGTAACCTCATCTACCCTAAGGTTGTTGGCGAAAGCGTGGGACTTCCTGCAATATGGGTGCTGTTTGTTGTAACTATCGGCGGAAAGCTTATGGGCGTTATGGGAATGCTTATTATGATTCCTGCATCGTCAGTTGTTTATGCACTGTTCCGTGAGTTTATTGTAAAACGTCTGCGCAACCGCAGTACAAGGGTGCAGAAAATGTTTTTCAGACGTGTTGAAGCAAAGTCAGCGCCGACAGCACCGCCACCTCCTGTAAATCCCGTTGCCGTTCCAGAAACGAATGGAGATGTAAAAAAATGCGCGAAAAAAAAGCAACGTCGCTGATAAAGCGTGTAATTCAGATTGCACCGCTTATTATGATTGGCGTGTGTATCCTGCTTTATTTCAGATTTTTCAGAGGTGTTACAATTGAGGATATTCTTGAATTTACACCTGAAAATCTGTGGCTTGCCGCACTTGTGATGATAGGACTTTTTGCACTGAAATCCCTGTCAATGTTTTTCCCAATGTTGATTTTGATTGCAGCTTCGGGAAGCATTTTTCCAAGCTATCTTTCGGCGATTGCAGTAAACAGCGTCGGGGTAGCGGTGATGCTGTTGATACCCTATGCAATAGGTCGCTTTGCAGAAAGAGAGTTCGTGGAGGGACTCATCAGCAAAAATAAAAACGCCGATAAGCTTCGTGAAATCAAATCGGAAAACGAGCTGTTCATTGCATATTTTCTTCGTGTGATAAATATTCTGCCCTGCGATTTGGTAAGTATGTTTCTCGGCTCAACAGGCTTTGGTTTTGTAAAATATCTTGCCGGCTCCTTTGCAGGCGTTCTGCCGGGTATGATTGCAACAACTGTAATTGGAGCGAATATGAGTGATCCTACCTCACCTGCATTCTGGATAGCAGTGTCTGCTGAAATTGTTTTTGCAGCTGCCTCAACGCTGGCATATTATTTTTACAAGAAAAAGAATAGAGTATAAAAAAAGCCTTTGGATTTCTTTCCAAAGGCTTTTTTTCAGTTGTTTATTTCAAGCAGTTTTTCAGCGTTGATGTGAAGAATAAGTTCTCGTTCCTCATCGGTAAGCGGAATACGGTTGAAGCGTTCCAACTCCTCAGAAGCCTCCCACATAGGATAGTCTGTGCCAAAAAGAACTTTGTCCGCACCGAAATGCTTGATAAGCTCCTTTGCGCGTTCGGGCTCCATTGCATAAAGGGAGCTTGACGTGTCAACCCAGAGATTGTCACGTCCTGCAAGACAGTCCTCAGCATCTTCCCACTCCGACCAGCCGCCGAAATGTGCGCCGATTACCTTGAGGTTTGGAAACTTATCCATAACCTTTGCAAGTCGCTTCGGCTTGGAAAATTCGTAGCGGTAATCACCCATATGAATAAGCACGGCAAGCTTGCCCTCAATCAACTTGAATAGCTCCATTGCCTTATCGCAGTCAATATTGAAGCGCTGAAAATCTGGGTGAAGCTTGATACCCTTCAGTCCCATATTTACCGCACGCGCAATCTCATCACCCAGGTCAGGATAGTCAGGGTGCAGAGTGGCAAATCCGATAAGCTCGTCGGGGTGTTCATTTACGCTTTCAGCGATGAAATCATTGATGCTCTGAACCTGTGCAGGAGTTGTAGCAACCGACTGCACAACAAATTTTTCTATGCCGTTTTTCTTTCCGTTTTCGATAAGTGTGTCAACAGTTCCGTCCATTTCCATTGTCAGCTCGCTGTAGAATTTACCAATTCCAGCAACAGCTTTTTCAGCAATCTTGCTTGGAAAAATATGAGCGTGAGCGTCAATAATCATTATAAGGACTCCTTTGAATTTATTTGTTCAGAGCACCAGAAAAAGCAGTATCCTTCCAGTTGCCCTTTAAGTAGAAGCATAGTGACATAACCGCGGCAAGTGTCCATCCGATTGGCCAAGCCCATAAGAAACCGTCAAAGCCAATTTTCGGCACTAAGATGTACGACAGTGCAACACGAAGCAGCAGGTCGCTGAATGTTGCCGCCATAAACGAACGCATTGCCCCTGCGCCTTTCAGTACGCCGTCAGCAAGAAGCTTGACTCCAAGGATGATGTAGAACGGAGCAGCCGCACGGAGAAATGATGTGCCGATGGTAAGTGCCTCATCTGATGGTTCGGAGAAGAACAGCTCAATCATAAAATCGCTGAATCCGATATAGCACACAAGAAACGGTACAACGCATATCGCTGTAAAAACAAAACCTGCCTTGAAGCCCTGCGGAATTCGCTCATACTTGCCTGCGCCGATGTTCTGTGCGGTGTAGGAGCTTATTCCATTTGAAACGCAAGCCATAGCATTTACCGCAAAGGTGTTCAGCTTGATTGCCGATGAGTACCCCGCAATAACCGCTGCGCCCATATCGTTGATAAGGCTCTGGATAAACAGATTTCCAACCGAAACAAAGCTTTGCTGACAAATAGTCGGGATAGCAATTCTGCTGATTGTTTTCAGCATATTCGGGGAGAAAAGGGGACTGCGGTGCGGTGTCTGAATTTTGCGCAGACGAGCGAAAAGAGTTACAGCCGCAAGTACAGCGGAAGCACCCTGAGCAATAAAGGTTGCCCACGCAACACCCGCAACTCCCATGTCAAGCGGAATAACCATAATCAGGTCGAGAATGATGTTTGCCAAGGATGAAATTATTAGGAAGATAAGAGGAGTTTTCGAGTCGCCCAGGGCGGTGAATATGCCCGTGCAGACGTTGTAAAGGAACAGGAAAACAAGTCCTCCTATGTATATGCGAAGGTACAGCACCGAGTCTGCAAAAATGTCCGACTGAGTGTTAAGCAAATTCATAATCGGCTCGCAGAAAATGAAACCTGCGATGGTGAGAATTGCTGCAAGAGTCAGCGTTGCAATAAGCGAGGTTGAAACCGCAGTTTTCATTCGCACGAATTCTTTTGCACCAAAAAGCTGGGAAATAACAACCGCACAGCCGCCGTTTATTCCGTTGGCAATCTGTATAAAAAGCATTGTCACGGGGTAGGAAGCTCCTACCGCCGCAAGTGCGAGCTCACCTTCAATCGGCGTTGTGCCGACAAAGTTGCCTGCAATAATGCTGTCGCAGATGTTGTACATCTGCTGAAAGGCAATACTTATCAGCATCGGCAGAGTAAACCGCCATATCAGCGATGAGGGTTTGCCTTTGGTCAAATCGGTAATCATTTATCGTAAAAATCCTTTCAGAAGTTCTGTATTTATTATAATCTTTTTTGGCAGGATAATCAAATAAAAACACAACAAAATTTCCGTAAATATTTTGCAATTGCTTGTGAATTTTTCCGCAAAAAAGCTCCCGTTTTGTTACGGGAGCTTAAAATCAAATTGTTGAAACAAATCTGCCAAAAGCGGCGATGCCCTTTGAAGTACGTTTGTAAACGCCTGCGTGTTCGAGCACCTTTGAGAAAACAAGTCCGATTTCCTTCTGAATGATTTCGTTCACGTTTTCAGCAGTAATCTCGTTTCTTGCAGCGAATTCCTCAACCCAGTCAGCGTGTTTTTCAAGGTCAGGAACAAGACGTACAGCCTCAGCGCCCTTGTTCACGATAACGTCAGCAAGCTGTTCCATTTCAGCTTTGAGACGTGCAGGAAGAACAGCAAGTCCCATAACTTCGATAAGACCGATGTTTTCCTTCTTGATGTGGTGAAGCTCGCTGTGAGGGTGGTAAACGCCGAGAGGGTGTTCCTCAGTGGTGATGTTGTTGCGGAGAACAAGGTCAAGCTCGTAGTAGTTGCCGTTCTTTCTCGCAATAGGAGTGATTGTGTTGTGTGGTACACCATCAGTTTCAGCAAAAATGAATGCACTTTCGTCAGAGTAACCTCTCCACTTGTTGAGGATTCTGTCGCCAAGCTCAACAAGGCGTTCATAATCAGGACAGCGCAGACGGAGCACGGACATAGGCCACTTTACACGTCCAACCTCAACGTCTTCAAAGTTAGGAATTGTGTAGTTTTCCTCAATCGGTGCAGAAGCCATAGCAAAGGTGTAACGTCCGCCCTGGAAATGCTCGTGTGCAAGAATGGAGCCGCCAACGATAGGCAGGTCAGCATTGGAGCCAATGAAGTAGTGAGGAAACTGCTCAACAAAATCGAAAAGCTTGCTGAACGCTTCACGGTCAATCTTCATCGGAGTGTGAACGCTGTTGAGAAGAATACAGTGCTCATTGTAGTAAACGTAAGGGGAATATTGCAGACACCAACGCTCGTCGTTGATTTTGACAGGGATAATGCGGTGATTCTGACGTGCAGGGTGGTTTACACGTCCTGCGTAGCCGACATTTTCTTCACAAAGAAGGCACTTCGGATAACCGCTCTGCTTGGCATTGAGAGCAGCAGCGATAGCCTTAGGGTCTTTTTCAGGCTTGGAAAGGTTGATGGTAACATCAAGTGTGCCGTATTCAGTTTCAGCAGTCCACTTCATATCCTTCTTTATGCGGTAGCGACGGATATAGTCGGTATCGCCGCTGAGCTTGTAGTAATAATCTGTAGCAGCTTCAGGAGACTTCTCACGGTAAATTTTTCTGAATTTTTCGATAACTTCGGAAGGTCGAGGTGTAAGACAGCCCATAATCTTTGTATCGAGCAGGTCACGGTAAACGATGCTGTCCTCGATAACACCTGTTTCAACAGCATAATCAAGAAGCTCTGCAAGAACAGGCTCAAGCTCAATGTTTGTAAAATTCTCCTCAGGCGGATTGTAGTCCTCAATTCCGAGGACACTGCATATAAGATTTGCAGAATAAATTCTGTCTTCGGCAGAGATGAGATTATTTTCAAGACCGTAGCAAACAAGCTTTCGGATAGCGTTATGTATGTTGTTGGACACTTTGAACAGCTCCTTAAATTTATTTTGGAAAATACATATTAATTATAACATACATATTCGTATTTTTCAAGAGGAATATGTTGATTTTCGGTGTACAACGTGGTATAATCTGTAAGGAAATATGAAACAGTAGAAAGGAGAATTATGTATGGAACTTACAACAGTTTCATTTGTAATAATTGCAGTTGCTGCATATATTATATTGATAAGCCTTGTTTCGGTCGTTGTGACAATCAGGGATAAATCCTGCGCAAAGAAAGGAAGCTGGCGTGTCCCTGAGAAAACGTTGTTTATTCTTTCAGCACTTGGCGGTTCGGTGGCGATGTACATAACAATGAAGGCAATCCGACACAAAACTCAGCATAAACGCTTTATGATCGGGATACCGCTGATTATGGTTGCACAGGTGGTAGTAATTGTGCTGTTAATAATTCGTTTTTAAAATATTGATGATATGTACTTGAATTGAACGCCAAATAAGTGGTATCATCAAAAACATAATAAATCAAACCGATGATTGAGATTAGTAGCTTCGGAAAATTGCTTTAAGAGAGCCGCAGGCGGTGTGATTGCGGCAGTGGATACCGATGTGAATGGACTCATGAGGGCAAACTGAAGAAAGCCAAGGCTTTTTGTAGGGGCGACGCAGACTGAGCGTTAAAGCGGTGGGTGTATGTTAGTACATTGCATTGAGTGGTGCGGCTTTGCCGTGCAATTTGGGTGGTACCGCAGGTTAGAATTTATCCTGTCCCAATGGATTTGTTTCCATTGAGACGGGTTTTTTTATTTTCAGAAAGGATTTTTGCTATGCCGAGAAAAGAAAAACGATGGCGAATTTGAGTCAGTCGTGTAAAATATTAACTTAATTGATTTTGAAAGGATTTGTTATTATGAAAAATATGAAGAAAAGAATTTTTGCAGTTATGGCAGCAGCCGCTATGGCAGTTACAGGCTTCACAGCTTGTTCCGAAGAAAATGCAGCAGATGACGGTAAGCTCAAAATCGGCGTAATCCAGCTCGTTTCCCACCCATCTCTCGACAACTGCTATGCAGGTATCGAAAAGGGACTCAACGAAAGCAGTTACGCTGATAAAATCACAATCGACCTCCAGAACGGCAACGGTGACTCTGCAAACTGCGACTCCATCGCAAAGAATATGGCAGCTAAAAATTATGATATGATTTTTGCAATTGCTACTCCAGCTGCACAGTCCGCTTATGGCGCAGTTCAGAATTCCGATACACCTGTTATCTTCTGCGCAGTTTCTGACCCTGTTGCAGCAGGTCTTACAGTAAGCCTCGAAGCAGGTACAGAAAAGTGCATCGGTACTTCCGACGTTCTCGACTTTGACGCACAGCTTGCTCTTATTCAGGCTCTCCAGCCTGACGTGAAGAAAATCGGCGTGCTTTATACAACAACAGAAGCAAACTCCGTTTCCCACCTGAAGCTGTTCAGAGAAAAGGCTGAGGCACTTGGTATCGAAGTTATCGATCAGGGTGTTTCTACAGCAGCAGATATTCCTCAGGCTGCAACATCTCTCGCTTCAAAGGTTGACTGTATCAACAACTTCACAGATAACAACGTTGTAAATAACCTTTCCGTTGTACTTGAAAAGGCAAATGCAGCAGGTATCCCTGTTTACGGCTCAGAGGTTGAGCAGGTAAAGAACGGCTGTATCGCTTCAATGAGTATTGACTATGTTGCACTTGGCGAAGCAACAGCAGAACTGGGCGTTAAGGTTCTCGACGGCACAAGCCCTGCTGACCTTGCTGTAGGAACAATTTCCGAAGCAACAGCTGTTGTAAATACAGAGGTTATGGAAAAGTTTGCAATTACACTTCCTGCTGAGTATGAAAACGCTGAAAAGGTTACAACAAACACAGCTGAATGATTTTGGAGAAGGATAAAGATGGATATTTTTCTGAATATATTGATAGGAATTGTTGAAGAAGGACTTATGTACGCACTTCTGGCACTGGGTATGTATATTACATACAGCCTGCTGGATTTCCCTGACCTTTCGGTTGACGGCACATTCCCGCTTGGTGCAGTGCTTACAGGCGTGCTGATTATGCACGGAGTAAATCCGTGGCTTTGTCTGATTATTTCCTTTGCAGTTGGTATGATTGCAGGTACAATAACAGGAATACTCAACGTGAAGCTGAATATCATACCGCTTCTCTGCGGAATTATTATGTATACAGCAATGCTTTCGGTAAACCTTGTTATAATCCGCAAGGGTACAGACGGTATGGCAATTGCTTCATTCTTCAATGAGGAAACAATCTTCAATTCGGGTATTGCGTCTGTTATCCCTCAGAGTGTCGGAGGTTTCTATCTCCGTACAGCAATCATCTCTCTGATAATTGTAGTTATCTGCAAAATACTTATGGATTTGTATCTGAAAACAAAAAGCGGACTTCTCCTCCGTGCAACAGGTGACAACGAGCGTTACACATCAATGCTTGGCTGCAATCCGGGCACTGTAAAAATTCTCGGTCTTGCTCTCGGCAACGGTTTTGCAGCTGTTGCAGGTTCCGTAATCGCACAGAATAAAGGTTCCGCTGACCAGCAGATGGGCGTAGGTATGGTTGTTCTTGGTCTTGCTTCGGTAATTATCGGTCTGAGCGTGTTCAAGAATGTGAAATTCATGAAGGGCACAACAATGGTTATCCTCGGCAGCCTGCTGTATAAGGCTTCTTATCAGATTGTACTTGAGCTTGGTCTACCTACAGAATTCAACAACCTCCTCAAGGCAGTGATATTCCTTATTGCACTCATTCTCGGCGGTACACAGATTACATCTCTGATTAAGTCGTTCACATCAAAAAACGGTAAGGAGAAGGCAAATGCTTGAACTGAGTAATATTAAAAAGATTTTCAACGCAGGAACAATTGATGAAACTGTGCTTTTTGACGGCTTCGGCTTCAAAATTGAAAAGGGCGAGTTTGTGTCTGTAATCGGCTCAAACGGCAGCGGTAAAACTACTCTCCTTAACCTTGCCTGCGGAACAATAAAGCCCGACGGCGGCGATATCATTTTCAAGGGCAGCAACATCACAAAGCTTCCCGAATACAAGCGTGCACGCAGTATCGGACGTGTGCTTCAGGACCCCCGTCTCGGCACCTGCGGAAACCTTACAATACTTGAAAATATGGCACTTGCCGACAACAAGAATAAGTCCTTCAACCTTACAGCAGGTGTAAATAAAAAGCGTGCGGACTATTACAAAACGCTTCTTGAAACCTGCGGAATGGGACTTGAAAACAGAATGAATGTCCCCGTAGGAAATCTCAGCGGCGGTCAGCGTCAGGCGATTGCACTTATCATTGCCTCAATGACAGATATTGACCTGCTTGTCCTCGACGAGCATACTGCTGCGCTTGACCCTAAATCCTCGGAAATTATTATGCAGCTGACCGATAAGGTTGTCAAGGAGAAAAATCTCACAACCCTTATGGTTACCCATAATCTTCGTTTTGCAATTGAGTACGGTAACCGACTTGTTATGATGCACGAGGGCAAATGTATTATGGATATCAAGGGCGAAGAAAAGCAGAATGCAAATGTTGATGACCTTTTGAAGGTGTTCAACGAAATAAGCATAGAAAGCGGAAATTAAAAGAAAAAGCTTACAGTTTTTACGCTGTAAGCTTTTTGTGTTATCTGTTGTTTTTTCGTTCCTCACGGAGCTTCTTTTTAAGTTGCTTTTCCTCATACATAAGCTTGTCGGAGGTCTTGATAAGCTCCTCAAAGTCCAGCTCGGCAGGCTTTTGCGCAGCGTAAATACCAACGCTTGCGGAAATTTCATAAGGCTTGTCATATTCTGCATTTCTTGCATCAAGATACGCATTTATGGAGCTTCGGATTGCTTCACCGTCACAGTCACCTGCAATAACAGCAAGCATTTCATCGCCGCCGAAGCGAACACATAAAGCGTGCGGAGGGCAGGCGTGTCTTAAAGCTGCGGCGATTGTGGAAATAGCAATATCGCCTTCTCCGTGACCATAGTTATCATTGATGAATTTCAGACCGTCAAGGTCAGCAAGTACAACCGTAACCAGATTACTTTCATCGCTTGTAAGATTTTTGTAAGCCTTTGCAAAGCCGCTTCGGTTGTAAAGTCCCGTGAGGGAGTCAAATTTGTACATTTCCTCAATCTGCTCACGAAGATAATGCTGGTGTCTCATATTGCGGAATCCGCCTATTGCATTATTGAGAGCAGTTACTATCTGAGGAATTTTATTGTAATTCTGAATATCATAATTATGAAAATGGAAGCAGGCATATCCCAGCGGAACGTCAAGGAAGTTGAACGCTGTAAAAATTACTGCGCAGCCATTGTTAAGCATTTCACTCAGGTTAGGTACAATGTCCTTTGCAGGAAATTCATACGGCGTAAATATATCAACATAATCCGTGTCCATAATAACGCAAAGTGAATCACCGAATCTGTTGTTTTTAACAATAAGAGGGTTTATGGTTTTGTCAGTGCAGTCCTTTGTCAGCAGGAAGCACATATCAAAAATCAATGAACGCTTCAGCTTTTCCGACACCTCTTCAATGGTGTCACAGCTTTGAATTTTTGCGGAGATTTCTGCCATAACAAGCTCTTCGCCGAGATACTGATTAAGAGCATTACCCTTTTGATTAAGATGCTTGGAAACGTTGAAGCCTACTTCGTCTGAACAGCCGCAGGACTGCATGAGCTGGAGCTTCGGTACAACGAGAAAGCTGCCTTCTTTGAGCTTACCCGAAAGAACATCGGGGATAATGCTTGTTATCTGCTCAGCAAGTTCGGG
>JAFTWI010000001.1 GCA_017465345.1 Oscillospiraceae bacterium
AGGTGAGAGATGTCAATGATTCTTGCAGCTTCTTATAACTTACTGTTGATTTCGTCCTTAGGAACCTTACGGATCTTAAGAACGAAAGCCATGTTATCATATACAGTCATGTGTGGGTACAGAGCGTAGTTCTGGAATACCATCGCGATATCTCTGTCCTTAGGTGCAACGTCATTAACAAGACGATCGCCGATATAGAGTTCGCCTTCGGAAATTTCTTCAAGACCTGCGATCATACGGAGAGTAGTGGACTTACCACAACCGGATGGACCAACGAGGATGATGAATTCCTTGTCGCGGATTTCAAGGTTAACGTCGGAAACGGCAACAACGCCGCCTGGGTATTTCTTATAAATGGATCTGAGTGATAAACTAGCCATTCTGAACGGACCTCCCAAAAAAATTAGTCTTGCCAAATCTCATTACTTCTTTGGCTATGATAATATAATACCAAATTTCCGTATCAAATTTCAAGTTGCTTATTAACTAAACTTCTAAAGACTTGTTTATTAAGTTTGACGAAAAAATGACAAATGAAAAATTTTCATTATTTTTTTGCATAAATTTTTTCCATTTCATTGTGCAAAATTTCACGACACTCTCCCGAAGCAAGTTTTTCGTCCAGTGCAAGACCGCCTATCTGCACACGCTTCAGATAAATAACTTTATTCCCGACAGCCTCAGCCATACGCTTCACCTGATGAAACATACCCTCTCTCAGCGTGATGAAAACCTCATTCGGATTGTCGGTAATTTCCAGTACAGCGGGCAGACATACATCTCCGCCGTCAATTTCCATTCCGCTTGCAAAAGCTTCAATGTCGCTTTCCTTTGCAGGCTTCTCCAGCACTGCAAAATATTTCTTGTCAACGTGCTTCTTAGGGGAGAGAATTTCGTGCGCAAAAACACCGTCATCTGTAATCAGCGCAAATCCCTCTGTGTCCTTGTCAAGACGTCCCGCAGGAAACAGACCCTGTCTGCGGAGTTCAGGCGGAATAAGCTCCAGCACTGTTTCGGTAAGCCTGTCCTTTGTAGCACAGATTACCCCCGCAGGCTTGTTCAGCATAATATAGATATGCTTTCTGTAAACAACCTCCCTGCCCTCGGAAGCGACCGTGTCCCTCTCGGGGTCAATTTTCATGTCAAACAGCTTAGCTGTCTGTCCGTTGACCGTAACAAGACGCTTTTTTATCAGCTCCTTGGCATCGTTGCGTGAAATATTCAGCTGATTGGACAGAAATCTGTCAAGACGCAGATTCCCTGCATTTGAACCCTTAGCCATAACAACCTCCGTTAATCGTAACAAAAAAAGAGGGCGCATAACGCCCTCTCACAAATGCGTGTTTCTTAGAAATCTTCGCCCTTTGCACCTTCGTCAAGGTCAGCGAGGTCAGCGTCAAGGCTGTCGAGGTCAGCAAGGTCGCTCTCATCCATAGAGCACTCTTCGCAGTCGCACTCATCAAAATAGAGCTCGTCCTCATCGTCGAAATCGTAATCGAACTGTTCGATTTCCTCACGCTTTTTCATAGCGTACACAGCAGCAGCCGCACCTGCAGCAGCGGAAGTTACAGCAAGAAGAATTGCACCAAAAGCCTTCATTAAAAACAACTCCTTTTTGATAATAGGGATTAATGTACTTAAATATAGCTATAGTATATCACACATTTCAAAAAATTACAACACCTTTTGCAGATTTTTTTAAACAGCGATTTATGCAGCCGCTGATTCCGCTTACATATTCCCCGTCAGGTTCATAAGTATCGCAGTAACCGCAATGGGACAGGTTTCACATCGGAGAATTCTTTCGCCCAGCCATATCTGCACCGCACCTGCGTTTTCCGCAGCCTCAGCCTCAGTACGTTCAAATCCGCCCTCAGAGCCTATCATTACCGCAATGGACTTCGCCTGAGCAACGGAAACCGCATCAAGCTTTTCTCCGCCGTTTTCGTAGCAGAAAAGCTTCAGTTCGGATTTTTTCATATCCTCCAGCGCCTGCTTCATAGTCATAAGCGGAGCAATCTCAGGTATCCTTCCCCTTCCCGACTGCTTAGCAGCCTCCTCAGCGATTTTCTGCATACGCTCCTGCTTTTTGCGGTAGGACTTTTCATCGGGACGCGCAATGCACCTTGAAGAAATAAACGGAACAATGCGTGTCACACCAAGCTCAGTGGTTTTCTGTATTATAAGCTCCAGCTTATCCTGCTTCGGATACGCCTGATAAAGTGTAATTTCAACAGTCGGCTCGCTCTGGCTCTGTACAGCCTCCTGCACCCTGCAAAGCACCTCGTTTTCGGTAATATTCTCTATAGTACATCTGTAATCCATACCGCTGTGGCAGAAGGTGATTTCTTCCCCCTTCTTCATACGAAGCGAGTAACCTATGTGACGTGCGTCGCTTCCTGTTACAGTAATAAAATCCGAAGCTGGCGAATCAATAAAAAAGCGTGGCATCGGAGCTTTCCTCCTTATTTTTCATTTCAGACCTATTATACTATTTTTATCCGATATAGTCAAATAATAATTTGCTTCTTGACTAATTATTCCGCTGTTGTTATAATTTTGATATATAATATAAAAGGAATGACATTTCTATGAAATACAGACAACTGCTTGCACCGTTGATTTCCGTACTGCTTCTTGCAGGATGTACAAAACCTGCTCCGAGTGGAAATGTTACAGAAACCGAAACTTCGGTTGCTGAAACCACGGTTACCACGGCTGAAGCTACAACCGCTGTAACTTCTGCAACGGAGGAAACAACTGTTGCGACAGCCGAATCTGCTCCCGAAAAGCTTGCTGAAAAAGACATCGGCGGAGGATACACAATTTATGCCACGGAGAAAAACGGCGAATACACGCTTCATCTTGCCGATGAAAACGACGAAACGGACAGTATGAGTATAACAGATGCCGAGTATAACTGGCATATCAATTGTTATTGGCAGCCGATTTTCTACGATTTTGACCTGCCGCCATGCTTTTCGGTTTACACCTATACAGGCGATAAAACTCAGCTTCATTACCGCACTTATTTCGCAATTGACGGAAAAATCCGCGAGGCTGAGTGGTATCTTGACGGCGAAAAGCTTGACACATTGAGCTACTCACTTCTCCGCTGCTACGGCAACGGCGACAGCTTCAATGCCTATCTCCCATTTGAATGGGACGAGGATTACAACTGGCTTGACATAACAAAGTGCACCTTTACCTTTGACGAAAGCAAGCTTCGCTTTGAAGGAACATCACAATGTCCGATTATTCACGAGGGCACGGCAGAAGCTGCCGCTGATACTCTTGATGAACTGACAAAGCTTCGTTGGGAGCTGTATACCTGCGAGTGCAGCGACGAAATTATTGATGACTGTTATGTGGAGATTACCGCTGACGGTCTGCGTACACAAGATGAGTTTATGGACAGACTTCATAAATTCTGCACCAAGGAAACCGCAGAGGAAATCTTCACCACTCTTTTCGAGGGAGAATATTCCGACTATAAGGCTCATGACGGAAAGCTGTACCGAATTGACGGTCCACCGAAGCCATTTACATATATGGTTGTTGACAACATCTGGGAAACCGACAACGGCATAACCGCAAAAATTTATTCCTACGCTTTCAGTCAGGACCACCCGAATTACATCAATCCTCCGCTGTACATTGATTTTGTGCAGGAGGATGGCGTGTGGAAAATTGCTTCGATGCCTTCCGAAACAACCGCACAGGAACAGCCTGACCCTGTTGCCGAAAAAATATGGGACTTTCTCTCCAACTACGAAAGTCCTGACCTTCCAAACAAATACTTTCTTTTTGACTTCAACGGTGACGACTTTCCCGAAGTTGCATTTGTAGGCTGGGACGAGGATATGTTCCATAAGCTTTCCTACCCATATATGACCGTTTACGATTTAAGCGGAAGCGAGCCCGTTTCTCTCGGCGGAACAACTCGAGGGCTCAGTCCCTACTCCGATGACAAGGAATGTATCGGGCTTTACCGCAACGAAAAGGGAGAGTATTTCTACCACTCCCTTGCACACTACATAATCAAAAACTCAGAAGGCTACAGCTACAATTTTGAGCGTTTTATCATTCCCGTAGATTTTGACAGCCACGTTGTCGAATTTACCCACGACCCTACAGAACAACACAATTTCGACAACGAAGCTGACGCCGAAAAATACAAGGAACGCATCTGGAAGGAACTTGAACAGCTTACTCTCGTCACAGAGCTGAAAACGTCCTATATGGTTGAGGACAGAGAAGATGAAGAAGCGTTCCGTGCGATGCTTGCCAATCTGCCGAAAACAAATTAAGCTACCCAAAATTTTATATAAGGAGAATTAAAATGAAAATCAAAAAGCTTTGCGGAGCACTTCTCTCCGCAGTAATGACAGCAAGCCTTCTCACAGGCTGCGGAAACGGCGGGGACGCCGCTGACACAACCGAAACAACAGAAGCTGTTGTGGAAACAGCCTCCCCTAAGGTTACCGTTGACGGAACAAAATTCATGGTTGACGGAAAGGAACTCATCATCAACGGCGTAAACACCCCTTGGCAGAACTGGAACGAATTCGGCTCAGACTCATTCCAGCCTGAATTCTGGGACAGCCACTTCGCTGACCTGCACGCAATCGGCGTAAATGCTGTCCGTGTTTGGGTAAACTGTGACTCTATGGTTGCAATCAAGCTCAAGCCCTCGGGACAGGTCCGCGAGGTCGTGGAAAAACACTGGACAGACGTTGACAAGCTTTTCGAAACCGCTGAAAAGCATCATATTTACCTTATGCCGACTCTGCTCTCCTTTGACCACTGCAAGAACGGTCAGTACGTTGACAGATGGCGTGCTGTAATAACTGATGACACAGCTATGCAGAGCTACATTGACAGCTATGTAAAACCTTTCGCTGAACGTTACGGCTCAAATCCTTACCTGCTTGGTATCGACCTTATGAACGAGCCTGACTGGGTAGTGGAAAATGCCGAGTGCGGCAGACTCCCTAAGGAAAACCTTTCAAAGTTCTTTGCAAAGTGTACGGCTGCTGTTCACGAGACAAACCCTGACGCACTTGTAACCGTCGGTATGGGTATGGTTAAGTATAACTCCGACAGTGAAAAATACTTCGGTAATATGGTTTCCGATGAGGTTATGAAATCCTACGCAGGTGACAATGCCTGCCTCGACTTCTACTCTGTTCACTACTATGACTGGATGAGAAGCTATATGGGCTGTCCGTTTGATATGTCACCGACAGACTTCGGTCTTGACGGAACAAAGCCTTCCTTCCTCGGTGAATTCGGTCTTGGTGACGGTCAGACTTACGAGTACGCTTACGAAAACACTCTTGCAAACGGCTGGAACGGCTCAATGATGTGGTGCTCCAATAACGGCGCTGAACATGCTGACGTGTGGGCTGACCTTGAAGTTGCAACAAAGAAGGTTGAGTCCCTCTATCCCGACAAAGTTTATCCTCTCGGCAAGAACTGATAATTTACGTTTTAAAACAGCAAATCCCGTACACCGATAAAGTGTACGGGATTTTTTCTGCAAATTTTATTCAGCAAGCATTGCTTCCATATCAATAAGCTGATAGTCGGAAGGAATTTCAAAGAGGCTGTCAGGAGCTGTACCTGTAAATTCGTTAACCTTAAGAGCAGTCATTTCTGTGCTTGTATCAGGTGAAAGAATTGCAAGAAGTTTTTCATTCTTGTCAAAAAGGAAACCGCCGCCTGTCTCAGCAATTTCAAATGTGTGTTTCTCACCGCCGATTTCAACAGCTGTAACCTTTACATCAGCAGCTTTTTCCATTTCAGCATCAAAATCAATATCGCCCAGCAATGCTCCGATATCGTAATCCTCCATTGCGCTTTCATCAGCGGACATATAGTAGCCTGCCTTTGAAGCCTCATCAAGCATATACATCTTGGAGTCCTTGAAGATAATGAGCATATTGGTGTCGCTTGCCTTCTCGCACATCTTCATAGAAATCATATCTTCCTTCATACCCATAACCATTGTCATGCTGCCGTCAGTTGCTTCAACGTCCATATAAATGCTGTCGGCACCGTCAAGTACTTTTAACCAGTTGTATGTAAGGCTGTCGGAAGCAGAAATTGTATCCATATCAAGACCAAAAGCATCACCTGACTTTGCAAATTCGTCAAGGTTTGCATAGCTTGCAACAGCTGCTGCCTCAGTTTCGGCTTCTGTTTCAGCCTCAGTCTCAGCTTCAGTTTCTGCCTTGGTTTCAGCCTCTGTCTCCTCAGCCTCAGCTTCAGTTTCAGCCTTTGTTTCCTCAGCAGTCTCTGAAACAGTAGTAGTTGTATCAGCTTCAGCAGATGTATCGTCCTTTCCGCAGGCTGTAAACATAACACCGCAGAGAGTAAGCGCAAGCAGCGCTGTCAAAATCTTTTTCATATTGCAATACTCCTTTATTACAGTAATATAACTACATTATACAGTACAAATCTGAAAAAGTATATTGTTTCGAAACAATTTCCTTGATTTGAACAATTTTATCTCTGCCGCCACGGCACAATGTGTGAAAAAAGTCAATAATTTTCGGAATAAAAATAGTCCTGATATGCTGAAAATAAGCACATCAGGACTCCGTTTTTTTAGTGTACTTATTATTATAACATATGAATTTTAATATTTCAAGCAAAAATACAACCATTTTATTAATTCGGAGAAATTGACAGTAAAAATATTTGTTTTTGTACAATAATACTATAGAAAGCTATACAGTTTTATGTTATAATTACCAACAGATTGTTAAAAAGGAGCGAGTTGTATGACTTTATTGTATGAGGAAATTTATCGCCAGAAGCAGGAACAGTACAAGCTTGACGGTGATTTGCAGGCATTCAATTCTTTTATTGCCAAGGCTCACGACTTCCAGTTCGGGGTGATGACAAAGCAAATCTCTGAAAACGCATATGCTGAATGGCTTAATTCCCAGCGTACAGCTTGATTTATTATAAAGATTATTTGCCGTGCAGTTTTCCTGCACGGCTTTTTGTTGTGATTTTGTAAAAATATTTTCAACGCCACTTGATTTTTATGTGCAAAAGTGATATAATTTTCTTACGGTACTATATTGTTTTACCGCAAGGAGGTATGTTTATGAAAAAAATTATCACTATCGGCAGACAGTTCGGAAGCGGAGGACGCGAAATCGGCGAACAGCTTGCCAAAAAGCTTAACTACACATTTTACGACAGAAATCTGATTATCCTTGCGGCTGAAAAAGGCGGAATGAGCCATGAAACACTTAATGCTGCCGACGAAAGAGCTGCTAATCCATGGCTTTATGCGGCTATGTCCCAGACAGGTCAGACCAGCTTCAATCCCAATATTTCTACCAATGACACACTGTTTACGCTTCAGGCGGGAATTATCAAGGATATTGCCAAGACTGAAAATGCTGTAATCGTGGGCAGATGCTCCGACTACATACTCAGAAATGAGGACGTGGAGCTGCTTAACGTGTTCATATATGCACCTACAGAAGCAAGAGTGAAGCGTATTATGGAGCGTATGGACGTAACTGAGCAGCAGGCATTGCAGCTTATCAAAAAGAAGGATAAGGAAAGAAAATGCTACTATGACTTCTACACCGACAAGAAATGGGCGTCTCATTCCAGCTATGACCTGAATATTGACAGCAACCGTTTCGGAATAGAAAAAGCTGTTGAAATTATCGCAAGCGCAATTGAATAACAACTTTAAGCCGTCCGCATAACTGTGGACGGCTTTGTTGACTTTTAGGTGCAGGAATGTTATAATTGGTGAGACATTGTGAAAATATATTGAGGAAAACCTTTCTGAGGAAATGTTTTCCCAGCGGAGCTCTGTAATCTCTCCGCTAACTTATAATATATCAAAACGAAAGGTTATACTGCCATGAAAAAAGGGTTATTTCCTCTGCTTATCGCGGCGGCTATGCTAAGTGCTTGCGGTACTGCCCCTGCCGAGGAAACTGTAACTGCTGCCGAAACAACCACAACTGCTGAAACCGAAGTTACCTACGCAAAGCTTGAATATGAAATTGACCCGTCAAAGCCTGTGGTTGCGCTTACCTTCGACGATGGCCCGAATACTACCACTACTGCTCAGGTACTGGACAAGCTGGAGCTTTACGGTGTTCCTGCTTCATTCTTCCTTATCGGCAACAACATCAATGACGCTTCTGCTGAGGTTGTAAAGCGTGCGTATCAAATGGGCTGTGAAATTGATAACCACTCAAAAAGTCACGCCTATATGAATCAGATGGAGGCTGACGCTATTATTGAGGAGGTTATGTACGTCTCGGACAAGGTTGAGGAAATTACGGGCGAGCCCACAAAGTTTTTCCGTCCGCCTTATATTGCAACAAATACAACTATGTATGACAACATTGATATGCCGTTTATCTGCGGTGTAGGCTGTAATGACTGGGACAACATGGTTACTGTTCAGCAGCGTATTGACAACACTCTTAATCAGGTTCAGGACGGCACTATTATTCTTCTCCACGATGCACAAGGTAATATTAAAACCGTTGAGGCTCTTGACACGATTATTCCTGCACTTCTTGATGAGGGATATCAGTTCGTAACGGTGTCCGAGCTTTTTGAGTCAAAGGGTGTGGAAATCAGCGCTGACGACTCTAACCTCTACACTATTATTCAATAACAGAAAGGATTTTACATATGAAAAGACTTTTATCTGCACTTGCTGCGTTGGCTGTTTGTGCTTCACTTACCGCCTGCGGAAGCAATGATGACAGTTCAGCTGCCGAAACAACTGCTGCTGATACAACAACTGTAACAACAGCTGCTCCCGATGAAACAGTTTCCGAAGAATCAACTGAAACTCAGAATGAAACCTCAACTGCTGCCGAGGATACCGCTGCTGAAACTGAAACTTCAGCTGTAACAGACATTACAGCTGAAGAAACAACCGCTGAAACAACTACCTTTACAGAGCTTTCAGAGGCTACTACAACATCCGCCGAAACAGAAGAAACAATTGCATCAGTACCTGATGCACCTGCTTCCGATGAAGAAATTATCATTGATGACAGTGCCGACGATATGGCTGTAAGCAGCAGCTTTGCTGATATGGACGAGTTTCTCTCTTCCGATATTTTTATGCTTGATGGCAAAACAGTAAGTGCCGACAAAGCGCTTTCTGCAAATATTTTCAACACCCTCAAGGGCGATTTCTATTTTGAAGGCTCCGACTTTGATGGCAGCTCTCCTTTTAAGCTTGCGGTCAAAGGAAATATGATTATGACAGAAACTAAGGCTGACGGAAGGACAAATAAATCGGTAATCCGAGATTCGAAGGTTTACACCTTAGACCACGAAAAGATGATTGCACTGTTCATTCCTGCTGATAAAACACTTACTTCCCAGTACACTCCTGAACAGCTTGGAATAATTCCCGAAAACATCAGCAAGGAGAGCTTTGTTATTGCAGATGTTACAATTGGCGGCAAAGCATATAAACTTGAATACGGAACAACCTCCGGTTGGGCAATGCTTTATGATGCAAGCGGAAAACTTTATGCTTCCTTAAAGAATGGTGACTCTCTTGACCTGACGCTTTGCAAATTTTCTGTGACAAGCAAAATTCCATCGGGTACATTTGATATTCCTGAGGATTACTTACAGCTTGACCTTGAAGAAATGCTTCAGAATGGACCTCCGCCTGAGGAGATGGAATAAAACTATCCCTTGAAGAATGAGTTTTCTTCAAGGGATTTTTTAATTAATTTGCTGCAAAATCAAAGTCAACTGAAATCCAAAATGTTTCTGCTTCAAATGATATATCAGGTGCTGAACAAAGAAATTCAAACATATCATAAACATCGGACATGTCTTCCATCGGGATGCCCCATCTCCTGCTGATATGCGAACCATACAAATCATAGATATCCTCATAATATGTTTCGCCGCCAAAACTCTGCGCATATTCCATTGCTTCCTGTTCATCTTCACGGCTTTCAGTTTCAATAAGCATACTAACACAGCTCGTTTTTTCAAAAGCAAGCGGAAAACTTGGTGGCTCTGCTACATATGCCCTGTTTGTTACCTGAACTTCTCTCCCATACATTTCATAAAAACCAATTGCTTCAAGCTCAGTCTGCATTGCGATGATATCGTCAAAATTATTTGATGATGTATATAGCGTAAATGTCAATTTGTCCCCTGCATGATAATTCATAATCTTACCGCTTATGGAAAATGCGTTGTGTTTTCGGCATATTTCAAGCGCTTTTTCAACGGTTTCACGGTCATAAGCACAACTGCCATTTAAATAACTCATATAATATTCGTTTGTATCTGCCTCGCTGGGAATAACCCAGCCTTCGTAGCTTTTTTCAGTAAGCATTTCCTTTGGTATCAATGCATACGGATAATCCATTGCCATAATACAAAGACTAAAGGCTGTTGTTTCTTCCATATAATAATAGGAAAGAGTAAGTTTATTTCCCTCTATTGTAACTCCGTCACATACATAATGATTAGGCGCTGAACTCAATTGTATTGGTATTACAGCAACACAATATTTATCAAAATCAATTTCATCAAGGAAAACAGGCTCACGCATATACTCCTGAAATATGTTAAGCTCATATTGAGAAGGTATCAGATACGAATGACAATATGACTCATAATCATCAATATAATTAGATGTGTGCATAACGCCTGTTATAATATCCTCTGTGGTTGCAGATGTTGTTTTAAAATTTATGCCGTCATTGTTTCCGCAGGCTGTAAGCATTACACAACAAATCAAAATTATGCCTATCTGACATATAAAATTTTTCATAATGTCCTCCTACGCTGAATTTTATTACCCTAATTATGCCACAACTCAAATCAAATTACAACAGCTTTCGCTTACAAAAACAAAAGCCTGTATCAATTAAGATACAGGCTTAATGGTGCACCATCGGGGACTCGAACCCAGGACCCACTGATTAAGAGTCAGTTGCTCTACCAACTGAGCTAATGGTGCATATATAAAAGCGAACTTTTTGTTCGCTTTTAATTTGGCTCCCCCAACTGGACTCGAACCAGTGACTCCCTGATTAACAGTCAGGTGCTCTACCGACTGAGCTATGGAGGAATATGCAAACAAAGCACTTTTGAAGTGCTTTGTTTGATTTGTGTCGGCATCGATCTATTTTCCCGGGCCGTCACCAGCCAAGTATTTTCGACGTGTATGAGCTTAACTTCTGTGTTCGGAATGGGAACAGGTGGAACCTCATAGCCATTAACACCGACTAAATATTAAGGATTTAGCATCCTCAAAATTGAACAAAGATGAAAAGAAAGTATTGAGAACAGAGCAATTCAAGAAGAAGGTCAAGCCCTCGACCGATTAGTACCTGCAGGCTGAACATGTCACCATGCTTACACCTTAGGCCTATCAACCTCATAGTCTTTGAGGGGTCTTACTTCCATAAAGGAATGGGATATCTTATCTTAAGGACGGCTTCACGCTTAGATGCCTTCAGCGTTTATCCGATCCGCACATAGCTGCCCAGCTGTGCCGTTGGCACGACAACTGGTGCACCAGAGGTGCGTCCATCCCGG
>JAFTWI010000072.1 GCA_017465345.1 Oscillospiraceae bacterium
ACAGCAGGTGGTCAGCAGTTCCCTGTTCATTGGGGCGGCGACTGTTCTGCAGAATACACTTCTATGGCAGAAACTCTTCGTGGTGGACTTTCCCTTTGCCTCTCCGGTTTCGGTTACTTAAGCCACGATATGAGTGGTTTTGAAGCTACTGCTACACCTGATATCTACAAGAGATGGGCAGCATTTGGTCTGTTCTCCTCTCACTCCCGTCTCCACGGTAACAGCTCCTACAGAGTGCCTTGGAACTTTGATGAGGAAAGCTGTGACGTACTTCGTTTCTTTACAAAGCTCAAGGGTAAGCTTATGCCTTACATCTGGAGTCAGGCTATCAAGACATCTACTATCGGCGTACCAATGATGAGAGCTATGGTTATCGATTATGCAGATGACCCAGTTTGCCTCAACCTTGACCGTCAGTATATGTTCGGTGATAACATTCTTGTTGCACCTATCTTCAATGAAGAAGGTACAGCCGAGTTCTATGTACCAGCTGGTAAGTGGACAGATATTATTTCCGGTAAGCAGTATGAGGGCGGCAAGTTCTACAACGAGAAATTCGACTACTTCTCTCTCCCATGCCTTGCTAAGCCAAACAGCATTGTTGCTTATGGTAACTTTGAAAAGAATTTCGAATACGATTATCTTACAAATACAGAGTTTGTTATTTACGAACTTGAAGAAGGTAAAACAGCTGAGTGCAATATTTACAACACTGAAGCTGAAAAGATTTTCACTCTTACTGCTACAAATAATGGTGGAAAGATTGAAGTTTCTTACACTAACACAACTTCTTCCTTCAAGATTAAGGTATTCGGCAAAGACGCTATTACTGTAAATCCGACTTCTGAAGGTAAGGTTATTATCAATCTTTAATTGAAATACGAAACCTCCTGTCTTATGGCAGGAGGTTTTTATTGACTTTTTATGGAAGCGTTGTTATAATTGTTTCATTAGTAAATCTGAATTATTGGGGTGTTATGCTATGAATATTGAAATCCGACCAGTTGTTATTGAAGATTATAATGGAATTTATGAGCTTTGGAACAGTACAGAACAATCAAGACGTGCGTTAAATCCTGTTGATGACAGCAAAGATGGAATTGAACGATACTTGAAGCGTAATCCGACAACTTGTTTTTTAGCATATTTGAATGATGATATTAAAAAAATAGTTGGTGTTATACTTACAGGTCACGACGGCAGACGTGCGATTGTTCATCATATGTGTGTACATCCCGATTATCGCCGTCAAGGTATTGCTGGTTTACTTGTTCAAAAGGCTGAGGATGCCCTACGTAAAGAAGGTATCAGCAAAATATTCGGATTGGTTTTTAAGGATAATGATGCGGCAAATGCCTTCTGGGAACAACAAGGATATACACTTCGTACTAATCTTAATTACCGTAACAAAAGTCTGAATAAAGAGGTTCCGCAAGGAGAATAAATCTAATAACATAAAACAGCTGTCAGGACTAACTCCCAACAGCTGTTACTTTTACTGATTATCTTTTGCTCTGATTTCTGTTCTTCTGATCTTACCGCTGATTGTCTTTGGAAGCTCATCAACGAACTCAACAATTCTTGGGTACTTATAAGGTGCTGTATTGACCTTAACATGGTTTTGAAGCTCCTTGACAAGTGCCTCATCGCCCTTATCCTTATAGTCCTTTGTAAGAACGATTGTTGCCTTAACAACCTGACCTCTGATTGGGTCCTTTGCACCTGTTACAGCAACTTCAAGAACAGCTGGGTGTTCCATAAGAACACTTTCGATTTCGAATGGTCCGATACGGTAGCCAGATGCTTTGATTACATCGTCTGTACGTCCTACATACCAGAAATAGCCGTCCTCATCCTTCCAAGCTGTATCGCCTGTGTGGTAAATATCGTTGTTCCAAGCATTATTGGTAGCCTCAGGATTTTTATAGTATTCCTTAAACATACCAATCTGCTTCATTCCCTTTGTGCGGATAACTATTTCACCTGTCTGACCAGCCTCAAGTGAGTTGCCGTCCTCATCAACAATATCAACATTATAAAGAGGTGTCGGTCTGCCCATTGAACCTGGCTTTGGTTCCATACCTGGAAGGTTAGCAACAACAAGAACAGTTTCAGTCTGTCCGAAGCCTTCCATAAGCTTCAGACCTGTATATTCAAGCCATCTGTTGTAAACTTCAGGATTGAGAGCTTCACCTGCAATAGTAGAATATTTAAGGTTGGAAAGGTCATAATTTTCAATACCCTCTTTGATGAACATACGGTACATTGTAGGAGGAGCACAGAAAGAAGTAATCTTATAATTTTGAATTTTTGTAAGGATATCAGCAGAGTTGAAGCGGTTGAAGTCATATACGAAAACTGTTGCTGCACAAGCAAACTGACCATACATCTTACCCCACATACATTTACCCCATCCCGATTCTGAAATTGTCAGGTGGATTGTGTCTTCCTTGATATTGTGCCAATATTTTGCTGTCTGAATATGAGCAACTGCATAATAGTGACTATGGAGTACCATTTTAGGATAACCTGTTGTACCGCTTGTAAAGTAAAGAAGCATATCATCGTCAACCTTATTATCGATACGTTCAAGTGTTTCAGGATACTTTTCCATTTCTTTGTCAAAGCTTACCCAACCGTCACGTTCGCCTCTTACAATATACTTTTCTTTAATAGCTGTATATTCTGTAAGTGCTTCTTCAATGTGTTCCTTTACTTCTCCATCTGCTGTTGCTATAACATATTTTACGTCAGCAGCCTGGAAACGGTATGTGTAGTCCTTCTTCATAAGCTGATTTGTTGCAGGAATAAGAACTGCACCAATTTTACAAAGTGCAATTGTAAGGAACCAGAACTGATAGTGACGCTTCAAAACAGCAAGAACCTTGTCACCTTTCTTTACACCATGCTTAAGAAGCATATTTGCAACCTGATTGGATTTCTTCATAAGATCAGAATATGTGAAGATATGCTCTTTGCCTTCTTCATTAACCCAAATCATTGCACGACGGCTCGGTTCATTCTTTGCAATTTTATCAATTACATCATAACCAAAGTTGAAGTTGTCGGGAACGTGCACATCAAATTTATTAAGTACACCGTCAGCATCATATCCGTCAGAAACGTATTCTTTATATAAGTCTTTCATTTCCATATTAGTTATAACCTTCTCCTGAATTATTACTTGATAAGTATTGCAAGAAACTCGCAATTTTCGCCGTTTGTTGCAATCATACCATGAGGTGCGCTTGAATCATAAATGATCGAATCACCTGCTGTGAGAACCTTTATTTTACCGTCAATAACAAGTTTTAAGCTGCCTG
>JAFTWI010000073.1 GCA_017465345.1 Oscillospiraceae bacterium
AAATTCCTTGGTAACCATTGTGTCAATGCCCTTTTCAAGGCTGTCAAGCTTGTCACCGAACTGTGCCTTTCGGAGTGACTCCTCAACAAGCTTTCTTTCCTCGTCATTTTTCGGCTTGCGCATAAGTACGTTGTGAGAAAGGGGAAGTGCAAACACCTGCAAATCCTGAAATACCGTACCGAAACGGCGGTGCAGGGATTTAGGCTCGTACCGTGCCGTGTCCTCGCCGCTGATTTTTATTGCACCCTCAGTAGGGTTGTAAAGTCCCATAATCAACTTTACAAGAGTTGTTTTGCCTGCGCCGTTATGACCGACAATAGCAATCTTTTCACCCTTGCGGATTGATATGTTTACATTGTGCAGAGTAGGTTTGTCAGCACCATCATAGGTAAAGCCCATATCCTTGATTTCAATATCGGAAAGTTTTTTAGCTTCAATAAGCTGGTCATCACTTGTTTCAGACTCGTAAGAAAGAAACTCGCGGAGATTGTTTACGAATGCACTTTCCTTTGCAAGTGAAACAATAAGCTCAACGGTATCTGAAGTTACCCATGAGAGAGTAGACAAAGCAGGTATCATTGCAACATAAGCGGCAGTAGGAGCATTACCTTTGTTAAGAACAAAAGCAATATAAAGATAGGGAATAATCGTGGATAAAAGATTGTAGAGTATCCATTTTGCAGGCTCAATAACAGAAAGCTTTCTGCGGATTTTCCGTGTACGCTCCTCCATTTCCTCGTAAGCCTTTTCGTGTCGAGAGAGAAGCAGTTTGCCGATACCGAACAGGCGTAACTCTGACGCATATTTCTTTTCGTAGAACACACGCTTTGCATAACCGCCGATACGGCCGTCACGGGTGTTGGACATATCAAGTGAGTAGTAGAGGTCACCCTCCTTCTTGCCGAAGAACATTGACACCGCAACCATCGGAATAATGAACAGCAACAGCATTGGATCAACGTCTGCAACAATTACTGCGGCAACAATTACGGAAAGTATGCTTGCCACAAGATATGCGGAATAATCAAGAATAGTCATTGCACGCCACTGGCATTCGTTAAGTGCACGTGTATATTTGTCGTAAAAATCGGGTTTTTCAAACTGAACATAATCCATTGAAATGGATTTGTTAATTACCCTTTTATAGAATGAACGGTACATATCGGGAGCAAGCAGCTTTACGAAATAATACTGGAAAGCGGCTATAATGTGTATGCAGATATGTCCGATACATAATCCGCCGATTACCGTAAGAAAAGCGGTATACGGAGTTTTATTCTCTATCGAAATGTAAATGTATTCTGTCATATAAACGGAGAAGATTGTCCAGAAAACATTTGCGGTAATTATCTTGAAAAATGTGAATGCCACAAAAAAAGGACAGCCCTGCCACAATATTTTCAGCATATACATTACATTCGATAGAGAGGAATGTTTTTGTTTTTCTTTTGTCATAAATACCTCCTTAAATGTTGAGGTGGATAGATGAATTATAAATACTGTCCTGCCTGAACACGCCACATTTCAGCGTATTTGCCCTTTCGTTCAAGTAGCTCACAGTGACTGCCTTCCTCAATAATCCTGCCCTTTTCAAGCATATAGATACGGTCGGCAATTCGTGTAGTTGACAAACGATGGGAGATGAACACCACCGACTTGTTTTCCGCCGCTGTAAGCATCGAGTGATTGAGGTGATACTCAGCAATCGGGTCAAGTGCTGAGCTTGGCTCGTCAAGGATAATCAGATTAGCGCCCTTGTAGAACACACGGGCAACAGCAAGCTTCTGCCCCTCACCGCCCGAAAGGTTTATGCCATCCTCCTCAAACTCGGTTGTAAGATTCGTTTCAAGTCCCTGTTCAAGTGTTTCAAGACGCTCAGCGAAGCCACTCTTTTCGATAGCTTTTACAACGTCAGTGTCACTGCCGTTTTCCGCAAAATCAAGCAGTACATTTTCCTTTACTGTTGCAGCAAAAATCTTGAAGTCCTGAAAGACTGTACCGATTTTTCTGCGGTATTCCTCAACATCGTATTCCTTGATGTTGACGCCGTCAAGAAGAATTTCGCCCTCGTTGGGGTCATATAGACGCATAATCAGTTTTATCAACGTTGTCTTGCCTGCGCCGTTGTATCCGACAATAGCAATCTTACTGTAAGGGTCAAGCTTCATACTTATATTGTTGAGAATATAACCTTCCTTTTCGTTGTAGCCGAAGGAAACGTTGCGAAGTTCAATTTCCGTAGGTTTTTCGGGAAGCGGCTTTTTGGACCTGCTGACAATTTTAGGCTCAATGTTAAGAAAATTCTGCATCTTCTGCACATAAAGGCTGATTTCCTCCATTTTCGGGAACACGTCAGAAAACTGCTTCATACGGTTCTTCATTCGGTTTGCCGTACCTCGCATTACTGCAACGTTACTATAGGAAATTCTGTGAAGCACTGCCGCACAGTACACAAGGTAAATCATGTACACAACGTCAATGAGAAAGTTGTTGCAGATATAGTCCTTGAGAAGCTGCAAACCGAAACGCTTGCCTGCATTTTTCTTGTCAATAGCAAGCACCTTGTCGTTTGTTTCGTCAAAGTCCTTTAACAGCTCATCGGAAACCTCGGTGTTGAGACGTACTTCCTTTGCGTAGTCGTTGAGATAGAACACACGATTTACATAGCCAAGCTTGCGTTCGTGAGGATTTTTCTCATTTCTGATTTTGAAATTAAGCTTGTTGAGAGCTTTACCGGACCAGAGAGAAGCGGCAAAGGATACCGCAATAAAGATAAAGGAAACGGGGTCATTTCCGATGAAAAGTGCACCCGACAGCACAATAGAAACGAGCCCAGTGCAAAGGTTTGTAATAAGCGTGAAGATACGTCCAATCTGATTATCGACCTCGGAAACGGACAGCACATAATCATTGTAGAATTCGGGATTGTCATAACATTCAAGGTCAATTTCCTTTGCCTTATTGAACATCATCTGCTTTATTGCCTGCTTGATTTTAGGCTGTGCCTTCTGCTGAAATTTCTGAAAAACATAAGCGTTGAACAAAAGTCCAAGCATTACAAATGCAAGAAGTGAAAGCAGGAAAATTGCCGCTGTTTTAAATGGTCTGCCAAACTCGGCACACTCCAAAACAAAGTTAAGTGCCAACGTAAATTCAAGGAATACCACAACCTCGTTTCGTATTGCCTCGATTATGTAGCAGACCATATATGCGGGAGCGGCTTTGTAGCATATCCGAAACAGCCACAGATTGTCTGCTAACAATTTTTTAAACTTGTTCATATTGCCACTCCTTCCTTATAGTTTTCATCAGCAAGATAATTCTGCGCCTGTTTTGTAAACATCTCGCAGTATTTTCCGTCCATATCCATAAGCTGACGGTGAGTGCCCTGTTCAATAACAGTGCCGTTTTCAAGCATAAACACCTCATCAGCGTCCTTTACAGAGGAAAGGCGGTGGGAGATAAACAGTGTTATGTGTCCCTTGCTCTCGTTCATAATACCTTTGTATAAATCGTACTCCGCAATAGGGTCAAGTGCTGATGACGGCTCATCAAAGACCTTGACAGAAGCCTGCTGTGCAAATGCTCGTGCAACGACTATCTTCTGCTGTTCACCGCCCGAAAGCACCGCACCATCATTGTCGAATTCCTTTGTCATAATGGTATCAATACCGTTGGAAAGTGACGAAACCTTGTCCCACACGCCTGCACATTTAAGCGCACGTTCAGCGGTTTCGTCAGGATTTTCAAACTTTTCGCCCATAAGCACATTATCCTTGACCGACATCGCCATAACCTTGTAATCCTGAAATGCAGCGGAGAACTGTTTGCGGTAAGCTTTGAGATTGTACTCCTTGATATTGATGCCGTTGACTAAAATCTCACCGCTTGTGGGGTCGTAAAGTCTGAAAAGGAGTTTGATAATAGTTGACTTACCTGCGCCGTTGTGACCGACAAGTGCGCAGACCTTATCACCCTCAATCTCAAAGGAAAGATTATTGATAACAGGCTCATTTTCCTTGTATTCAAAGCAAACATTCTTGAACTCGATTGAGCGTATCTTTTCAGGCATAATGCCGTCCTGATTTTCGGGAATCTTTTCCTTGTACTCCATAAATGTGCGGAAATATTCAAGGAACTGACCGTTTTTCAGTGCTTCAGTAAAGTTGTTGAAAAGCCCTATTAAAATCCATGATGAGGTTGACATTGCCGTAAACATAATTGCAAGCTCTGCAAGTCCCATAGTTTGTGAAACAATGGTGCGATATGCGGCGTAAATCATAATACCTTCAAATACAAGAGCAAAGGTTGTTACATTCTGCGCCCAGGTGTATGCGATAGCCTTTCTGCCGTACTTGTCGGCAACCTTTGCATTACCGTCCATAGCGTCATTGTAACGTTTCATCATAAGCTCGTGAATGCTGGAGTAACGTATTTCCTTTGCATATTCCGCAAGGTGCATTACACGGTTTACATATTCTGCAATACGGTTGTTTTTCACCGTGTCAACATAACGTCCACCCCATATCTTGTTCATAAGTGCACCGAAAACAAAGTTGCCAATGATAGGGGAGATTACAAACAGCACTGACCATTTGTCTATACTGAACATTGACCAGAATGCCGCCGCTGCCGCAACAACTCCGAACAGTACCTCAAACAGTATTCTTACTGAGGAAATCATTTTGTCAGCGGAATTTTCAAGTGCCATTGTATAACGGTTGTAGAAATCAGCGTCCTCAAAGCAGCGGAGCTCAACGTTGCGTGCCTTTGCGTAAAGCTTTCTGTAAAGACAGCGGTAAATCTTATTCTCTGTGCAAGGGTAAACTACCGCCTTACGATAGCTTGAATAAATTTCAAGAGAACAGCACGCCGCAAAGCAGATACCGATAAACATCATAATTTCTTTGAATGGCGCTTCTCTTTCAATTGCGCCGATTACATACCTCAGGAAGAATATGCTCATAAAAATCCATTCAACATAGTGGATAATACTTCCGATTGCAAGATGTATTACCTGACGCTTGCTTATATTCCACACGGTTTTCACAGCGTAGGCATTGTTGGCAAATATTCGGAATTTATTTTGGTTTTTGTTCTTCATTTTGATGCCCCTTTCCGTTATATAATTCAATTATGCTTTTGAGGCAAATCCTGCCTCCATGGTAAACGCTTCACGGAAACCTGCTTTGTAGCAGATATGCTCCGACGGTCCTGCCCATTGCCAGCAAATAGGAAACTCATTTTCCTTGCAGTATTTCACCATAAAACTAAGCAGTTCGCTTGCATAGCCGTTCCCACGGTGTTCCTTTGCTGTAACAATGTAATCAAAACGGGTGTTGCTATGTTCTGACTTGTGAATATCGGAGTAAACAACTGCTTTGCCATCAAGATAACCAACAAAAAGATATGTTCCGTCCTGTTTGGTGCGTTTTTTTGTAACCTCAATTTCCCACGGCTCGCCGCTTGGGATAAGAATGTCCGTTGCAACACGCTCGTCCCACTCGTTCAGAACACGGATATCAAGCCGTTTCGGAGCAACGATACCGTTCTCCGCTGTCAGAAGCATAACCCTGTGGTCATCCTCAGCAGTGTATGTATAGCCGTGCGCTTTCAGCGTTTCAAGATTAATGCTGAAATAATCTTTTTCAAATGGGTGATAAATAGAAGCTCTGATACCAAGCTTGTTGTAGAACTCTGTAATGTCATCAAGAACCGCACCTAAATCAGTGATTTTGTCAGGATAAATACAAGCGTGATTTCCGTCATATGAGTCCTTATTGTCAGCCATATAGAAAAGGATACCGTATTCCTTTTCTTCGTATGATGCAAAACGCTTCGGAAAGTCGATTTCTTCTTGTTGTATTCCTTTTACGAGATCTGTTTCGTTAAGCTTGTCTTTAGTTACGGGTATATTTGCGTTTATTTCTTTTACGATCTCAATAACGGTAATATACCCGTCAACTAACATTTCGTAGATAGGTCGTGCGTTTGAAATATCGGCTTTGTTTTCCCAGTAGATCTCCGCAAGACGTAGATTTTCTTTTTTATCAGTCTGTCCGTCAAAGCACTTTGCAGCATCACCTGTGAAGCAATTTCCCTTCACCTCAAGTTTTACGATACAGTATGTAGGTCTGCCTATCTGAGTAAAGAATTTGCCCCAGTTTTCAGCTTCCTCAAAGGTTTTGGACACATACAGACAGCTCATCCGAGAGGGATATTGAGGGTATTTTTTCTGGCGGACTTCCTCTAATGCCAGTTCTCTTA
>JAFTWI010000074.1 GCA_017465345.1 Oscillospiraceae bacterium
GCAATTTCCTGCTTACCGTCGGCGAGTTCCTTCTCACCGTCAGCAAGCTCTTTCTTGCCGTCCTCTATCTTCTTTTCAGCGTCGGCAAGCTCTTTTTTACCGTCCTCAAGCTCAGCCTTTGCGTCATTAATTTCTTCGTAAGCCTCATCTGTTACCACTGACTTACGATGCTCAATCTGCGTCTCAGCAAAAGCTTCAAGAATGTCAGTGTTACGGGAAATTATGTCCTCGTACTCCTCGCTATATGGGTCAATTCCGTCAGCTTCAGCAATGCTCATGTACATATCCGTGTAAACTTCGTAAGTGAAATTATCCTCAAGAACAAGCGCCCATCCGTCAATTGAACCGTTTCCGATTGTGGTTGTACCACGCTCAAATGAAACGTAACGTGGGAGAAGCCCCTTGCCAACTACAGTATATCCGCTTGCGTTCAGCATATCCTCAAGCTCACGGTCATCGCCAGTGTGAAGAGACATTGTTCCTTCCATTTCAGAAACCGCACTGCTGAACAGCTTCTCATCAATGAAGATTTCTCCAGCCTTTTCAGGCAGACGCCCTTCAATTATGTAGGGCTTGCTGATATTGCTTTCGGGATTGTAGGAATAAACCTTGATGATTTTTTCTGCACCATCAAGTGCGCTGAACATCAAATCAGCAGAATAACCTGCATAAATTTCATCGGCAATTCCAAGCTTTTCAGCGGCAGCAACGTCCTCATCGTCCATACCGAGCTCGGAAACGATATGGAAATCGTCAAGTCCCTGCTTGTGAAGATAATCTGCGGCACTCAGCTTCATATCGGGGCCTGCCGACTTTACACCTGCAAAAAATCCGCTGCCGATTGCAATAATTGCCATAATTGCAAAGAAGCGGCTTTTTGTATTTTTCACGCTTCTGAGCGTGTTGCGAAACAGCATTTTTTTCATCTTACTACCTCAACTTACCATTCTATTGTATCAACTGAAACAGGATTTTCGTTAAGGGTAACTCTTGAAACCTTGCTGTTCTTTATCTTTATAACACGGTCAGCCATAGGAGTAATCGCCTGATTATGAGTAATAACAACAACTGTCATTCCCTTTTCACGGCAGGTATCCTGCAGAAGCTTGAGGATAGTTTTGCCCGTGTTGTAGTCCAGTGCACCTGTCGGCTCGTCGCAAAGAAGCAGCTTCGGTGATTTTGCCAGCGCTCTTGCTATTGAAACACGCTGCTGTTCACCACCCGAAAGCTGAGCAGGAAAATTGTTGATACGTTCTCCCAGCCCGACCTGACGGAGAACTTCCTCAGCATCTACAGCATCAGCACAAATTTCAGTTGCAAGCTCAACGTTTTCCTTTGCAGTAAGGTTCTGCACAAGGTTGTAGAACTGGAATACAAAGCCGATATCCTGACGGCGATAACGTGTCATTTCTTTTGTGGAGAATTTAGCAACGTCCTTGCCGTCAACAAGGATTTTTCCCTCGTCGCAAGTATCCATACCTCCAAGCATATTAAGCACTGTAGTCTTACCTGCACCTGAAGCACCGACAATTACTGCAAACTCACCTTTTTCTATTTCAAAATTAACTCCGTCGGAGGCAGCGATTGTTACCTCGCCCATTTGATATCTTTTGTAAACGTCCTTGAATTCAACGTAAGCCATCCGTATTTTCCTTTCAAAATCAACTTTAACTTTTATTATACCATATCAAAAGCAAAAAGTGTATAGTTTTTCCAATATTTCAAATAAAATTTTACAACTGAACAAAAAACACCCCGAGAAGAAAACCTCTCGGGGCATAAAAGCTTATCCCATTTCAAGCATACGGTTGATGCATACAGAAGCCTTTTCCATAAGCTCCTCAGGAAGCTCGATTTCAAGTCCTCCACCATTGAGTGCTTTGTACACGTCCATCAGCGTTGTACGCTTCATATCTGCGCAGATAAGGTGCTTGGAAAGCGGATAGAATTCCTTTTCAGGGCACACAAACTGCAAATGCTCAGCAATAGAAATTTCGGTACCTATAATAAATTCATTTGCATCGGATTTCAGTGCATAATTGATGATTCCGCTTGTTGAGCCGACGTAATCAGCATGCTTAGCAACATCGGGAATACATTCGGGGTGCACAAGAAGGAGTGCGTCTGGATGCTGAGCCTTGACCGCAAGAGTCTCCTCCTCGGTTACAGCGGCGTGTACAGGACAGCCGCCCTTGATAAGCTTCACATTCTTTTCCGGAATGCTCTTTGCAACAAAAGAGCCAAGGTTACAGTCGGGAATGAAAAGAATATTATCATTCTCTATCTTCTTGCAGATTTCAACAGCTGAAGCAGAAGTCACGCAAACGTCGCATTCTGCCTTAAGCTCAGCAGTTGTATTTATGTATGCCACAACGGTGTGGTCGGGATTTTCCTTTTTGAATGCCACAAGCTCCTCAGCTGTAAATTGCTCCGCCATAGGACAGCCGCAGCCTTCCTTTGCAAGGATAACCTTTTTATTTGGTGACAGCAGCTTGCAGGTTTCAGCCATAAAGTGAACGCCGCACATAATTACGGTGTCATTCGGGTCGGTTTTTGCAAGCTCGGAAAGACGGAAGCTGTCACCTGTATAGTCGGCAATTTCCTGAATTTCCTCAGCCTGATAGCTGTGAGCAAGAATAGTAATGTTCTTTTCTTTTTTTATACGCAGGATTTCCTGCTGAATATCTTTAATCATAAAATTATCCCTTTCAGAATTATTGGAGTAATTATACCACATATTTCTCCATTTTTCAACATACGCATAAAAATATTTTGTTAATGTGTATTGACAACCATTTATTTATTATGTATAATATTCAATAACAAATCGGGTGCTATGTAGTTTAAAATCCCGATACGAAAGGATGTAATTATTATGGCAGAACTCAAGGGTACAAAAACAGAAGCTAACCTCCTCGCGGCATTCGCAGGTAAGAGTCAGGCAAGAAATAAATACACATACTTTGCAAGCGTTGCAAAGAAGGAAGGATATGAGCAGATTGCTGAAATCTTCCTCAAGACCGCTGACAACGAAAAGGAACACGCTAAGATGTGGTTCAAAGAGCTTGGTGAGCTTGGCGATACAGCTAAGAATCTTGCCGCTGCTGCTGAAGGCGAAAACTATGAATGGACAGATATGTACGAAAACTTCGCTAAGGATGCTGAGGAAGAAGGCTTTACAGCAATTGCTGCTAAGTTCAGAATGGTTGCAAAGATTGAAAAGTCCCACGAAGAAAGATACCGTGCACTGCTGAAGAACGTTGAAATGCAGCAGGTATTTGAAAAGGGCGAAATGACAATGTGGGAATGCCGCAACTGTGGTCACCTTGTAATGGGCACAAAGGCTCCTAAGGTTTGTCCTGTATGTGCTCACCCACAGAGTTTCTTTGAAGTAAGAAAAGAAAATTATTAATATGACAAAATCGCTTCCGATAAGTTTCGGAAGCGATTTTTCTTTGTATCGTTTTAAAAAGGAGCAGTTTGCTCATTTCTACTTTATCAGTTTCAAGCTTTTAAGTTTTAAAGCTTTCACACATTAAATTATACACCTTTGTCTCATATTTGTCAAGTCCTTTTTGAATTTTTCTCTAAAATTGGCTTGTTGACAGGATCTGAGTTGGGTGATATAATCTTATTATCTTAATGAAAAGAGGTACTTACTGTGAAAATATATGAAAATATAGGCGAGCTTATCGGCGGCACTCCCCTGCTCCGTGTGAAAAGCTTCAATAAAAACGGCAAGGCAGATATCCTCGCAAAGCTTGAATATTTCAACCCTGCCGGGAGCGCAAAAGACAGAGTTGCAATGTCGATGATTGAAACAGCTGAAAATATGCACGTTCTCCGTGAGGGCGGCACAATTATCGAGCCTACAAGCGGAAACACAGGTGTCGGTCTTGCAGCTGTAGGAAGTGCAAAAGGTTACCGTGTAATACTTACAATGCCAAATACTATGAGCATTGAACGACGTATGCTGCTGAAAGCTTTTGGTGCAGAGGTTATTCTGACTGAGGGTGCAAAGGGTATGGCAGGTGCTATCGAAAAAGCTGAGGAACTGAACCGTGAAATTGAAGGCTCAATTATTGCAGGTCAGTTTGACAACCCTGCAAATCCTCTTGTTCACCGTGTTTCTACAGGACCAGAAATATGGAAGGACACTGACGGAAAGGTTGATATTTTTGTTGCAGGTGTAGGCACGGGCGGAACAATTACAGGCGTTGGCGAATATCTGAAAATGATGAAGCCCGAAGTACAGATTGTTGCGGTTGAGCCAAACGATTCTCCTCTGCTTTCCAAGGGCAAGGCAGGTCCCCACAAAATACAGGGCATCGGTGCAAACTTTGTTCCTCAGGTTCTGAACAGGGATATCATTGACGAAATTATCACCGTAAAAAGTGAGGACGCTTTTGCTTGTGCAAAGAATATGGCAAGAAGTGAAGGTATTCTGGTGGGAATAAGTTCGGGTGCAGCTTTGTGGGCGGCTATGCAACTTGCTGCGCGTCCTGAAAATGAAGGCAAGACCATCGTTGCGCTGCTCCCCGACACAGGCGAGAGATATCTTTCTACAGGAATTTTTGATGATTAATGCAATAGAAAAAGCACCTGAATTCAGGTGCTTTTTGTTTTAGTAAATGAAGCTACTTCCACCGATAAATTCACGTACAAGTGAATCTGACGGAACAGTACACTTATCAAGCGGCTCAAGATTTCGTAGTGTATTGAGCAAAGCATAATAGTCACCGCTTACCTTTGCAAGGTCACTTGCATTTTCAAGTTCAGGCAACAGCATTGTTCTGTAAACCGATGGCTCATAAGCAAGGAATGTATCAATATCAAAATGAGCACGATGCTTGTGGGGCATAATATATAAATCCTCGCCTCGGGTTACGCTTGGCAGCATACTGAAAACGTCAGAAGCACTTCTTCCTCTGAACAGCTTGTCACGGCAAAGACGGCGCATAAGGCGGATTGTTCTCGGGTGAAGCACAGTATCATCACCGTCCTGAATACGGGTACGGACGCTGACATAGATACAGGTTGTGAAATCATCGGTATCGCCTGTCACTTCGGGATTGAGAGCATGGATACCCTCAAGAATGATAATCTCATCAGGACGGCGGCAAAGTGTTTCTCCCCAGCTTCTGCTCTGAGTTACAAAATCAAATTTCGGCAGTTCTACAGGCTCTCCCTTGAACATTTTTTTCAGATGCTCGCTGAAAAGAGGAATGTCCATTCTCAGCGGTGATTCAAGGTCAATCTTTCCTTCATCGTCAAGAGGCATTTCCCCTACTCCGTCGGGAAGGAAATAGTTGTCCATTGAAATTATATGCACGGACAGACCCTTTTCACGCAGACGCTTTCCGATACGGAGCGCACTGGTTGTCTTGCCCGAGCCCGATGGACCCGAAAGCAGGACAAGAGGACGTGTTTTGGCGTCCATATAAATTTTTTCAGCAGCTTCCGAAAGACGATAATTATAAATTCTTTCACAAGCGGAAACATAGCCCTCCATTCCTGATGAAAGGCCATTGTTGATGTCCGATGCTTTAATGAAATTTATAGCCATAAGAAAACTCCTTATTTTGTTTATTAAACTTATTATACTCTATAAAAGTGTAAATGTCCACAATTTTTCGTAAACAATTATACTGATTATTGACATTTTTGTAAATCAGGTGTATACTATATTTTAGAAAGTATTGCACTTCGCAATACCGATTATTTTTCTGAAAGGAAATGTTGAAATGAGCGAATGTACACACGATTGTTCAAGCTGCAGCGCTAACTGCGGTTCAAGAAACGAGCCTCAGAGCCTTATTGAACCTCTTAACGCACAAAGCAGTGTAAAAAAAGTTATCGGCGTAGTAAGCGGTAAGGGCGGCGTTGGTAAGTCCCTTGTTACAGGCATGCTTGCTACTCTTTTCTCAAGAAAGGGCTACAAGACTGCCGTTATGGACGCCGACATTACAGGTCCGTCCATTCCGAAAATGTTTGGTGTAGGCGGCAGAGCTAAAGGCACACAGGAAGGTATTCTCCCTGCAATCTCCCGCAACAAGATTGAAATTATGTCCGTAAACCTGCTTCTTGAAAATCCAAGCGACCCTGTAATCTGGAGAGGTCCTGTCATTGCAGGTGTTGTAAAGCAGTTCTGGACAGATGTTATCTGGGGCGACGTTGACTATATGTTTGTTGATATGCCTCCGGGAACAGGCGACGTTCCGCTGACAGTATTCCAGTCAATTCCGCTTGACGGTATTATCATCGTTGCTTCACCTCAGGATTTGGTTGCAATGATTGTAAACAAGGCTGTAAGCATGGCTAATATGATGAACATTCCTATTCTTGGCGTTGTTGAGAATATGAGCTATGTTGAGTGTCCTGATTGCGGCAAGAAAATCAAGCTTTACGGTGACAGCCACATTGACGCTGTTTGTGCTGAAAACGGAATTCCGCTTCTTGCTCAGATTCCGATTTCTCCTGATATCACACATGCTTGTGATATGGGTCTTATCGAGGATTTCAGCGGTGACTTCCTCAATCTTGCTGTTGAAACAATTGAAAAAATGCAGTAAAAAATTCGTGGTATCAGCTTCAAAGCCGATACCACGTTTTTTTATTTTATCCCCATATCCTTCTGTACATAGCCTGTCATAATCTTTGACAAATCCTCTGCACCATTATTTTTGCACCACTCAGTAATCTCATCCCACTTCGCATCAAATTCCTCAGCAGGGAGTTTAATTGCATTCTGCACCTCGGTTTTGATGTATGTTCCGAGGCTTTCAAGGAGGATACCCTCCTCACTGAGAGCGTGTATTTCCATGTCACTTATCAACGTTCTTTCATATACGGGCAACTCGCTTGCCTGAGTAAACATATCCGCAAAAAGAGTCACTCCATAAGCCTCTGCGGCAGCCTTCTGTGGTTCGGAATAAGCAGCTGTATATTTATCCACTGCTGCGGAATAATACTTGCCGTCAGCATTCTTTTCAGTAAGCCCTCTCATTGGAAACGGCTCAGCGTAAAGCGAAGCACCTGTATCCTCGTAATAGGTTTCGGAAGCTGGGTCAAATTCAGCGTTGATGTCCTCCGTTGCAAAATTTACAAGCTCCTGAGCTTCATCACTGCACCACCAATCAAGGAAGCGGAACGCTCTTTCAGGATCCTTGCAGGCTGTTGTTATACCTATACCGTCAGATACGGTAAAATCGCCGTAATCAGCAAGGAATGGTACCGCTGTATCCCCATCAAGAGTTACCTCAACAGGACAATAGATTTTATCATATTCTCCAAGTGTTTCTTCCGCAGATGCGTAATCCTCATAGAAATCAGCAATTGTAAGAACGTTGCCCTCTGAAATGCATGCAATGTATGCAGCATGCTTCAAGGAAAATGATTTTTCGTCAAGGATGCCGTCGTTGTACATCTGATTGAGCCATTTTACAATTTCGTAGGTACGCTCGTCTGTCCACTTATACACGGCTTCACCTGTTTCCTCATTTACGAGAAACTCACCGTCATCGGGACAACCGAGGAGATAGTTGATTCTGAGGCTAACGGTATCAAGCCATTTCTGCTGAGGGCCGCCGCAAAGAAGCAAACCTTTGCTGTTCGGATATAATGCCTTGTACTGTTTAAGACAATCACCAAGCTGGTCAAGGGAATTTATTTCCGGGTAATCAAGCTCTGCAAGTACGGCATACTGAATCTGGAATGTGCCTTCTGCGGTGAACTGTGCGGGAGTTGAGCCTCCTGTACCGAATGTATAGAGTTTCCCGTCCTCAGCACGGAGTGTATCAAGGTTTGCTCCATACATTTCGGGAAAGTAATTTCCAACATTTTCAACGTATTCATCAAGAGAAATAAACGTCCCCTTTTCAATGAGTTCATCCGTACGCTCGCCTGCATAGATAAGGTCGGGAATTTCACCGCTTTCAAGCATTGCGTCAAGTCCTGTTTCGTCCTCAGGAACAATAATTTCCAGTGTTACACCAGTTCTTGCGGTAATTTCCTGCGCAACAAGAGTATCAAAACTTGCTGCATATTCGGGATTATCCACATAAAGCGACAAGGTAATCGGAGTTGTATCCATTGGCGGAATTACACGCTCAGTTTCGGTTGCCTCGGTTTCTGATACAACACCCGTAGGAACAGTTGTATCTGAAGCAATTTCCGTCGCAGTTGTTTCGGTTGAAATGGTATCACCGCCCGAACAGCTGCACATAGACGCTGTTACTGCAATAGCAGCCACAAGTGAAATATATCTTTTTATATTCATCTTTTTATCTCCTGCAAAATAAATTTACATATTAACTTTATCACAAAACTGTCCTTATCCAAATACAAAAATTGCATATGATTTATTGCAGAAATTTTATATCATCGGTTAAGAATTGAATAAAAATGGCGCAATATTTTGAAATACGAAAAATATGCTTGAAAAATGTATTCTGCTGTTGTATAATATTTATGTTCATTGTTTTTTGAATGTAAATTCAGAACACTTACATCGGTAAGTTAATATATAATAAATTCAAGAAAGGTTTGCCTATGTCATATAACGACAACAAATCATCACCTGCTGACGTTGCCGCAACCATTGCAATATTGCTCCTTGCGGCTGCTATTACGGTGCTGCTTTGCATATATATTCTAAAGCTCGGCGGTGCTTTTGACAAGAAGCCCGAGCCTGTTGAAATACCTCATGTTATCAGTGAAATTACAATCACTGAAACAACAACTGAAGAAATCATAATTACAACAACCTCAGCTGTTTCCGAAGAGGAAACAACTCCTGCTGTAACAATTCCTCTCGGGGAATATGATGAAGCATTTTTTGAAAGCACATTAATCATCGGTGACTCTCTTTCTACGGGATTTGTCAACTACGAATTTCTGCCCGCCGAAAAAGTATTTGCTCAGGCAGGTCTTACACCTTCATCAATCATGTTCACTGAAGTCGGCGGTACTCTCGTTTACGATAAGGCTTCGGCTCTTAATCCCGAATATATCTGCATCATGCTCGGAACAAACGGTATTGCTTACCTTGAAGCTGATTTTATGTCTGAAAAGATGAGTCTTTTTATTGACGAGCTAAGAACGAATTGTCCTGAATCTGAAATTGTACTTGTATCAATTCCTCCTGTTACCGCTGAACATGAGATTGACGTGCCTGAAACAAATATTGAAAGAATTGAACTTTATAATTCCTGTATTGAAAAGCTTGCTGAGGAAAAAGACGTTATATGGGTTGAAACCTACAGCATACTTTGCGACGGAACAGGCTATCTTGCAGATGAATACGCTGAAACTGACGGTCTGCACCTCAAAATTCACGCTTATCCCGTTATTCTCAGCCGAATTCAGGAAACAATTATGAATGCTGAGCTTGCTGAAGAAGCTGAAACCGAAAGTTCCGCTGAAACCGAAGTGCCTTCTGAAACAACAGCTGGGGAAACAACAGAGACTACTACAACACCGGAAACAGCTGAAAGCACTGAGGAAACAACACCTAACTACTAATTGAAAGGACCCTGCCCAATGAAAAAATCAATTATTGCAATCGCTCTTTTTGCCGCACTTATGCTTACAGGCTGCGGCGGAAATGAAGAAGCTGTTGAAGCAAACGCAACTGTAAGCGTAGCTGCTGCTTCAGCACCAGCTGATATTACTGCTGCAATTATGGCTGAAATCGAAATTCCGTCTGCAATGGAAAAGAACGCTGAGAGTATCGGTGCATACTATGATGTTGACACGTCAACGGTTGCTGAAATGTCCGTGTTTATCTGCGGAAGCGGAGCTTACCCCGACGAGCTTGCAGTGTTCAGATTTAACGACGCAGAAAGCGCAAAGGCAGGAGCTGAGGCTGTTCAGAGCCGACTTGACAGTCAGATTGCAATTTATAAGGACTATACACCTGCCGAAATGTATAAGCTTGACGAAGCTGTAATCATCACTCAAAACGAGTGGGTAGCTTTTGCGGCATGCGCTGACAATGCAAGAGCAAAGGAAATTATTGAAAGCATGCTTTGATACATATAACTCAACCTTTACAGCATAAAATAATGTAAACTGCTGAAAGGTTGGGCGTGATGGATAAAAAAACAATACGGACTATACTTTTCACGGCTTTTATTGCGGCGGCACTTGTTGCTGCTGCAATAAAGCCTGAATTTTTTTCAGGGATACTTTCTAAGGCGGCAAGTCTGCTTATGCCGCTTTTTATCGGTGCGGCAATTGCCTTTGTAATGAATATTCCTGCAATGCGATTTCGGAAGCTGTGGCGGCGCATCTGCAAAAAAGCTAGCGAAAAAACTCTTACTACCCTCTCCGTTGCAACAACATATATTCTGCTTCTTGGAGTTGTTGCAGGGATAATGTGGATTATCGTACCACAGCTTATTTCAAGCGTGAAGCTGTTTTTTGACAACTTTGATGGGTATTATAGCAACTTTATAGGTTACTGTGAAAAGCTTGAAAAGCGTGACACGATTGGAATTTTCACAGCACTGAAAAACGCTTTGGAAAGCTTCAGCAGGAGCTTGCCTGAAATGCTTGAAAAGGCGGCTGTTAAAGGCTCAGATATTGTGGGGAGTGCGGCACGGCTGCTGATTGGATTTGTCTTTTCGATTTACATTCTTTCAGACAAAGAAAATATCCGCAAGGGTGTTTCGCTGATTGTAAAAAAGTATTCGGGAGAACGCTACGAAACGGTTTGCAGACGCTACAGAATGGTTTATGATACATTCAGCCGTTTTGTTGTGGGACAGATTTCCGAAGCGGTAATTCTTGGCGTGCTTTGTTACATTGGAATGAAAATTTTCAGATTTGAGTATGCGCTTCTGATAAGCACCATAATCGGTGTAACTGCGCTTATTCCTGTGGTTGGTGCAATCGTCGGAACAGTTCCCTCAGCACTGTTGATTTTTCTGATTAGTCCGATACGTGCGATATGGTTTGTGATATTTATAATCGTGCTTCAACAGCTGGAAAACAACCTTATTTATCCAAGAGTTGTGGGCAAAAATCTAGGCATTCCACCCGTACTTGTCCTGCTTGCTATAATGCTTGGAGCAGGGCTTGGGGGTGCGGCAGGAATACTTCTGGGAGTGCCGCTTATGTCGCTGGGATACGCAATATTGCAGGAAAAACTTGCTGAAAATATGTAAAATTAACGGGTACCGAAACAAATCGGTACCCGTTAATTTTACATATTTTCAGCAATGTAATTTGAAACTCTGTTCTGAATGATGTCTGCAACTTCCTTAGCTGTCTTCTGTCCCTCAAAGTACGGAGCTGCTTCTTCCTCGATAATCTTATAGATATCACGGTCATAGCGGCTTACGTTTGTTGTGGACTTAATAAGGTCAAGGACACGCTGGTTGTCTTCATCAGTGTTTTCGCCAATCTTGATTTCCTGACCACCGATGTAGAAGGTGTTGTCGTAATACTGATTTACACCATTCTCGTCAACCCAGTATGGTCTTTCCTTAGCCTTTGCCATCTGTGCTTCAAGTGCTGAAATCTTGATTGGATACTCCCATTCAAACTGATTCTGATACTCGTCGGAAAGGAAATACTTGATGAATTCCCAAGCACCGTCAGGATTTGCAGCCTTGGAAGTAATTGCAATAGATGTGCTTGCCTGAATAGCAGCACCGTTGCCCTTTGCACCCGGATATCCCTTGAAAGTAATCGGCTCACCAAAGGTTGCCAGTTCCATTTCACGGATTGCACGGAAATTACTCATATACTGGTCGCTCACAAGTGCTTTGTTATCTCTGAAACGTGTTTCCTGCTCCTGCCAGTAGTTGTTGTCCTCATAAAGAGCGTCCCAGTCAATTTCCTTAGGGAAGCGGCTTGAGAATTCAAGAAGCTTGATGAAATCATCGGAATTGAAGTAGCACTCACCTGTTGCTGTATCAATATAGCTGTCATAACAATTGGAAATAAGACTCATAAACACACCATCACGTGTCTGCTCATAACCGAATACCATTGCTTCAGGGTGAGCGTCAGCAAGGGCAATAAATTCGTCCATTGTCCAGCCGGGCTCTTCACCTACAAGTGAGGATTTACCTGCAAGAGTTGTAATAGAGAAGCTTGGTACAAGCTCATAAAGCTTTCCGTCAACGGAATATGCGTCAAAGATGTTTGTGAGGTAATCTTCCTTGTTGATTGTTTCGTCCTTGTCCATATATTCATACAAGTCAGCAAGGAGTCCCTTGGAGATATAGCTGTCAACAGGAAGTTCATTGTTGAGCACGATAATATCAGGAATATTGCCTGAAATCATATCGTTGTTCATTCTCTTAAGTGCTTCGTCATAACTCTTTGTTGCGTAATCATCGTAGGAAGTGAGCTCGATTTTATAAAGCTCGCTTGTCTTGTTGAACTCAACAATCTGACGCTTAACACCGATATCAAGATAGAGTGCATAAAGCTTTACAAGCTTCTTGTCAGGGATTTCAGCAGGGTCAACCTTTGTAAGAATGTTGATTACAAGGTCATCTGTAGACCAGCTGTAACCACCGCCTTGGTAGTCATATTCGTATGTAAGGCAGAGAATTCTTCCGTCTGGGAGCACTGTTGTCCCGTTGCTGTCCATAGCTGTTGTGTCAATACCTGACTTGAGCCAGTCGATAATTACTTCGCTTTCGCCTGTCTCGATATCGTATCCCACAAGGCCTGAATCTCTTGTAATGAGAAGGTCATGCTCATCTGTACCTGCCATAATCTGACCGTTCATTTAAAATGGATATTCAGCACCGAACTTCTGATTTGCATAATCTATTTCGTAAAGCTTGCTTTCATTGATATATTCGCCGTCAATTTCCTGACCCGTTGAAATCACTGTAACAATTCTTCCGTCGCCTGTCTTGTACAGACCGCTTGTCCAGCTGTTTTCATTTGCATTTTCATTCTTGATAACGTACTTCACGCCGCCATTATCGTCAACGCCGAAAATCATGCCATTGCTAATGATAAGCATTGTTCCGTCGCTTGCGAAGGTAAAGCTTTCGGGATAGAACCAATCCTGTCCTATTTCCTTCTTTACAGTTTCGCTGAACTTTGTAAGGTCAAGCTCAGAAAGGAGTTCGCCCTCAGTGTTGAGCTCCTTTACAAAGTAGCCTTCCTTGGACTCTCCTGTTAATTCGTTCCACTCGTAGGACTGTTCGATTGCCACCAAGTTGCCGTCGTTGTCCATACCAAGAGAGCTGATATATCTGCTTGCGTTGGACGTACCATCATTTGATGAGAGGACAGCCTCCTTAACCAGTGTACCATTAAGGTCAACAATCTGCAATAAGGTTTCGCTGCTGTAGGTCATATTCTCGCCCTCACCTTCAGTGTGAGACTTGTCACCTACAATATAAAATTTTTCGTTTGCGTAGAGCATACGGTTAATGTAGTCAAGACCACCCGGAAGCTCAACCTTCTGTGATGAGTAAATATTGTCCTTGGAAGCGTAAACTTCCTTTTCACCGCAAGCTGTCAATGATAAAGCAATACTTGCCGCCATTACTGCCGCAGTAATTTTTGATGCAATTTTATTCATCAGCAATACCTGCCTTTCTGTTTTTTATTTTTGTAAGTAATTTATTGAAAATGCTTTTTACAGCATTTGCAAACCAATTGAAAAATACTTTTCTTTTTCGGTAGCCTATAATTACATAGGCAAATGCCGTGCAAATAGGAATTATCAGCCCAAGCAACTGAAAAACAAGCATCAGTGCTGATTTATCCTCGGTGATTCTTGCAGCATTTTCCCAATAAGGATATACAATGGCGTTATCCTTGACAGAGCGCATACCGAAATCTCTTATTATATCAAATCTGTTTTTCAGACTATATCTTGAGGAATTTTCAACGACCTCCGAATTAATATCCTTAACAGGTACAGCTTCTGTAACAATCATCTCCGCAAGACCTGTAACAGGATTCGGCAGACAAGCTTCATAGCAGTCGAAGGACGGTGTCTTACCAAGAATTTCGTATCCCTGATAAGGCATAAACATCATCGGTGTTCCGTTTGTAACCTTTTCGATGTCTGAATTTTCACTTGACTTATACACCCCTGCTATGTAGAAATATTTACTTTCAATCAGCACAGGCTTTCCGGCAATATCCGTCGCACCATAAAGCTGCCATGCAAGCACCTCATCAATTAAAATTCTATCCTGCATAAGATTATCTTCGGAATAATAGTACCCCGAAACCAGCTCAATCGGGTGAAAAAGGAAGAAATCTCCTCCCGTAACAATTGTCTGCGTCTCAGTTTTCCCGTAATCGGACGATACAGAAAGCTTTCCGTAATCTGCAGAAAAAGCGTCAACCCAAACTCTTGCATTTGCCTTTTCCGATGTTAGAGAATTTTCCACAAGCTTCTTTTCAATATCTACTCTTGCGGTAAAAATCCCGTCAACACTCATTGCCGAAGAAGCTTCCGTAAACACGCTGACCTGTGCATAACGACTGTTCCCGTCAGTCCACCTTCCGACAGTCTGCTGGTCAGGAAGCGAATTTTTTACACTGACTGCCGCAATAGTCATTATTGCAAAAAACAGAAGCGATATTCCGTTTATAACAATAAGAATTATATGTTTTCGTTTCATATTTTCCTCTCTTATCAGGACTCAACAAGTCTTACCTGCATACCTGCTTCAATCGGCTTTGTGGAAGTTGTGATGATAAATTCGCCGCCGAAAAGACCTCCCGAAACAGCCGACGAAGTGTCATCGGAAGCAAGCACCTCTATATCCACTCTTTCTGCAGTGTAACGATTTCCGAGAGGGCTGCTCTTTGCCTTTACAGCAAGAACGAACTTACCGTTGTTATCTTCACGGATTGCGCTGTTCGGTACAATTGTCTCATACTGCTGTCCCTTAGCACCCATAGAAATCTGAAGATTTTGCCCTGGAGTAACATCACCTGTAATCTCAAATTTTAGAATTTTATTTTTCGCTGGATTTGCAGTATCAGCCTTGATTGCGCTGAGAACAGCCTTTGCATCTCCGTACCAGAAATACTGGATTTCAGCCTCATCTCCGACCTTAACCTTTCTAGCCTGTTCTGCAGTTGCAGTTATTTCAAGAGTGTATCCCTTATCAACCATTTCAATCTTTGCAACAGAAGACCCTTGCGCAGCTTCTTCGCCTGCAGCAAACGGAAGTTCGGTAATTCTTCCCGCAACCTGTGCCTTGATTTCAGCATCAACTGCCTTGGATTCAAGCTTTTTTACAAGTGCTTCCTGATCTGAGATCTCATCTTGCTTCGCCTTCATATCAAGTGCAGCAACACCCGCTGCCTCTGCATCGTCCTGCTGCTTCTGAGAAAGAGTAATCTTCATCTGTTCAAGCTCACGCTCCATCGCACGGATTTCATCTTCCGCTTCTTTATCCGTCTTGGATGCCTTCCCTTTAAGCTCTTCTGACTCAGACGTAAGCTTATCGAGTTTATTCTGAATATCCGCCTGTTTAGTCTTAAGCTCACCATTTACCTCAGACAAAATCTTATCCAAAGCTATTTTGGATTCATCACATTTTTTCTGTGTCATATCAAGAAGTGATTCTTCGCCTGCAAGCTTACGCTTTATATCACTGTATTCACTTGATTTTGAAAGTTCGTTGTTAAGATTTTCATGTAAATATTTCAAATCAACCTTAAGCTGTTCAAGATGGTTTCTGAGCGAATCCAAAGCAACCTGATCAAATTCATCCTTAAGATACTCAGCAGTAATATCATTTTCAGTTTTGTTGATTTCCAGCTGCTTGTTTTCTATAGCCTGACGTGCAGCAGTTATAGCTTCCTTATTTCCGCCTGCAGCAACCGTACTCTCATACTCTTTGATTTTTTCCTCTGTTTTTGTCTTTTTTTCCTTTGACGAATCATAAGCAGACTTTGCCTTGCTCACTTTATCAAAATATTCCGCACTTAGCACAGAATAATTTTCCGAAGAAAGACCTGCAAGCTGTTCAGTATAAGACTCGACCATTTTCTCATAATCCTTGATGGTAGCCTTTACCGTATCATATTCCTTACGGTAATCGTCCAGCTTTTCATAGTCAGCCTTGAGAAGTGAAAGGTCCTCTTCCTTATTCTTTATACTGAGATTATCAAGAGAATAATCTGCTCCTGTAGCAAGAAGCGCCTTTTCATATTCCAGCTTAAGGCTTTCAAGAGTTTTCTTGGCAGTATCAAGCTCCGTGCTTTCGCTGTCCTCAAGAGTAAGAATAGTCTGCCCCTTTTCAACAGTATCGCCGACCTTTACATTAACCGATGCTATAACACGAGTTTCGTCAAGCTTCATTTCATAGCTCTGATTTGCCTCAACCGTACCGCTTCCCCTTACCTGCTCAGAAAGAGTGCCGCTGTTTATGTACTGCGCCGAAACCTCAGGCAGAGAATAATTCATTATAGTATTAGAAAAGAATGTTAAAATAAGCATTATCACAAGAAAAATGATTATCGCATTTTTAACCCATTCTCTCCTTTTTGGAGCGTTATTTTCGTTCATATCCAAATTCCTTTCTTAGCCCTTGATACCGCCAGAATAGGTGATTCCCTCAACCAGATAATCCTCACCGTAAAGGAAAATCAACAATGCAGGTATCATATAAATTGTTGCAACAGCAAACGCTAAACCAATTTCGCCCGTATTAATCTGCGACAGGAACACCGACAACGGATACAAATCGGAGTCCGAAAGCAGAATAAGCGGCTGTTCAACCATGTTCCAGTAGTCAATAAAAACGAGAATTGCCACTGAATAAAGCGCACTTTTGCAAAGCGGCATACATATGTAAGTGAAAATCTGAAGCTCACCTGCTCCGTCAAGCTGTGCAGCCTCTATCATAGCAGGCGGAATACGCCTCATAATCTTTGTCAGCAGAAATACCGAAAACGGTGTAAATATGCCCGGAAGAATTATCGCCCATCGTGTATCGAGAATATTGAGCCAGTCCGACACAAGATAGTTTGGAACAAGCGTTACCTGATACGGCATCAGCATTACAACTATGTACACGAAAAACAGGATTTCCTTTGGTCTGCCCTTGAGCCTTGCAAAACCATAAGCTGCCAAAGCTGCTGTAGCAAGCTGAAAGACCACAATCGGCACTACAAGAATAACAGAATTCCAGAACTTCAGCAGATAATCGGGACTCTTGAAAAGCACCGTATAATACTGGCTGAAAGAAACCATATCAGGAATAAATTTAAGGTTAATCTTTTCGGAAACATAAACCTTGCTGCCTTCTTCTGTTTTTGCAAAAACTGCACCGTAATTAGCATTTATCTCGGAAGCGCTCATAAACGAATTGGCAATAGTCAACACTGTCGGGAGAAGAAATACAATAGCTGCTGCTGCCGCAAAGATAGTAAGCACCGACATAATAATCTTCTGCTTTGTACGGGAAAGACTATGTTTTTTCCTTTCCGCATTAACGGAATTACTCATCCTTCAACGTCCTCCCCGAATTTATTTTCGGCAATAAACAGTGCTCCGATAATAATTATCATGACAATCGCCATCAGTATCGCTGCCGAAGAAAGCTTCTGATAGTCGATGTTGCGGAAGGTGTTGTTCATAAAATGCTGAAGCATATATAAGCTGTCATAGGGGTAATCTCCGGTAAGCAGATAAACTTCACGGAAAACCTTGAACGAATTAATCAGCGAGAGAACTGTTACAAAAAGAATTGTTGGGGAAAGATACCTCAGCTTGATTTTGAAAAATTTGTACATTGAGCCTGCCCCTTCGAGAGTAGCAACCTCAAGCACATCCTTCGGTATGTTGTTCAGCGCCGAAAGGAACAAAATCATGTTGTAGCCAAGGTTTTTCCACAGAAACAGTACCACAATCACAATCTGTCCCATCTCTGATTTCAGCCAGTCAATCTTGTCTGCGCCGAAATTCGACAGGAAATCATTCAGTGCACCATTATAATGGAAAATAACCTGCCATATCAGCACAACCGATGCCACAGGCACCATCATCGGACAGAGAAAGCTGGTTCTGAACTGACTTACAAACGGAATTTTACAATCCAGCAACATTGCAAGCAGCATTGACAAAACCACCGCAAGCGGTACAGAAATTATTGAGAATGTAAAAGTGTTGAGTGCAGCCTTTTTGAACGCATTGTTTTTCAATACATTTATGTAGTTCTCAAGGAAAACAAAATCCTTACTGATAGGATTGTCAACCATAGAATAGTATATGATTACAATAAATGGAATAATAAAGAAAATCAGCACGCCCACAATACTCGGTATAAGACAAAGGACAGGAAAAACGCTGTCTCTGTCACGGCGCTTTACGGTTTTATTTTTTTTCATCTGCCTGCCATAATCTCCTTTCCACAGTAATTACATTTTTACATTAACAAGTATATCACATAATTTCCGATTTTTCTATTATTAACGAAAACTGTAACCAATTTTTAAACATTATGCCAAAATAAAGTTTTTTGTAACCATATTGACACCTTTTCGGGCGGTTGACAGGTCTTTTGCAATGTGATATTATTTTATTGAGTAAAAATAATGGGAGATTACAATGAAATACAGATATATTTTAGCACTTGCACTTTCCGCAGCGCTTCTTTGCGGCTGTGAAAAAGAAAAGGCTGAAACGGAGGTTACCGAAACAACAGCGGAAACCACCGAAACAACCTTCAATGAATATATTTTAACACGCAGCTGGGACGGTGCTGAATTGCTTGCAAGCGTGTTCTTCTGTGGGGAATACCAGCCAATGCCGTGGAATATTGAAGCCTGTCCCGATTTTCAGCTTTCGGACAATATTCTCATTTTCCCCGATGGCTCTTTTGCTGAAGTTTCTGCTGATGAAAACGGAAATATCCTTTCTGTAAAATTTTCCGCAGAAACCGCACCTGCTGACTTCTCTATATACGGGATAGATTTCAATGCTGAGCCTAAGGACATTCCCGAAAAAGTAGGTTACGCAAATTCAATCTCCGGAAGCGAAAACTCAGAAATGGTCTTTGAATTTAATGGCGGTGGTATTTCACAGCTTATTTTTGAATTCAACGAAAAAAGTCTCATTGCTGTTTACATTAATTTGTAAATTTCTCCTCACCAAGTGTTACAGTTATCTCAATCTTTTCCCCGTCGCGGAATATCGTCAGAGTTAACTTATCTCCCGAGCTGAAATCTTCCTTGATATCGTTCAGCTCACGCATTGTTCTGACGTTCTCACCGTCCGCTGAAACAATTATATCACCGACCTCAATTCCGCATGCTTCGGCTGCGGAATTTTTTTCTATATACCGCACATATACTCCCTCAGGCAGACCGTAGTAATCTGCATTACTCTCACCAACATCTTCGCCGCTTATTCCAATTCTTGCACGACCTGTTACATATCCGTTCTGTATAAGTTCATCTATTATCGGCTTTGCAGATGTTATAGGAATTGCAAAGCCAAGGCCCTCCGCATAGTCGGAAATAATTTTGCTTGAATTTATACCTATTACCTGTCCGCAGGAATTAAGCAGCGGACCTCCGCTGTTTCCAGGGTTAATTGCAGCATCAGTCTGTATAAGCGTCATTTCGTACTCATCAATGGTAATCTGCCTGTTCAGTGCACTTATTATTCCACAGGTTACCGAACCATACAGCTCAAACCCGAGAGGATTTCCGATTGCAACCGCAAGCTCTCCTTCGGAAAGCTTGGTGCTGTCTCCGAATTCGGCAGAAACCAGTTTTTTATCTCCTGCATTTATTTTAAGCACCGCAAGGTCTGTTCTCGGATCTGTTCCTACTATTTCGGCTGTGTACTCATTATCGTCCGAAACAACCACGATAACCTGTTGAGCTAATGTATATCCGTTGTCGGAATGGCTTCTCACAACATGAGCATTTGTTGCAACATAACCGTCCTCAGAAATAATTATCCCTGTACCCGTTCCACCCGAAGTTTCTGTAAATCGTGCAGATATTCCCACAACAGACGGCTTCACTTTTTTCACAATTTCTGGTACGGAAAGCTCCTTTGCCTGACTTGAAAAGGTTATTACACTTTTGTATTCACCCTTCACATTTTCAGAAGTGTACTCAGCAATTTCATCTGTATTATGCATACCAATCAGTACATATAATATTACAGCTATCGACACAACAATTACCGCAAATGGAAAAACCCCGAAACGATTTTTCTTAACCGATTCGGAGTTTTGGGGGTTGTTAAACATATTCATAGTATTGCTCCTCGGAAGATTTTTATTAGCTTTCCCCAAAAAGCAAAAAATATTATTCAGACGTCAAATTCGATTTTTTTCTGATATGAATTATATACGCAATTAAGTTCAGCAGCAGCGCACCCGACCAAGCTGCCGACTCAGCAACAGCTGTAGCCTTGAAACCTATTTTTGGCAACAGCAGTACAATCGTTGAAATTCTCATAATCATTTCAAGAACACCAGAACACATTGGTATAAACGGATATCCCATTCCCTGCACAGTATTTCTGAAAACAAACATTATGCTGATTATCCAGAATGTCACACCTACAATCCTCAGAAATTCAACCGAAAGAGCAACAGCCTCATCACCGCTTACCATAATTTTTGCCAGAAATTCAGGAACAAGAAGCAATGCTGTTCCCACAAAAATATACGCAATCAGTGCTATCGCAAGGCTTACCCTTACGCCGTCCTTTATGCGGTTATACTTCCCTGCACCGTAATTCTGACCCGCAAAGGACGCCATAGACAGACCTGCTGTAAGCGACGGTATCATAAGCAGATTGATATATCTTATTCCAACCGAGTACGCTGATGTGTAAACAACGCCCAATGCATTTACATAGGACTGAACAATCATACTGCCTACAGCAGTTACTGAGTTCATACACGCCATAGGTATGCCGTTTTTCAGCAGTGCACCATTAAGCTGCATATCCGTTGCAAAATCCTCACGGCTGAGACTGATAATCTCAATCTGACGTATTCTCTCAAAACAGATAAGTGCAGAAAGCAGCTGAGAAATAATTGTTGCAATAGCCGCACCCTCAACGCCTGTCCCAAAACCGAAAATGAAAACGCAGTTCAGTACCACATTCACAACAGAAGAAACGATTATCGCCTTGAAGGGAGTCGTACTGTCGCCAAGCGCACGAAGTATTCCCGAGCACATATTGTACGCAACCGCAGTAACAAGTCCGCCGAAAATTATATAGCCGTACAAAAGGCTTTCGTCCATAATGTCCTCCGAGGTGTTGATTGCAGTCATTACAGGCTTCAGAAAAACCAGTCCCACAATTGTCAACAGCACCGAAATAATTGCCGCAAGCTTAACCGAAGCGGCAATGCATTTTCTCAGCTTTTCGTAGTTTCCGCTTCCGTAATTCTGTGCTATAATAACGCCAAAACCATTTGTTATGCCTATCGAAAAGCCTGTTATAAAGAATGTAAGCGAAGTCATATTTCCAACTGCCGCAAGAGAATTGTCGCCAAGTCCCTTACCCACGATTGCGGCATCGGCAAATGTATATACCTGCTGGAGCAGGTTTGTAAACAACATTGGGAAAAAGAAACCAAGCAGAATTTTGGACACCTTTCCCTCTGTAAGATTATTTGTACGAACCATAATATCACCTCGTCACGGAATATTATATCCTAAACGAGCACCACGATATATTTTAATTTATGTTTTTTATGTCATAATTTTGTTAGTATTTGTAAAACAAATTATGAAAACGAAAGGGTACTGTCGAAAAGCAGTACCCTTTGTAATCATTCATTTTCTTTTTTCTTAAATGGACGCTCCATCAGAATAGGAACAGCTGCACCTGCAAAGAACAGCACTACACCGATTATTCCCTGAGCATTAAAACGGAACTCAGCAGGGAAAATATGAGGTATCGAGCCGATTATAAGACCGATTATAAGGCAATACACACCCTGACGATATTTTTTTATCAGCACGTCGATAATCTTTGCTGCAACAAACACGCCGATTACAGCACCTGCTCCGAAGCAGATAAGCACGGGAAAATCAAGGTTTGCAACAGCTGTAATTACCGAGTCGTAAGCACCGAAAATTTTCATTACCATTGAACCGCTTACGCCAGGAATAATCATTGTTACCGCAGCAATAAACCCCATCACGATATACAGCACCACATCTCTTACACTGAGTGCACCGCCGCTGAACATTGCATCGCCGCTGCCTGCGAAAAGCAGGAAAATCATAAACACAAGTCCCACAAAAAACGGGATAAGATTTATCGGACGGATTTTCTTCTGCTCCTTTTTACATTCATTCAGCACAAGAGGCAGACTTCCCACACTAAGTCCAAGGAATGTAAGCTGTGTTGGGACATTATAGTTTTCAAAAAGCTGCTCCAAAGCAACTGATGTAAGGAATATACCGATTACCAAACCGATTCCCACGGGAATAAGAAACGGCATATTTTTAAACAGCTTCTTCAGATTGATTGTAATTGAACCAATAAGGCGGTCATATATTTTCAACACAACAGCAATTGTACCGCCGCTTACTCCGGGAATAGCATTTCCGATACCGATTACTATACCTTTAAGCGCAAGGAAAATACTGTCCTTTGCCTTTGCAAGAAAACTCATATTTTAAATTCCTTTCAAAAATATTACAAGGAATATTATTGCACAAAATCCGCTTAAAAGCAAGCACTTTCACAAATCTTTACCAAAAATAAAAAGGAACTGCCGACCTGACAGTTCCAATTATATGTAAATGTTAAGTTAGGCTGAATGTTCTGGTGGTCTCACTCCATTTTTTCAGATTTTAAGTTTACTCAGATACATTTTTTTCATAGACACCGCTTCCTTTCAGATTATTGCGGATATCTTTCAAGCCA
>JAFTWI010000075.1 GCA_017465345.1 Oscillospiraceae bacterium
GACGTTGGCTTCGGCAAGACTGAGGTTGCTTTCCGTGCGGCATTCAAGTGCATGGAGGACAGCAGGCAGTGCGCAATTCTTGCTCCCACAACTGTTCTTGCTTGGCAGCACTATCAGACGGCGCTGAAACGCTTTGAGCATTTCCCTATGAAAGTGGAGCTGCTGTCCCGTTTCCGTACCCCGAAACAGCAGGAGGAAATCCTCCGTCAGCTGAAGCGTGGCGAAATTGATATGATTATCGGCACGCATAGATTGGTGCAGAAGGACGTAAAATTCCTCAATCTCGGACTTGTAATCATCGACGAGGAGCAGCGTTTCGGCGTTGCTCACAAGGAGCGCTTCAAGGAAGCCTTTGCGGGAGTTGACGTGCTGACACTTTCTGCAACACCTATCCCACGTACGCTGAATATGGCGATGAGCGGTATCCGTGATATGAGCGTTATCGAGGAGCCGCCTATCGACCGTCACCCTGTTCAGACCTACGTTATTGAGCATAATATGGGGGTAATTGCCCAGGCGATTACTAAAGAGCTTCGCCGTGGCGGTCAGGTTTACTATATCCACAACCGTATTGACAGCATAGACCTGTGTGCATCGAAAATTCAGGAGCTTATTCCCGATGCACGAATTGGTATTGCTCACGGGCAAATCGGCGAGGAAAAGCTGTCGGAAATTTGGCGCCAGCTTATCGAGCACGAGATTGATATTCTTGTGTGTACAACACTTATAGAAACGGGTGTTGACGTTCCGAACGTGAACACGCTTATTATTGAGGACGCTGACAACCTCGGTCTGTCGCAATTGTACCAGCTCCGTGGACGTGTTGGACGTTCAAACCGACGTGCCTTTGCGTATTTCACATTCAGACGCGGCAAGTCCCTTACAGAGATTGCCACACGCAGACTTGACGCAATCCGTGAATTTACACAGTTCGGCAGCGGTTTCAGAATTGCGCTCCGCGACCTTGAAATCCGTGGAGCAGGTTCAATTCTTGGCGGCAAGCAGCACGGACATATGGAGGCTGTCGGTTACGATATGTATTTACAGCTTCTGGGTGAGGCTATTGCCGAGGAAAAGGGCGAGATGCCGCCACCGAAGCCTGAGGATTGCCTGATTGATATTCAGGTTGAGGCGCACATTCCCGAAAACTATATCGAGAGCCTTGCAGGCAGACTTGATATGTACCGCAAGATTGCGGCGCTCCGCACAAATGAGGACAGCATGGATTTGCTTGATGAGCTGATTGACCGCTACGGCGACCCTCCGAAAGCAATTCAGGGACTTATCAATGTTGCTCTGGTGAGAAATATGGCGAGCGACCTTACTGTTACGGAGATTTCACAGAAAAACGGAATAATGTATTTCTACGCAAAATCCGTGGGAATTGAACAGATACAGGCACTGACGAAAGCCTACACGGGCAGGGTTACCGTAAACGGCTCAGGTGACAAGCCGTATATTGCGGTAAAAATCAAGGGTGAGAAGCCTGTTGAGCTTATACAGGAAGTTATTCGGATTATGGGAGAGAATAAATAATAATTAAAAAATGAACACAAGCGTTCAAAAACAAAATCAAAGATTTTGTCTGCGGGTTTTTGCACAACGATGAAACATTACACTCCGCTAAATCATTATTTACAACAAAAGGAGGCTGGATATGAAAATTCTGCACACTTCCGACTTGCATTTCGGGATTTCTCTTTGCGGAGTTTCTCTGCTGAAATATCAGTGGGAGCTTTGTGATTCACTTTGCGATATTGTCCGTGAAAATGATATAGATGCTGTAATAATTTCGGGGGATGTTTTTGATACTAACGTTGCTTCAGCCGAGGCTGTAAAATGCTGGAGCTATCTTGCCACAAAGCTTTGCCTTGAAATGAAGGTGCCTGCTATCGTCTGTGCAGGAAACCATGACGGAGCGGCAAGACTTGCTTCCTGCTCCGATTTGCTCAGAGCGGCGGGACTTCACATTTCGGGTGCTCTTGATGACGGCTTTGTGCCGATACAGATTGGCAACTGCGAAATCTACTGCCTGCCTTACTACAACACTGCCGATGCGGCTTCGGTGCTTGGATGCAAGGCTGAGGCAGGGGCGGTTATGGCTGAAATTACGAAAAGGATTCTCGGAAAGGCTGATAAAACCAAAAAGCTGATTTTCTCCGCCCACTGCTTTGCGGCAGGCGGAAAGGCTGGCGAAAGCGACGTTTCTGCACGAACAGCCGAGTCGGTAGGCGGTGCTGACCTTGTTCCGATTTCAGCTTTCAGCGGCTTCGACTATGTTGCGCTTGGACACCTGCATCGCCCTCAGACTCTTTCAAAGTCGGGCACGATTATCCGATACAGCGGCACGCCTTTGCCGTACTCCTTCGGTGAGGCTTCTCAGAACAAGACCGTGTCTGTTTTTGACACGGACAGCGGCACGCTTACCGAGGTTGAAGTGCCGCAGCCTTACATACTGAGGACTATCGAAGGAAGTTATGAGGAAATCCTCGCAAATGCTGAGGCTGACCCGTGCAGGGAGAACTTTATAAAGATAAAGGTCACCGATAAGTATGCAGGAAATAATATGTTTTCACGGCTCCGTGAATTTTATCCGAATCTGCTGATGTTTTCGGGCAGGCAGGGCTCATCATCTTCAGGCACAGGTATTACCGCTGCCGAAACAGCAGAGCTTGACCCCGCTGCCCTCGCAGTAAAATATTCCCTCGACCAGCGCGGTCACGAACCCGACGAGGACGAGCTCAGATGGCTCGCAGAAGCTATCGCCGAAATTGATGGCACTGCTGAATAATAATTTACAAAGGAAGACAAATATGAAAAATTACGATATTCTCCTTTTCGACCTTGACGGCACACTTACCGACTCGGCGGAGGGAATTATGAACTGTGCTGAGCACGCTCTCAATGTGATGGGTATTGCTGAGCCTGACAGAAGCAGGCTGCTGCGCTTTATCGGGCCGCCCCTTGTGGACTCGTTTATGGATTTTTACGGAATGAGCCGTGAGGACGCTTTGAAGGCTGTTGCGGCATACCGTGAGCGTTATCCTGTAAAGGGAATTTTTGAAAACCGTGTTTATGATGGAATCCCCGAGGCGCTGGATATGCTGAAAAAGGGAGGAAAACGTCTTGCGGTTGCGACCTCAAAGCCTGAGGTGTATGCAAAGCGTATTCTTGAGCATTTCGGTCTTGCGGAGTATTTTGAGGTTGTGACAGGTGCAGAGCTGAGCGGTAAGCGCAACGCAAAGGCTGAGGTTATTGAGGAGTGTCTGAAAAGACTTGGCAATCCCGACAAGGAAACGGTGCTGATGATTGGCGACAGGAAGCACGATGTTGAGGGAGCAAAGCTCTGCGGAGTCAAGTGCGCAGGAGTAAAATTCGGCTACGCTGAGGAAAATGAATTGGAAAACGCAGGTGCGGTCTGTGTGTTTGATACTCCCGTGCAGCTCGCAGGGGAGCTTCTCAGCTGAAAATAAGGCTTTGCCGTACAGTAAATGATGCATATTTATGTGCAAGTTTAACATATTTTTCTTGGCACTGACAAATTTTCTTGACAAATCATAGCAAATAGTGTATCCTTATATTGTAAAGGTATAGGTATACTATACCAATTTTTCCATATATGGAGAATGGAGTTTTATTTATGGCTGAAATTAAACTTACTGATTTGATAGATGTGGCGACTCTCCAGGAAATTCAGGACAGCTTCGCTAACCTTACAGGTATGGCTGCTCTTACAACAGACGCTGACGGCAACGCCGTTACACAGGGAAGCAACTTTACCGATTTCTGTATGAACTATACAAGACAGTCACGTGTAGGCTGCGCAAGATGTGAAAGCTGCGACAAGTCAGGCGGCGAGCAGACTATGCGCACAGGACGTGCTTCCGCTTATTTCTGTCACGCAGGTCTTGTTGACTTCGCTGCACCTATTATGGTAAACGGTCAGTTTATCGGTTCCTTTATCGGCGGTCAGGTTCTTACCGAACAGCCTGATGAAGCTGAGTTCCGCAAGATTGCTAAGGAGCTTGATATCAATCCTGATGAATACATAAGAGCGCTCAGAAAGGTTAAGATTGTTGAAAAGAAGCAGATTGACCTTGCTGCTGATTTCCTCTGCACAATTGCTAAGGTGCTTTCTCAGACTGCTTACAGCAATTATATGGCTAATCAGTCCAATTCAGGTCTTGCTTCTATTAACAGAGGCATGGCGGCTAAGGTTGCTGAGGCTGAGGAAATTGTTACAGATACTGTTAAGCGTATCAATACTCTTGCCAAGACATTCGAGAGCGTAAACAAGATTGCTGAGGATACAGCTGCTGAGGTTGCTTCCACTAAGGGCACTGTAAAGGTTATTCAGGATATTGCCCTCAATACAAAAATTCTCGGCTTCAACGCTTCCATCGAAGCTTCAAGAGCTAAGGAAAGCGGTAAGGGCTTCGGCGTAATCGCTCAGGAAGTTCGTAACCTTGCTGAAACAAGTAAGGCTTCCGCTGATAAGATTGAAAAAACTATGCAGCATATCGGTGATTTTTCACAGGGTATGAACGAGGAAGTTATGAGCACTAAGGAAGTTGTTGAAAAGTGTATTACAGACCTCAACAATTTTGCAGGACTTCTCGGCGAAATCAAGAATATGTCTGAATAATTTCCGCAAGGGAATGATTTGGAAATAAATTTTTCAGAAAGGGGATGTCGTTATGGATATGATGACTTCAATTGCTCAGCTGTCAACAAGTATGAGCGTCTCTAAGCTTCAGATGAACATCAACACCGCCATGACTAAAAAGTCTATGGAAACTACCGAGGCTATGGCACAGAATCTTATCGAAATGATGGACTCCGTTCCTAAGTTCCCCGGCGCTAAGGGCAGCATCCTTGATGTGAGAGCATAAAACTGAAAAATAAAAAGCACCTCATCTGAGGTGCTTTTGTTTTTATATTTCCTTATGTGCATGTCTTGTAACGTGACAACCTATGTTCACAGCTACCGGCAGACCTGCGATGTGGGTCGGGGCCTGTTCGATTGCAACGCTGAGAACGGTAGTTGTTCCGCCAAAACCCTGAGGGCCGATACCAAGCTTGTTGGACTTGGCAAGAATATTTTTCTCCATGTCAGCGTAAAGCTGCTTCGGGTTTTTGATTGCAACATCACGGCAGAGTGCTTTCTTCGCAAGGTAAGCACAGTGCTCAAAATCGCCGCCTATTCCTACACCCACAACCATCGGAGGACAGGGGTTGCTGCCTGCAACGGACACAACCTCAACGACGAAATTCTCGATTTCCTCGATTGTTGCGGAAGGCGTGAACATCTTTATTTTCGACATATTTTCGCTGCCGAAACCCTTTGGGCAGACGGAGATTGAAACCTTGTCGCCGTCCACAATGCGGGTATGTATCACAGCAGGAGTGTTGTCACCCGTGTTGACACGCTCAATAGGGTCGGATACGATTGAACAGCGGAGATAACCCTCGGTGTATCCGCGGGACACGCCTCTGTTGATTGCCTCATAAAGCGAGCCGCCCACGAAGTGCACGTCCTGACCGATATCAAGGAATATTACAGCCATGCCCGTGTCCTGGCAGACAGCAAGTTCTTCGGTTTCAGCCGCCTCGATATTCCTCATAAGGTCGGCAAGAACTTCCCTGCCCGTGGGTGATTTTTCACAGCTTACCGAACAGCCGATGCACTCCACAAGGGACTTGGGGAGAAAGCGGTTAGCTTGAATACACAGGTCACGGACGGTGTTTTCTATTTCTATTACGTTTATTTCACGCATAATACTGTTTCCTTTCATTAAATTGTAATATGACGGAGAGATTGTGGAGATCCACTGGGGAAAACCTTTCTGAGGAAAGGTTCTTCCTCAATAGGTTTCCGCAATGCCTCGTCAAATTATAATTTACTGTAAACGACCTTGCCTGCGATAATGGTCATCTTCACGTTTGTCATAATTTCCAGCGGGTCGCCGTCGGTTACTGCAAGGTCGGCAATTCGTCCCACAGCGATATCTCCAACCAGATTGTCGATGCCGGCAATTTTTGCTGCTGTTGAAGTCACAGCACGGACTGCCGCTTCCTTTGGCAAGCCTTCCTTTACGCAGAATGCTGCACTGGCAGGGAGGTACTGAATAGGCACTTCGGGGTGGTCTGTGCAGATTGCAACGTCCACACTATTATTATATAGTATACCTGCGTTTGCAACGGTTAAGCCTGCAAGTTCGGGTTTTCCCCTGTCGCAGATGATTGGTCCGACAACGGCTGATGCACCTTTTTCGCCAAGCAGGTCGGCTACCTTGTGTCCTTCGGTGCAGTGCACAAGAACATAGTCAAGGTCAAATTCCTCGGCAATTCGTACCGCTGTCATAATGTCATCGGCACGGTGGCAATGGAAATGCGCCTTGATTTCACGGTTCAACAGCGGAATAAGTGCTTCGGATTTTATATCGTACTCGGGCAGGGACTCGTCGCTTTCCTCGGCGTCAGCCTTGTCCTGCATATAGCGTTTTGCTTTGTACAGCGCCTCACGGATAAGTGCGGCGGTTGCCATTCGTGTGATAGGGGCAGTGTCTCTGTCGGCAAAGGTGGACTTCGGGTTTTCTCCCAGCGCAAACTTTATTCCCACACGCTTGAGAAGCATCTCGTCAGTGCATCTGCCGCTTGTGTGGACTGCAATAAGGTCACCGCCGATTGGGTTTGTTGAACCTACACCTGTTACGCAGGCTGTTACGCCTGCTTTTACAGCGTCTGCAAAATAACCGTCTGTAAAGCATAGACCGTCGATTGTGCGCAGGTGCGGGGTAATCGGGTCGCTGTCCTCGTTTACGTCCTCGCCTTCTGCGCCCTGACCGTCACCGATAAGACCCATGTGTGTGTGAATGTCGATAAATCCAGGGTACACACGCAGACC
>JAFTWI010000076.1 GCA_017465345.1 Oscillospiraceae bacterium
AAAATACAGAAGAAAACAGAGGTGATGAAAATTGAAGTTTGGTAATGTTTCCAAATCACTTGGAAGTACCGAGATTACAGCGGATATGCTTGCCAAAATCAACAAGTTTACCCGTAAAAATCTTACAGCTGAAGAGGTTTATGTTATCCCGATTACAATGTGTGACAACGAACTTGACCGTGATTACGATAAATTCACTGTAAATGCTCTCAATGGCTTAGCAGAAAAATTCATCGGAAAACCTGTTATTTTCGACCATAATCACACAGTTTTAGGTCAAACTGCAAGAATTTTCGAAACGGAAGTTATTCATGTTCCTTCTGAAAAGACTTATGACGGTGAAGACCTTTATCAGCTTAGCTGCAATGCTTATATGCTGAAATCGGAAACAACAAAATGGATTATCGAAAACCTTGACGCAGGTATCCTTAAAGAAGTTTCTGTAAGCTGCAACGTTGCAAAGCAGACCTGCAGCATTTGCGGTAAAGAGTATTATGGTGGCGAATGTATCCATTACAGACACAAGTTATATGATGACAAACCATGTTTTGTCTATCTGGACGACGCCAAAGATGCTTATGAACTTTCTTTTGTTACTGTTCCTGCACAACCCGGTGCAGGCGTAAGAAATAAATGGTACGAAGGTGATGAAAGTGCCAAAACGAAAGGAGCAAACACAATAATGAATTACGAAGAAGCAAAAACAAGCCTTGCTGAAATCGGTGTTGACCTTGACAGCATTGCAAAGGAAAAGGACACAGTTCCTGAACTGAATGTAATCCTTGCAGCTGTAAAGAGCAAATTTGCTGAAATGCCAAAGGCTGAACTTGACTCCACAGAGGAATTCATTTCCGCTGAAAAGGCAAAGTCAGTTATCGGTAAGGATATGACAGCTGATGAAATCCTTACAGCAGCGAAGTCATTTGAAGAAGCTGACACAAAGGCAAAGGCTTACGATGAAATCAAAAACAAGGCTATTGATGATGCTATTGCAAGTGGCATTAAGGCAAAGGGTGATACATTCGACGAAGAACGTATCAGGAAATTCCTTGACAGCTGTTCTGTTGATGAAATCAACAAGTGGGCAGATGATTATGAAGCTGAGGCACATAAGGCTCTCAACTCCGGAAGAATTTCCGAAGAAACTACAAACAAGTCAATGAATACCCTCGCTTACAGTAATCTTGATGATTTCAGGTTTTAATCAAAACATTTTAAATTTGAAAGGAGTCTTTTAAATGAGCGTTTTTTCTATGAATGGTGTGGGTGGCGTTAAATGCGTAACAATGCCGCTTGACGAAACAACCAAGGAAACAATCGGCAAGAATTATGACAGCGCAAAGGGTATGGCTGTTGCACTCACAGGCAACAACACTGTAGGTTACGGCTCTGCTGATGCTCCCCTTTTCGGTGTTCTCAAAAAGGTTGAACACGACGGCTTTGCAACTGTACAGGTCAAGGGTTTTGCTGTTGAACTTAAAAGCGAAGCTGATGCTTCTGCTATCAACAAGTATGCTGCTGTTGACGGTGCAGGCGGCGTAAAGTCCGCAGGTGACGGTGTTGTAAGCAACGGTTACATCACATCTGTTGAAGATGATGGTACTGTTACAATTCTTATGTAAAAGAAAGAGAGGAAAAAACTATGCCAAAGATTATTATCAAAGATGAACACATTTCTGATGCAATTTCCAAGGGTATACCTGTTACAGATATTCTTGCACAGGCATATGAGGGCGAAATTGCTGACAGGAAGTCAAAGGATGCTAAGCTTCAGGACTTTGATGCTTTCCAGATGTCTATGATGGATCATGGTATCAGCAAGCATTCCAAGATTAAGGATTTCTATGCAACAACTGAAAACAACTGGCTTTTCCCAGTGTTCCTTGACCGCACACTGCACGAAAATGTCAACAAGAACAGCCTTCTTCACTACCTTGTAAGCGGCTCTCCGATTACTATTCCCGGTAAGGTTGTAGAAGGTACATACCTTGACCTTGTTACAGATGAAGGCAACAAGGATGCTGTTAAGAAGAAGCGTGTTACAGAAGGTGCTGACCTTCCGCTCGCTACTCTCAAGACTGGTGATGTAGCTATCACACTCAGCAAGTACGGCCGTGCTGTTGAGGCTACATATGAATCAATCCAGTATTGCACAATTGAAAGCTTCCGCCGCACAATCGAATTTATCGCTGATGACGTTGCAAATCAGGAATTCGATATGGCTGTAGATGTAGTTATCAACGGTGATGGCAACAAGAATGCTGCAAAGGTAAACACAACAGCTTCTCAGACTCTTGAGCACAATGACCTTCTTACACTTGCAATGGACGTTTACGATGCTTGCAAGTCCCCTATGGACGTTATCATTGCTCCACGTAATCAGTTTATGGCGCTCAGCAATATGATGATTGCTACAAACGGCGGTGTAGGAATTATTCCTGGTTCCTTCTTCAAGTTCCCACAGGGCATTAACAATGATGTTATTGTTATTTACAATGACAGTATTCCAAAGGCAGGCGGCAAGGAACAGCTTATCGGTGCTACTTCTAAGTACGGTCTTACAAAGTTTATCGCTGAAGGCTCTCAGATCAGAGAATATGACAGTGATATCCGTGCACAGAAGAAGCTTGGCACTATTTCCGAAACAGCAGGCTTCCAGAAGCCATTTAAGGAATTTGCAAGAGTTCTCAGAATGGCGTAATGTCACAATGTACAGCCGCAGGTTGAAAAGCTTGCGGCTGTTATATTAAAGAGGTGTTTTTATGGCTGACACAGAAATTTATAGTTCACAGCAGGAATTTTCCAAAAGAGTAAGGGCAATAGTCCGTGCAGAAACTGTACAATTTCCTGATGATGTTATAAATTCATTTGATTTCAAGGGTATGGCTGAACTTAATGTTAAGAAGAATGTTCCCTTTTGGGAAGATATTCTGAACGGTGATGATACCACAAGGATTGATATTCTCAAGACTTGCCTTGTACTCGAAACAGCGATAATGGTTATACCGTCATTGCGTCGAAGTGACAGAAAAGTTGAGCAGACCACCAATTCAAAAGTTGAATATTTTGACAATTCAAGCCTTGATGAACTGCTTAATCAGCTGTATGAAAGGCTTAGATTGCTTTATTCGGAGCTTTGTGGTGATACGTCAACTGATATATCCGCACCTATCGGAATTGCTCTTACCAATCCACACAAGAGGTATTTCGGAGGTGGATTTGCGTGAGTACATTCGGCATAACCGTTGCCCGACACGGTGAGGAACTTGATTTTGGAGAATTAGGTGCTGTAAAGGCAAGCATTAAGCCGTCAACAAAGGCTACTTATAGCCTTGCAAATCGTGCATATTATGTTGAAGGGCAATGTTTCAAGACAGAGCCTATTATGTTTACTGAGGGAGATTATTTCACCCGAACAAGTGACGGAAAAAAATATCTCATTTCCACCATACAAGCCGAACCACTTGCGCCTGACCTTGTATACTTATACGGTATACAATGCAATACAATTGTATCGTTATATCGTGAAAAGGTTGAAATTGACAAAGACAAAAATCGTAAAAGGATTTGGAAGCCTGTTGTGGAAGACATTTACTGCTATCGTGATTTCGTTGACCGAAGCGGGAAAAACACAAACGATGGTGTAATTTCGCAGGAAATCTTCACACTGATTATTTCTCACAAGTATCATGTTTCCGATGGAGATAGGATAGTTATGAAATTCAATCAAAACGGTGAATACAAGGATGTCAATTTCAAGGTAGAAAGCGTAGGAACTGCAC
>JAFTWI010000077.1 GCA_017465345.1 Oscillospiraceae bacterium
GCGAGGAGAATACCTTGGCACAACTGTTCAGGTAATTCCGCATATTACAAATGAAATCAAGGAATTTATATACAGTGTCGGGAAAAAAAGTGATGCAGATGTTGTTATAACGGAAATCGGCGGAACAATCGGGGATATTGAATCTCAGCCGTTCATCGAAGCTGTCAGACAGATTTCGCTTGAAGTCGGAAAAGAAAACAGCTTGTTTATTCATGTAACACTTGTCCCTTTTATAAAAGGATCCAACGAACATAAATCAAAGCCAACACAGCATTCGGTAAAAGAATTGCAGGGCATGGGGATAACCCCTGATATTATTGTTCTCAGGTGTGATGAACCACTTGAGAAATCCATATATGAGAAAATTTCTCTATTCTGTAATGTTAAAGCCGACTGCGTGATTGAAAATATAACTCTCCCAAATTTATATGAAGCGCCTCTGATGCTGGAAAAATCCAATTTTTCTTCCGTTGTGTGCAGGGAACTCAACTTTACAACATCCTCCCCCGATTTGCGCGAATGGGAAGAATTGGTGCAAAAAATAAAGCTTCAGAAAAAAAGAGTGGAAATCGCTCTTGTAGGTAAATATGTACAGCTTCATGATGCATATCTTTCAGTTGTAGAGGCGCTTAATCACGCAGGGTATTATCATAATGTAAATATTAACATTCACTGGATAGATTCTGAAGAGATAAATGCAGAAAATTATAAAGACAAATTGAATGGATTTGGCGGAATAATAGTTCCGGGAGGATTTGGAAGCAGAGGCATAGAGGGAATGATTCTTGCGGCAAAATATGCAAGAGAAAATAGCATTGCGTATTTAGGAATATGTCTCGGAATGCAGATCGCTGTAATTGAATACGCAAGAAACTGCGCAGGAATTTCTGACGCAAATTCGGGCGAATTTGATGAGCTGTGTAAAAACAAGGTAATAGATTTTATGCCCGGACAAAGCGACAGCGTTGATAAGGGAGGCACTCTCAGGCTGGGAACATATCCGTGCAAAATAAAATCAGGTACAACAATGGCTCGCTGCTATGGTGAGCAGACCATATTTGAGCGTCACAGACACCGCTATGAATTCAATAACGATTACCGTGAAGGCCTTGAAAATGCAGGGCTTGTTTTAAGCGGTACATCACCTGACGGAAGGCTTATTGAAACGGTTGAGCTTTCGGAGCATCCTTTTTTTGTCGGGGTTCAGTTTCATCCAGAATTCAAAAGCAGACCAAACAAAGCACATCCGCTGTTCTGCGGATTTATAGAAGCAGCTAAAAATATTTCGGAGGAAATCAATGAGTATTCATGAGGAATGCGGTGTTTTTGGTGTTTTTTCGCCAAAATCCGCAAATGTGGCACAGACAGTATATTACGGTTTATACACACTTCAGCACAGGGGGCAAGAAAGCTGCGGCATTGTTGTAAATGACGACGGGTTGTTTTACTCTCATAAGGATATCGGTCTTGTAGGCGAAGTCTTTACAAGCAATGTTATTCAGCAGTTTCCTGAAGGAACTATGGCAGTAGGTCATGTTCGATACGGAACAACAGGAAAAAACAGCAGAAGAAACTGTCAGCCTATTGAGGTAAACCATCAAAAAGGTAAGATGGCGCTTGTTCATAATGGAAATCTCAGCAATGCCTGGGAGCTTCGTAATTCTCTTGAGCTTTCCGGTGCGATTTTTCATACAACAAGCGATACAGAAACAATAGCATATATTGTAACCAAAGAAAGACTTACTGCACCTTCGATTGAAGAAGCTGTAAGCAGAGCAATGAATACGCTTGACGGTGCTTATTCACTGATTCTTATGTCTTCGGCAAAGCTTATTGCTGCAAGGGATCCTTTCGGATTTCGCCCTTTATGCTATGGAAAAACCGCCGATGGTATGTACATTATTGCTTCCGAGAGCTGTGCATTAAGCGCAGTGGGAGCCTCTTTTGAACGAGACATTCTTCCGGGAGAAATCCTTGTTTTCAGTAAAGACGGTATAGAATCACGAAGAGAACATTGCGGCAAAAAAGATAAAAAGCTATGTATTTTTGAGTATATATATTTTGCAAGACCGGATTCTGTAATAGACGGCATATCCGTATATAAATCAAGATTCAGAGCAGGACAAATTCTTGCTGAAAAGTATCCGTCTGATGCAGATGTTGTTATCGGTGTTCCCGATTCCGGAATTGATGCAGCGCTTGGTTTTTCCAAAACATCAGGAATACCATACAGCATGGGCTTGATTAAAAATAAATATATTGGCAGAACTTTTATTTCTCCGGGGCAAAATGAGCGTACCAATCAAGTGAAAATAAAATTAAGGCCTGTTGAGGAATGTGTTAAAGATAAAAAGGTTGTTCTTGTGGACGATTCAATTGTAAGAGGAACAACCAGCGGTCAGATTGTAAAGCTTCTTCGTGACGCAGGAGCAGCGGAGGTTCATATGAGAATATCTTCTCCACCTTTTTTATGGCCCTGTTATTATGGAACCGATATCGATTCGAAGGAAAATCTGATAGCCTGCCATAATACGATAGATGAAATTGCCAGAATAATTGGCGCGGATAGTCTTGGCTATCTTCCTAAGGAAAGTCTGTCCGATATGATTGGCAGTTCAGATTTTTGCAGTGCCTGCTTCAGCGGCGAATATCCTACCGACATACCGTTGGACACGCAGAAGGACAAGTTTGAGAAAAGACTTTCCGAGAAGAATAAGTAATGGGTGATAAAATGAATTACGATAGAAAAATAATACTTGAAGATGGCAGCGAATATTATGGCTTTTCTTTCGGAGCCAATACGGAAAGAGTGTGTGAACTTGTATTTAATACGTCAATGGTAGGATATCAGGAAATCATTTCAGACCCGTCCTACACATATCAGGCGGTTGTTATGACCTATCCGCTTATAGGAAACTATGGTGTGAATGACGATGATTTTGAAACAATCAGACCGACAATCGGCGGATTGATCGTCCGTGAATACAATGATTTGCCGTCAAATTTCAGGAGTACGCAGACCTTGTCACAGGTAATGGAAAGATACGGCATTCCCGGAATTTATGGAATTGATACCAGAAAGCTTACTCGCTCAATTCGGGATTTCGGCAGCCGCAAGGTACTGATTACGGACATTGGCACACCCTTGGAGCAAGGACTTGAAACGCTGAAAAACAGCGTTATTCCCACAGATTCAGTGTCAAAGGTAAGCTGTAAGGATATCTGGTGTTCCGAGGCGGAAAACGCGGAATATCACGTTGTTGCTATTGACTGCGGTATGAAAAGGAATATTGTACGTTCATTCAATAAAAGAAGCTGCAAGGTTACAGTTGTTCCTTGGAATACTTCTGCCAAGGAAATTGAATACTTTCATCCCGACGGAATATTTATTTCAAACGGTCCCGGAAACCCGACTGATGTTCCCGAGACTGTTGAAACGATAAAAACGCTTCGGGGGAAATATCCTATATTCGGAATTTGTCTCGGACATCAGATTATTGCCCTGTCCTATGGTGCAAAAACCTACAAGCTTAAATTCGGACACAGAGGCGGTAATCATCCCGTACGCAATCTGGAAAACAACAAAATAGAAATAACGTCGCAAAACCACTCCTATGCAGTAGATGAAAAGAGTATCTGCGGCACAGAGCTTATGGTAACGCATATCAATCTGCTGGATTCCACAGTCGAGGGGGTAAAATGCGATAAGGATAAAGTGTTCAGTGTGCAATATCACCCTGAAAGCGCACCGGGGCCTCAGGACAGCGCATATTTATTTGACAAATTTATCCGAATGATGAAGGAGGAAAAATGCAATGCCTAAAAGAACGGATATAAAAAAAGTCCTCGTCATCGGCTCGGGTCCTATTGTAATCGGTCAGGCTGCCGAGTTTGACTATGCAGGAACACAAGCTTGTCTTGCGTTGAAGGAAGAGGGCTACGAGGTTGTTTTGTGCAACTCAAATCCTGCAACAATAATGACAGATACCTCCATTGCCGACAAGGTTTATATGGAGCCGCTTACCCTTGAGTATATCGCAAAGATAATCCGTTATGAACGTCCGGACGCAATTCTCCCCGGCATCGGCGGTCAGACTGGACTTAATCTCGCAATGGCTCTTGAAAAAAAGGGCGTTCTTGCCGAATGTCAGACTGAACTGCTGGGAACAAAGAGCAGCAGCATAAACCGTGCCGAGGACAGAGAGCTTTTTAAGGAGCTTTGTGAAAGTCTCGGCGAGCCTGTGCTTCCGTCAGATATTGCAACAAATATTGAAGACGGCTTGAGAATTGCAAAGGAAATAGGTTTCCCTGTAGTGCTTCGTCCTGCGTTCACTCTTGGAGGAACGGGCGGTGGCTTTGCAGATAATGAAGAAGAATTTCTTGAGTTGATGAAAAATGCTCTTGTTCTTTCGCCTGTCAGTCAGGTTCTTGTTGAAAAAAGCATTAAGGGCTACAAGGAAATTGAATATGAAGTAATGCGCGACAGCAATGATACTGCAATCACAATTTGCAATATGGAAAATCTTGACCCTGTGGGAATTCACACAGGCGACTCAATTGTTGTGTGTCCATCACAGACTCTCACGAACAAGGAATATCATATGCTCCGTGACAGCGCACTGAAAATTATACGTGCCCTTGAAATTGAAGGCGGCTGCAATGTTCAGTTTGCTCTCGACCCGAATTCTTTTCAGTATTATCTGATTGAGGTAAACCCGAGAGTATCACGTTCCTCCGCTCTTGCTTCAAAGGCAAGCGGATATCCTATTGCAAGGGTGTCAGCTAAGATAAGTGTGGGAATGACTCTTGATGAAATACAGATAGCCAATACGCCCGCCTCCTTCGAGCCTGCTCTTGACTATGTTGTAACAAAAATGCCGAGGTTTCCTTTTGATAAGTTTGCCGACGCTAACAACTCCCTTGGCACGCAGATGAAAGCCACAGGCGAGGTAATGAGCATAGGCAGAACCTTTGAAGAAAGCCTGCTTAAAGCAATACGCTCCCTTGAAACGGGAATGTGGCACCTTTACTCTCCAAAATTCAATAAAAAAACTACAGAAGAACTGCTTGATTATATAAGGCTTGGTACGGACGAACGAATTTATGCCATTGCAGAGCTTCTGCGGAGAAAGACAGCAAATGAAGTGATTGCCGAAAAAACCGGTATAGACCTGTTCTTTATACGTAAGCTGAGGAATATTGTTCAATTTGAAGAAAAAATTAAAGCTTTCCCGATGAATGCAGATATACTTTACGAGGCAAAGAAAACTGGATTTTCCGACAAGGAAATCGCAACGCTATGGAGCATTTCTGAGGAAAAGGTTTTTGAAATGCGCAGAAGTGAGGGAATAACTCCTGTGTATAAGATGATTGACACCTGTTCGTCAGAATTTGACAGCTATATTCCGTATTTCTACTCAACATACGAGGATGAAAACGAGTCGATTGTTTCCGATAAGCAAAAGGTTGTGGTTCTCGGTTCGGGACCAATCAGAATCGGTCAGGGTGTTGAGTTTGACTATTCAACGGTTCATGCTGTAAAAACCATAAAAAGCGCAGGCTATGAGGCAATCATCATCAACAACAATCCCGAAACGGTATCAACCGATTATACCTGTTCCGACAAGCTTTATTTCGAACCGCTGTGCATTGAAGATGTTATGAACATTATTGAGCTTGAAAAGCCGATTGGCGTAATTGTAACACTCGGCGGTCAGACGGCGATAAATCTCGCTGAGAAACTTCGTGACCGCGGAGTAAAAATCATTGGCACAGACTGCGAAGCAATAGAAAAGGCAGAAAACAGAGATTTGTTTGAAAAGCTTCTTTCATCACTTGGTATCCCTCAGCCAAAAGGAAAGGCTGTAACTTCCATAGAGGATGGTATTAAAGCGGCAGAGGAAATCGGATATCCCGTTCTTGTTCGACCAAGTTTTGTTCTTGGCGGAAGAGCTATGCAGATAGTTGCCAAGGAAGAACAGCTCCGACATTATCTGAAAAATGCTGTTGAAATTGACGAAGATAAGCCTGTGCTTGTGGATAAATATATCCGCGGCAAGGAAGTGGAGGTTGACGCTGTATGTGACGGCAAGAACGTATTTGTTCCGGGAATTATGGAGCTTGTGGAAAGAACGGGCGTACATTCGGGCGACTCCATAAGCGTATACCCGACATATAGCATTTCTGAAAAGGTGAAAAACACAATTGTTTCTTATACACAAAAGCTTGGTATTGGAATTGGAATTGTAGGGCTTTTCAATATTCAGTTCATAGTTGACGGGAAGGACAATGTTTATATCATTGAAGTAAACCCTCGTTCTTCGAGAACTGTTCCGTTTCTTTCAAAGGCAACAGGCTGCAATCTTGCGGATATTGCAACTCTTGTAATGCTTGGGGTAAGCCTTCCCGAGCAGGGTATAACTGAAAACTATCACAGTGAAAAGAAAAGGTGGTATGTTAAGGTGCCTGCATTCTCTTTCTCAAAGCTTCACGGTATGGATGCTTATCTGTCGCCTGAAATGAAGTCAACGGGTGAAGCCATAGGCTACGATAAAAAGCTTCACCGTGCAATGTACAAGGCGCTGACCGCTTCGGGAATGCGTTTGCAGAACTATGGAACGGTTGTTGTAACTCTTGCGGATGAAGACAAGGAAGAAGCACTGCCGCTGGTGAGAAGATTTTACAATATGGGGTTCAACATTGAGGCAACGGTCGGAACGGCAAATTTTCTCAAGGAGCACGGAATAAGAACAAGAATACGCAGAAAGCTCAGCGAGGGCAGTGAAGAAATTCTTGACTCGATAAGGGCAGGATATGTATGCTATGTAATAAACACGAGAGCAATTCTTTCAGGTGTTCATTATGAGGACGGAGCAGCAATACGAAGATGCGCAAGCGAAAACAACGTCACTACACTTACCGCTCTTGACACGGTAAAGGTTCTGCTTGACGTCCTGGAGGAGTCAACAATCGGTATTTCAACTATAGATGATCAATAACGGAGGTGTTATTATGCATTTCACAAAAATGCACGGACTCGGAAACGACTATTTATATGTTTACGGTGAGCCTGTCAATCCGTCGGAACTTTCCGTAAAGCTTTCGGAAAGACATTTCGGAGCGGGTTCAGACGGTATGATATGGATTTCACCGTCAGATACAGCGGATTTTAAAATGCGTATTTTCAATGCGGACGGAAGCGAAGCGAAAATGTGCGGGAACGGTATACGCTGTGTGGGAAAGTATGTTTATGATAAGGGTTATACCGATAAAACCCGACTGAAAATCGAAACCTTGTCAGGAATCAAAACTCTCGACCTGACGGTTTTGGGCGGCAGGGTAAAAAGTGTTTCCGTTGATATGGGAATTGTTGAGATAGGCAATGATATGCACCTTATGGCAGGAACAACTGATATATGCTGCACTCCTGTTTCCGTCGGCAATCCTCACGCGGTAACTTTCGTACCTGACATTGAGTCTGTTTCGCTTGAAGAAATCGGTCCTGCGGTTGAGCACCACAAAGCCTTTCCCGATGGAGTGAATGCTGAATTTGTTCAGGTTATTGACAGCCATACTCTGCGGATGAGAGTCTGGGAAAGAGGCAGCGGTATTACAATGGCGTGCGGTACCGGTGCGTGCGCATCTGCTTCTGCGGCTGTAAGCAAGGGCTTCTGTAAGCACAATGAAGATATCTCGGTTATTCTTGACGGAGGAACGCTAAAAATAAATGTTGATGACAATTTCAAAGTAACAATGACAGGACCTGCTGAAACAATTTATGAAGGAGAAACGGGAATATGATTACTCCAAATCTTTTTTATTCAGACCTTAAGGATTCTTATCTTTTTTATAACATAGCACAAAAAACTAAAGCATATTTAAGCGAACACCCCAACGCACACCTGTACAGAATGGGCATAGGCGATGTATCGCTGCCGCTTTGTGAATCTGTAATCAAGGCGCTTCACGAAGCTGTTGACGACCAGGCGCAGGCAGCAACCTTTCACGGCTATATGCCTGAATGCGGTGCGGAATTTCTCAGAGAAGCAATTGCCGCATATTATGGAAACAGAAACGTAAAGCTTTCCCCCGATGAGGTTTTCGTTTCAAGCGGTGCAAGCGACGAGCTGGGTGACATTCTCGATTTGTTTGACCGTGAGAATACCTCTCTTGTAATTGAGCCCGCATATCCCGCATATGTTGACGCAAACGTTATGGGCGGAAGAAAAATTCAGCATCTTGCTTCGGGAATCGACAACGGCTTCCTGCCGCTGCCCGATGATATTATTAAAGCAGATATTCTTTATATATGCTCTCCGAACAACCCGACAGGAGCGGTGTTTAATCGTGAACAGCTGAAAAAGTGGGTTGATTATGCAAATGATAATGGAGCGGTAATTCTTTTTGACGCCGCATATGAAGCGTTCATCGAAGATGACGCGCTTCCCCACAGCATATTTGAAATTGAAGGTGCACGCACCTGTGCGATTGAAATTTGCTCGCTGTCAAAAACAGCTGGCTTTACCGGAACACGTCTTGGTTACACGATTATTCCCAAGGAGCTTGAACGGAAGGGAATGAATTTCAATACTATGTGGGTACGCAACCGTACCACAAAAACAAACGGCGTTTCGTACATCATTCAGAAAGGTGCGGCGGCTGTGTTCACCCCTGAGGGACAGAAACAGATTCATAATAATATCAGAATATACAAGGAGAATGCCGCCTGCCTTATGAAAGCACTTGATGAGCTTGGAATATGGTATTGCGGCGGAAAAAATGCACCGTATATCTGGATGAAGTGTCCTGACGGAATGAGAAGCTGGGAATTTTTCGATTACCTGCTGAATGAAATTCAAGTCGTAGGTACTCCGGGTGAGGGATTTGGCAAGTGCGGCGAAGGCTATTTCCGTTTTTCAACCTTCGGAAATCCCGATGACACAAAGGAAGCTGCCCGCCGTTTATCAGGGCTGTTGGGTAAAGCGAAGAAAAACGAGGTGTAAGTATGTGCGGTTTTGCAGGCTTTACAAACCTGATAAATGATGACGGTACTGTCCTTGAAAAAATGATGAACCGTATAATCCACAGAGGACCTGACGATTCTGGCAAATTTGTAAATGATGATATTGCTCTTGGCTTCCGCAGGCTGAGTATTATCGACCTTTCCGAGGGTAATCAGCCGATGTTCAACGAGGACAGGTCACTGGTTCTCGTTTTCAACGGTGAAATATATAATTACAGGGAGTTGCGTGCAGAGCTTATGTCGGACGGACATCGCTTTGCAAACAATTCCGACAGTGAGGTTCTGCTTCACGGATATGAACAGTGGGGTTCTGAGCTTGTTTTAAAGCTTCGAGGTATGTTTGCATTTGTAATCTTTGACTTGAATAGCAAGGAGCTGTTTGCTGCCAGAGATATGTTCGGTATAAAGCCGTTATACTATACCTTTCAGAAGGACAGCCTTTTATTTGCTTCGGAGATAAAAGCGTTTCAGGAACACCCCTGCTTCAGAAAGGAGTTTAACGAAGAAGTGTTGGGACACTACCTATCCTTTCAATATTCTCCTTTAACAGAAACATTCTTTAAAAATGTATATAAGCTTCCGCCTGCTCATTATATGATTTTCAAGAATAATAAGCTTGAAGTAACAAGATATTGGAAGCCTGAATTCAATGAGCTAACAGGCTCTCTTGAACACTTTGCGGATATGACGGATAAAGTTATACGGGAGTCTGTTTCCGCACATAAAATCGCAGATGTGGAGGTTGGAGCATTTTTGTCGGGCGGAATCGATTCAAGCTATATTGCAGAAGCTGCAAACGCAAGTAAGACCTTTACTGTCGGTTTTGAAAGCTCTGACGAAAAAATATATAACGAAATCAGCTATGCAAAGGAGTTTGCGGAAGCTATCGGAGCAGAAAATATCGAAAAGGTCATTACTCCCGAAGAATACTGGAACGAATTTGCAAAGATTCAGTACCATATGGATGAACCGTTGGCAGACCCCTCTGCAATTGCGCTTTATTTTGTAAGTAAGCTTGCAAGGAAGCACGTTAAGGTTGTAATGTCGGGCGAAGGAGCAGATGAACTGTTTGGCGGATACCGCATATATCAGGAGCCGCTTACATTGACTCCTTATGACAGGCTGCCGATGAGTATACGACGTTTCATCTCAAAGCTTTGTGAGAACCTTCCTGCAAGACGGGGAATTAACTATCTTGTCAGACGGGGTAAAACAATCGAAGAATATTACATCGGCAATGCTAAAATATTTTCGTATAAGGAACGGAATAAAATTCTGAAAAGCGAATCAGCTAAAAAAGCACCCGAACCGAGCGTTCTCTGCGCAGAGCTTTATTCGGACGTCAAAGATAAGGACGCTGTAACAAAAATGCAGTATCTTGATATAAATATGTGGATGACAGGGGATATTCTGCTTAAAGCAGATAAAACCAGTATGGCAAATTCTTTGGAATTGCGTGTTCCTTTTCTCGACAAGGAAGTGATGAAGCTTGCGTCCTGTATTCCTGCCGAATATAGAGCAGACGCATCAACTACAAAAATTGCACTGCGAAAAGCGGCGGGAAAAAGGCTGCCGAAGGTCACGGCAGAAAGGGACAAGCTTGGTTTTCCGATACCGATACGAGTCTGGCTGAGGGAAGAAAAATATTACAACATTGTAAAAGAAGCGTTTACTTCAGACATAGGTCAAAAATTTTTCCATACCGATATAATTTTAGCGCTGCTTGACCTGCATAAATCAGGCAAAACAGATACAAGCAGAAAAATCTGGACAATTTATACTTTTATTGTATGGTACAAACAGTTTTTTGACGATAAAGCCAATATAGGAAGTACATCAGTTAATATGTAAAGGGAGCTGTTTCATATGCGTGATTACAAAGCAGAATTTAAAAATAGAGTAGATTTCATAAGGATGGTTTTATCATCAAGCGGTGCAGAAGGCATTGTTTTCGGCAACAGCGGCGGCAAAGACAGTGCTCTTGTTGGTATTCTTTGCAAGGCAGCTTGTAATAACACAGTAGGAATTATTTTGCCGTGTACATCAAAGCGTAATTACACACAAGATACAGTTGATGCCAATGAGGTTGCTGTCCGATATGATATTGAAACCCGCACGGTTGACTTAACACCTGTAAAAGAAGCAGAATTAAAGGCACTTGAGGGTGTTGCTGATATGAATGCGGCATCGCTTGCCAATATAGCACCACGGCTGCGTATGCTCACATTGTATGCAATTGCTGCCGCTGAAAACAGATTGGTTGCAGGCACTGGAAATCGCAGCGAAACCTATGTCGGTTATTTTACCAAGTGGGGTGACGGTGCTTATGACTTTAATCCTATTGCAGACCTTACTGTGACGGAAATATATGAATTTTTACGTTATCTGAAAGCACCGGATTGTGTCATTGATAAGGCACCGTCCGCTGCACTTTTTGACGGCCAAATTGATGAAAATGAAATGGGTGTAACCTATGCCGAGCTGGACGCATATCTTTTCGGCAAAAATATACCTGAAGACAAGAAACAGATTATTAATTGTATGCACAAAGCAAGCCAACATAAACGGACAGAAATTAAGAAATTTCAACCGACATTATTAGAATAAATACGCATATACTGCCGTAAGCGCTTCATATTGCAAGTATAGAAAATATGGATTTCACTTATAAGCAAATTTATGTTATACTACAATCACAGCAAGAAAATAATTATACTGCTTGGAACAAATGACTGTAAAAGCTGGTATGAAAATACATCACCAGCAATAGCCGAAGGTGCAGACAAGCTGATCAGGCAAGTAAAGGCATACAGCAGTGATATAAAAATATTGCTGATATCTCCGATACATCTTGCTAACGATATATGTATTGACCAAATGCGAATTTTGGTGTATAATGTGGTTGTATTAAACAAAAGTGTA
>JAFTWI010000009.1 GCA_017465345.1 Oscillospiraceae bacterium
GGTCCTCCCTCAAACTCCCTCCCTAAAACTTTCAATGTAATTTTTCATATAGGGCTATAGCCCTATATGAAAAATTAGACTAAAAGTCTTTGGAAAGGGGTCTGGGGAAGAACCTTTCCTCAGAAAGGTTTTCCCCAGTGGGTCTCCGCAATACCCTTCTAAATTATTATTTACCACAGAAGGAGGTTTACTATGCTGCCGATAAAACTGAAGATGCAGGCGTTTGCTTCTTATGCGGGCGCTGTTGAGATAGATTTCGAAAAGCTGAACAGTCTGTTCCTTATCCACGGTGCGACGGGGTCTGGAAAGACAGCTATTCTTGATGCTATGATGTATGCGCTGTACGGCAAGTCCAGCGGTGACGGGCGCTCAACTTTTCGCTGTGCACTCCCTGCGGCTGAAAATCTTCCGACGGAGGTTGAATTCACTTTCCGTTCAGGCGGAAGGCTGTACAAATTCACACGTTCAATACGCATCACTCCACGAAGCAAAAAGGAAGAAAGCAGGCAGGACTGTTTTGTGTACGAAGAAGCAGAGGAACAGTTTCGTGCGATATTTGAAAACCCCACACAGGCGAAGGTGAACTCCGAAGCTGAGAGGATTACGGGACTTACCGCCGACCAGTTCAGACAGGTTGTAATTCTTCCGCAGGGACAGTTTGAGCGTCTGCTTACCTCGAAAAGTGAGGACAAGGAGGCTACTCTTTCTACTCTTTTTGCGGCTGACAAATACACAAAAATTTCCGCAAAGCTTTCCGAAAAAGCCAATGCGATGAAAAATGAAATCGAGCACGAAAGTACAGCATTTAAGGCTGTTCTCGGGGCGGAAAATGTTGAGAGCATTGCAGAACTTCAGCGAAAAGCTGAGAAGCTTGAGGCGAATAAATCACAGCTTGCTCCGATGGCAGAAAAGGCTGACAAAACCTTGTCGGCTGTCCGTGAAAAGCTTACGGCTGCGGAGGTGCTGGGTGGCAAATTCAGCACCCTTGAAAGTGACGAAAAACAGCTTGCTGAGTTAGAAAAGAACGCTGAAAAAATTGCTGAAATTAAAGCTGTCCTTGCGAAAAATGCCGATGCAGGAAAGCTTCGTCCCGAATATATGAAAACACTTTCTGCGGCAGAAGATTTTGAGGCACGAAAAATTCAGCTTGCTTCGGCAAGAAATTCCGCAGAAGCCGCAGTAAATCAGTTTGCTTTGGTTAACGAAAAAGCAAAGGCAATCGCCGAGGGTGAGAAGCTTTACAAGGAACAGCTTTCCGAGCTTGCTGTGCTGTCGGGGCTGGAGCCTGTTTACGAGAGGATTTCCTCCGCCGAGAGCCGTAGAAGCAGACTTGCAAGAGAGCTTACAGACGCCGAAAAAAGCTGTCTGCTTCTTGCCGAGGCTGAGAAAAAAACTGTTGCGGATATTGAAAAGTATGAAGCGGAGCAGACTGAAATCCGTGAGAAATACGCGGCGGCTCTGCCCGATTTGCTCAGCAGGAAAAAGTCTCTTGAAAGCGGTGCAGAGGCGGAAAAGAAGCTTATTGTTTACCGCCGTGCACTTGATGATATAAAGGGCACTGTTGAGAAGCTGAAAAAGGAAGCGGCGGCGCTTGATGAGCAGAAAAACACTGCTGAGAAAAACTATGACAGGCTTTACGAGCAGTTCATTTCAAACACAGCCGCTGAGCTTTCGTCCTCGCTGAAGGAGGGTATGCCTTGTCCCGTCTGCGGAAGCACGGTGCACCCCTGCCCTGCGAAAAATGCGGGTGAAGCGGTTACAGCCGAGGCGGTGAGAATCGCAAAGTCAGCTTTCGAGTCAGCCTATGAAGCGGCGGCGAAAAAGCACAACGAGGCTGAGGCGCAGGCGGCACGAATTCCTGCGGCTGAGGAGCATATAGGGAATATGCTGAAAATTATTGTGGACTGCGGCTACTCGGCTGAGGAGCTGAAAAGGGTGACTGACGAAGCCGAAACCGCTGAAAAGAAGAATGCGCTTCTGCCGAAAATCAGGGAGCAGCTTGCAGGTCTTTCGGCTCAGCGTGAGGACGTGAAAAACAAAATCAGCGAAGCCGCACAGCGTAAATCTCAGCTTCAGAGTGAGCTTTCGGCTGCAAATGCGGAGACGGAAACGCTGAGAAATCAGCTTGACAAGCGTTTCCCCGATGCGGTATCCTACAAGGCGGGAGCTGCAAAAATCAAGGCAGAGATTGAAAAATTCGAGAAGGAAAAATCTGCATTTGATGATGCAATGAAGCTTGCCGAAAACAACAAAATCAAAACCGCTGAGGCTCTTGCAAAGGCGGAGGAGGAGGTTTTTGCGGCACAGAAAAATCTCGACAGCGCAAACAAGAGCTTTTCCTTCAAGCTTTCTCAGGCAGGCTTCATAACGGCTGAGGAATACAAAAAGGCACTTCTTCCCGACGATATTGCAGTTCAATATTCTTCGCAGGCTGAGCGTTATGACCTTGAGCGTCACGCTCTGAATGGACGCATAAACCAACTGAAAACCGAGCTTGAAGGAAGGGAAAAGCCTGAGGTTGACGGCATCCGATGTGAAGCGGAGAAGGCGCAGGCTGAGTTTGCAAAGCTTTCGGCTGACTACTCACTTGCCTGTCAGGATTTGCAGCGTGTAAACAAGGTTATTGAGGATTGCTCCGCACGTTTTGCCGAAAGCGAGAAGCGCCGTGAGGAATATGATAAGCTTTCCAACTATGCGAAATTTATGGTTGGCAGCAAGGGTGTTTCCTTCACACGATACATTCTCGGAATTATTCTCGGACTTGTGATTGAGGAGGCTAACAACATTCTTTCGGGTGTTCACGGCGGACGCTTCCGCCTTTGCATAAAATCCGATATGACCGATATGCGCAGCAAGCAGGGTCTTGACCTTGAGGTTGAAACTCTCACAGCTGAGGGCTGTGCAAGATACGGGGTAAAGGATTTGTCGGGAGGAGAGAAATTCCTTATTTCTCTTGCGTTGTCGCTGGGACTTTCGGCTGTTGCTCAGAGCAGAAGCGGCGGAATTAAAATTGAGGCGATGTTCATTGACGAAGGCTTCGGCTCACTGGATACGGGGCTGCTTCGTGAGGCTGTTGGTATACTCTGCGGATTAACCTCTGAAAGAAGTACAATTGGTATAATCTCTCACGTCAGCGAGCTTAAATCGGTAATCCCCTGCGGAATAAGCGTGGAAAAGGACAAGGACGGCTGCTCCAACATCTTGTCCACCGTATAAATACAGTCGTTTTTCACAAACGGACACTGTTTACGTTGATTTTTTTGTTTTATATACCTATTGATTTAATGAAGGAAATTATTTATAATAGTGTATGTTGGTATTTGTACAATAAAGTATAATACATACTTATTATATATTTGAAAGGTTGTTTTTTCTATGAGTAATATCAAGGTTGTTAAGTTCGGCGGAAGCTCTCTTGCTGACGCTAATCAGTTCAGAAAGGTTGCGGAAATCGTTCTCGCTGACCCTGACAGACGTTTCGTTGTTGCTTCTGCTCCCGGTAAGCGCTTCAGCGAGGATATCAAGGTTACAGATATGCTTTATGCTTGTTACGCAAAGGCTGCTGAGGGTGCAAACTTTGCTGAGGAATTCGCTGCAATCGAGGAACGCTACAACGGTATCATCTCTGAGCTTGGTCTTGATATTTCCCTTGAAAAGGAATTCACTCGCATCAAGAGTGCTTTCGAGCACCGTGCAGGCCGTGACTACGCTGCTTCAAGAGGTGAATACCTGAACAGCATCGTTCTTGCTGCTTTCCTCAAGTTTGAATTCATCGACCCAGCAGGCTACATCAAGTTCGGTGAAAACGGCGTGTTCGACCTTGAAAAGACACTTTCTCTCCTCGGTCCAAGACTTGCAAGATGTGAGTATGCTGTAATCCCAGGCTTCTACGGCTCAATGCCTAACGATACAATCCGTACATTCTCCAGAGGCGGCTCCGACGTAACAGGCTCTATCGTTGCAAGCGCAGTAAACGCTAAGATTTACGAGAACTGGACTGACGTTTCAGGCTTCCTTATCTGCGACCCGAGAATTGTTGAAAATCCTGAGCCAATCAAGACTATTACATACCGTGAGCTTCGTGAGCTTGCTTATATGGGTGCAGGTGTTCTCCACGAGGACGCTATCTTCCCTGTTCGTAAGGCTGGTATTCCAATCAACATCAAGAACACAAACCGTCCTATGGACAGAGGTACAATGATTGTTGCTGAGTCTGACGAAACAAGCGAGTACGTTATTACAGGTATCGCAGGTAAGAAGGGCTTCTCTGTAATCAATATCGAAAAGGATATGATGAACAGCGAGCAGGGCTTCGGCAGAAACGTTCTCCGTGCTCTTGAAAAGAACGGCATGAACTTTGAGCACATGCCTTCCGGTATCGACACAATGAGTGTTATCGTAAACACAGATGCATTCAAGCCTGTTCAGCAGAATGTTCTTGACGAAATCAACTTCCGTGTTCACCCTGACCATATGGAAGTTGAAGATGACCTTGCTCTTATCGCAGTTGTTGGCCGCTCCATGAGAAAGGCTCGCGGTACAGCAGGCAGAATTTTCTCCGCACTTGCTCACGCAAAAATCAACGTTAAGATGATTGACCAGGGCTCCTCTGAGCTTAACATCATCATCGGTGTTACAAACGAGGACTTCGAACCTGCAATCAGAGCTATCTACGATATCTTCGTAGCAACTGCTCAGAAGTAATGCAAAGTATTGCGGAACCCCACTGGGGAAGAACCTTTCTGAGGAAAGGTTCTTCCCCAGACCCCTTTCCAAAGACTTTTATTCTAAAATACCCATATATGGCATAAAGCCATATATGGGTATTTTACATTATAAGCATCGGAGAGTCTGAAGAAAACTTTTCTAAGAAAACTTCCCCAATAGGCTACCGCAAAGCTTTAATTATTATCCGTGAATAATTTCTCTTTGGTATGCATAAAATATTACAGCATATTCCGAAAGGGGAATTTTTATGAGAGGACGAAAAAAGAGTGCCGCAACAGCCTGTGCGGTGGGAATGTTCATACTTATGCTGCCGCTGATGCTGGCGGCGGTCTCGGCTTTTATGCCGTCGGCGGCGGAGGCTGTTTATTTTGCGGCAGATATTTCTGCAAGGCTTTCCGCAGGCAAATTTATTTCCAGCCCTGCCGAAACTGTTTACGAAGAATCTGTTTCGGACAAGCAGCTTGTACAGACTACGTTGAAAGCTGCCTTTACCATTGACGACAGCGAAATGCTGTCCTTTGGCGAGCCTCGTGTTCCGAACAGCACCAACGAGGAGCTCGTTGTTACAGATGAAAGCTATGACGTCGGTCCTGACCCGTATCCCGAAAATCTCGACAGCAATGACGGTGCAATAAAAGCTATGAGTTACGGCTTTTTTGAGGGCGACAGCTACATAAATCTTGACAGCGGTCAGGTGCGGAACATTACCTCCGTCAGCAACAGCGACCTGCTTGATGAAAGTTGTCTTGCACCTGACTTTGAGATTGAGCGCAACGGTGAGCCTCAGATTTTAATTATGCACACCCACGCTACCGAGAGCTACGAGCCTTACGAAAGGGATTTTTATGACAGCTCCTTCAGCTCCCGAACAACCGACCCGACGATGAATATGATTGCTGTTGGGAAGGAAATTGCCGATGAACTTGAAGCGGCAGGAATCGGCGTGCTCCACGACCATACCCTGCACGATTACCCCTCCTACAACGGAAGCTATGACCGAAGCAGGGAAACGGTGCGGAAGTATCTTGAGGAGTACCCCTCAATAAAAATTGTGCTGGATGTGCACCGTGATGCGATTGAGCGTGACAGCGGCGAAAGAATTGCTCCCGTGGCAGAAATCGACGGAAAGAACGCTGCACAGGTTATGATTATCAGCGGCTGCGACGACGGAACGATGGGTATGCCTGACTATATGAAAAATTTCCGTTTTGCTGCACTTCTCCAAAGCCAGCTTGAAAGCGACTGGCAGGGTCTGACCCGTCCGATTTTGTTCGACTACCGAAAATACAATCAGGATATGACAACAGGCTCCATTCTTATCGAGGTTGGCGGACACGCAAACAGCATCGATCAGGCGGTCTACAGCGGTGAGCTGATAGGCAAATCTCTTGTAAATTGCTTTACATAATGTTTATAACAATGATATATAAACTAATTGTATAGGAGATTTGTATGTTTAATTTCAATATCAGCCTTACCGAAAAAGAAAAGCACCGCCGCCGTATGCTTTATGCGGCAACGGCAGTGGTGCTTATGACAGCGTTCACATTCGGATTTATTACAGTTTACGTCAACTCGTACAACATCATTCATTCCGAGCCTATGGAGGTGCTCCAATTCTACCGCACCTCTGACGGCGTAGGAGTAATGTTCTTCAACCACTTCTTTAAGCTGTTTGAACTAACGTAATTGAGGTGTTGTGGAAATCTATTGGGATACCTTTTGGGAGAAGTTTTACTTCAACCACTCTGATGCTTATAATGTAAAATACCCATATATGGCTTCATGCCATATATGGGTATTTTAGACTAAAAGTCTTTGGAAAGGGGTTTGGGGAAGAACCTTTCCTCAGAAAGGTTTGCCCCAATAAGTCTCCACAATGTCTTACTTTTCGTCAGTGAATTTGGAGTGGCTAATTCCGAGGAGCAACCAGAAGAATGGTGCAACGGTTACTGCACTTACGCTGAAATATGCTTGAACGGAATAAGCGATAATTGCTGTAAGCAAAGCAGGTCGGAACCACATTTCACGGTTGGAAGCGAACAGCTTTATGTTCTTCACAAGTCGGTAAATTGTAACCCCAAGCAATGCAAGATATACAACAAGTGACGGGATACCTCTTGTTGCGGCTGCATAGAGATATTCGTTATAGCTTCGGTCAATGCTGTTGGTAAAATAGTATTCGTTTTGCAGCTGTTTTTTTGCCATCATATCTGGACCAACACCAAGGAGAGGGTGCTCCTTAATCATATTGATACTTCTTTCGGCACCTATCTCCCAATGACTTGAAGGGGTAATAGGTGACGGACCGCCTACTATGAAAAGGCGATAGTATGCATCACTGTAGGCAATTGATTTGTCACGGTAGATTACAGCGCCTGTGTTCACGTTTATATCATAGATATTGATGCCCTGAGTTGCTGCGACAATTCCGAAAACTGCTGCAAAGGAAAGAATAATTGCGGCAAGTCTTTTTCCCGAGCTTTTCAGGATGCCTGCATCGAATTTTGTTTCCTTTCTGCCTGCAGTAAGTTCAATAATAATCGTTACAACAAGTGCTGTTCCAATTCCGATAAGTGGTACAACAGAGGAAGTAAAGAGTCCTGTCAGGAAGAACAGCACTGAGGAAGCACCATAAATTCTTGCACGAAGTATGTTCTTTTCATAGATTGCACCGCTGATTGCAACGGCTGTAACAAGTGTAAGGAAGGAGCCGTAGAAAATAGGACTGTCAGAAAGGCCGCTTGAAAGGTGTACGTCTTTAAGAAGAACAATTGCAGGGAGCTTTCTGAAATCGGAAGGGAAACTCCAAGGAATATGCTGCATAACCGCAACAATTGCCTGAACAATTCCTGCGCCGATGAGTACATCAAAAACAATTCTTACCGAGGAATATTTCATTACAGCTGTTGCAAGGAGGAAAATTCCGAAGTAAGCGAACAGCGCAAGCAAGCCTTCGTATCTTCCTGTTTCTCCGAGAAGAAGAGTGTTTATATCCTCCTGAGAAGCACCATTAAGTGCGGCACGGTAATAGGAAGCAAATGCCAGCACAGCAAGTCCGATAATAAGAAATGCGGCAGGATAGTTTTTGAATGTTATATCCTTTCTCAGCAGCAATACTATATAAAAAAGTATGCAGGAGAAGCCTGTTGCGTAGAGGAACGAACCGAGAAGTGAGCTTGTACCATCAATTCCTGTGATAACCATACCCCCGATAAGCGGCACGATAATGCATGCGCAAAGCAGGACAATTATCCATTTCCTCACGGTTGTGTACTTCATATTCAGAATGAAGTTGGATTTTTCAGATGTACCGAATATGGTTTTTGGCATAGGATACCTTCTTTCTGAAATTACAGATTGTAATGTGAACTTTCAAAAATACCCCGTGTAATTTAACACGGGGTATTTCGTTTTTATAGTTTACAAGCAAACTCCGATATTTTACGGTTTTATGCTGACGTAGTCAGCGTAAAATTTCTCACGGAGTGAGAAAAGTAAAATTCGGAAATAACTTTTGGCTTTGCCAAAAGTTATTTTGCGTATTCAACCGCACGGCTTTCTCTGATAAGGTTAACCTTAATCTGTCCAGGGTAATCCATCTCGTTTTCAATCTTCTGAGCGATTTCACGAGCGATGATAACCATCTTTTCGTCGTTGATCTTGTCAGGAAATACCATAATACGAACCTCACGGCCTGCCTGAATAGCAAAGGATTTCTCAACTCCGTCAAAGGAAGTACAGATTTCCTCAAGCTTCTGGAGACGCTTGATGTAGTTTTCGTAGTTTTCGCTTCTTGCGCCCGGACGTGCTGCGGAAATTGCGTCAGCAGCCTGAACAAGGGAAGCGATAACTGTCTTAGGCTCTACATCGCCGTGGTGAGCTTCGATAGCGTGGATAACATCTGCATTTTCCTTGTACTTGCGGCAGACATCAACACCGATCTGAACGTGTGAACCTTCGATTTCGTAGCTGAGAGCCTTACCGATATCGTGGAGAAGACCTGCACGGCGGGCAAGGTTAGCGTCAACGCCGAGCTCGGAGGCCATGATACCTGCCAGATGAGCAACCTCAATGGAGTGGTTGAGAACATTCTGACGGTAGGATGTACGGTAGTGGAGTCTACCGATGAGGCGTACAAGTTCGTGGTTGAGACCGTGAACGTTGGTTTCAAGAACAGCACGTTCACC
>JAFTWI010000078.1 GCA_017465345.1 Oscillospiraceae bacterium
ATCAAGCGTGGTGTTGACCCTGACAAGCTGATGAAGAAGCTGTTCAAGATGACTCCGCTTCAGGATAATTACTCCTGCAACTTCAACATTCTTATAAGCGGCTCTCCAAGAGTTATGGGTGTTTACGAAATTCTTGATGAATGGATTGCGTTCCGCAGAGAATGCATTAAGCGAAGAACATATTTTGAGCTTACAAAGAAAAAAGAAAAGCTTCACCTGTTGAAGGGCTTGCAGAAAATTCTGCTTGACATTGACAAGGCTATCAGAATTGTCCGTGAAACTGAGGAAGAAGTTGAGGTTGTACCAAACCTTATGATTGGCTTCGGTATTGATGAGGTTCAGGCTGAATACGTTGCTGAAATCAAGCTCCGTCATCTCAATAAGGAGTACATTCTCAAGCGTACTGCTGACATTGAAGGGCTTGAAAAGGATATTGCCGAAATGGAGGGCATCCTCAAGGACGACAAGAAAATCAAGAACATTATTGTTGAGGAACTCAAGGAAGTTGTCAAGAAATATCAGCAGCCAAGAAAGACCATGTTCTACTACGAAAATGACGAGGACGAGGTTGATATTGAGGACGATACACCTGACTACCCTGTCAATCTGTTTCTTACGCAGGGCGGCTATTTCAAGAAAATCACGATGCAGTCCCTTCGTATGGCAAGTGAGCAGAAGCTTAAAGACGGTGATATGATGATGACGGCTATTGAGGGCACGAACAAGACTGAGCTGCTGTTCTTCTCAGACAAGTGTCAGGTTTACAAGACGAAGGCAAGCGCGTTCAAGGATACGAAGGCTTCTGAGCTTGGTGACTTTATCCCTGTAAAGCTTGGCTTTGACGAGTACGAAAACGTGATTTCTATGATTTCCACGCTGGATTACAGCGGTCATCTGATTATGGTATTTGAGAATGGTAAGGTTGCTAAGGTGCCACTTAACGCTTACGAAACAAAGACCAACAGAAAGAAGCTTGCCAACGCTTACACGGCGAAGTCCAAGCTTGTGAAGATGTTCCTTGTGGCTGATAATACGGACATTATGCTCCGTTCCACAAACGGCAGGGCTATTGTATTCAACACGGGAATGATTTTGCCGAAGTCTGCCCGTGACACAATCGGCGTTCAGGTTATGACTCTCAAGGCAAAGGCTCTGGTTGACAATGCGTACATTGTTACAGAGGAAATGGCTGAGAGTGTGAAGAAGTTCGTTGCAAAGAATATTCCTGCTGCGGGAAGTCTTGCGAAAGACCTTGAAGACCCTGACCAGCTTACATTGTAAAAATAGTAATCCCCGAAAAGAAGTTGTTTCTTTTCGGGGAAGTTTTTATTTATCTGCCCATCTAATAACTGCGATATCGCCATCAGTAATTCTGTCCATAAAGCTTACGTCCTTGCCGTTTACGGTAAGTATCATATCGCCGCTTGGCGGTGGGTTATCAAGGTCGATATCCGCAATTGCCATAAGCTCGATGAATTCGTGTGGCTGGTTGTTAGGACGTGGTGGAAGTGTTACACTTCTGCCGTTGAGGATAAGCTGGCAGTCACGGGGCGCTGTTGGCTGTTCCTCCTCTGTAGTCTGTTCAGGCTCAGTAACAACCGTTGCTTCTACAGCTTCGGAAAGGACAGGAAGAATGTCGGGTGAAGGTGCGTTGCTGTCGGCGATTGCCTTTGCAAGCTTGCCCTCTCTTGCTTCGGGGTTGAACACCTTATCTGCGGTAACGATATCGTCATCGTCGTGGAGATAATAGTCAACGGAAAGAAGCTTACCTGCCTTATAGTAACTTAATGTTGAAGCGTCAAAAGTGAATGTCTGCATCAAATCACCGAGGGTTTCAATTTCAGTAATTGAGATATTGTCGGAGTTCTGAATTTGGTAATCACCTGTAATCTGCTTGCCGTTTACGCGTGCGATAACACCGAATGGGTATTCTGTCCCGTCGATGAACACCTTTCTTGCGGCAACCTCGCCTGCGATATCAGAAACCTTAACTTCTGCATTATTACCGCTTTTAGCTGGCTTGAAAACGAGGTTATCGCCTTGCTTGACAGTTGTTTCGAGGGTTGCGGATACGCCGTTAAGTGTGATTTCGGCAAGTGTTGCAAGTTCACCCTTGAGGAGTTGTTTTTCGCCGTTGAGGGTAAATGTGAGGTTACGTCCTGAGCGTCCGATAATCTGGTTGGACTTATAGCCTGCTGTTGAAAGCAGGTCGAGGACACGTACTGCTCTTGTATCGAAGATACGGATTTTCTTATCATTTACGGTTACGACAGAGAAGTCGTAACCCTGATTATGGGTAGCTGTTACGCCGATACCGATTGGGGTAACGTACTCAGGTCCTGTGATTTTAGTTCTGCCGAAGGAAACGTTCTTCATAGCCTGCTTACCGCCGACAGCAACACGGTTTTCGGGAATTTCAAGCTTTTCTGCAACCTGCTTTGCAAGATCAGGGATAAGGCTACCGCCACCTACGAGGAAAACTGCGGCAGGTGCTTGTCCGTTTGCTTTAATAATATTCTTTGCAATATCATCGGCAAGTGAGTCAACCGCTGGGAAAAGGCTTGCGAAGAATTCTCCTGTTTCGACGGTATGGTCAAAACCAAGAATGTCCTTGTAAGTGATTTGCTCCTGATAACTGCTGAGTTTCATTTCTTCCGCTGTTGAAAAATCTACAATGTATTTTCTAATTATTTCCTCGGTAATTTCATCGCCTGCCACAGTTGACATTGCGTATGCAACGATACTGCCGTTTTGGGCGATGGCGATATCCGAAGTACCTGCGCCGATATCAACGAGAGCAACGTTGATAAGTCGGATTTCAGGTGGAATTATGATATTCATTGCAGCGATAGGTTCAAGAGTGAGGCTTGCAACCTGAAGTCCGTTCATGTCCATTACTGCATAGAGACTTTCTACAACGGGACTGGGTAGAAACGCAGCGATAAGCTCAATACTTACTTTTCTTCCCTTATGACCGACAAGAGATTTTATTTTGTAATCATCAAGGAGGTACTGAATTACAGTATGACCAACACAATAGAATGAGCCGTTTATATCAGTTGTTTCTGCATCAAGCTCGTCCTGGGCTTTAAGCGCGGTTTCAAGTTCAAAAGCTTTTACATCATCCTGAGTAATAACCTCTTTATCCTTGATATCAAATGACATTTCCGTGCTGTGCGTTTTAAGTGCACGACCTGCGGCTGCAATTGCAACACGTGATAGTTTTATGCCGGATTTTGCTTCAAGTTTTTCCTTAACCTGCTTTGCAACATCAGCAACAACCGGGATATCTTCAATCTGACCGTCAATCATTGCACGCTGTTTATGGGGCACAGAAATTGCGTGGTCAATACAAAATGTATTTTCGGACATATGACCGATTATTCCGACAATGGTTCTTGTACCGATATCAAGTGCAAAAATCTCACTTTCTTCCTGAGGACGTAGAACCTTTGGCTCTTTCTTTCTAGCAGGAGCTTTTGAGTTACTCTTTTTGGAAGTTGTTTTTTTGGAAGAAGCTTTCTTCTTGATTTCCTTTTCTTCAACTGTTGTTTTTTCTTCGTTTGCCATATAGTATCACCCTTTACTGAAAATATCGGGAAAAATATCATAAAACAATAAAATTCATTAATATATACATATTTATTATATTATATTTCTGAATAAATTACAATAGTTTTAACGCAAAAACTTTACTGTTTGTCCTTAAGGAAATATATTTGAAAATTTTGGCTTGATTTTATATTGAAAATGTGATATAATAAATTGCACAATATTTTTATTTTTTTAAGAAAGGACGGATTGCGATGGGTTCCGGATATAATTTTTCAAAAGTCACACAGGATATTGTTGACCTTGCTTCGCTTTGCAGCAAAAATGACCGAATTGAACCTGAGCTTTACACCAAATACGATGTAAAACGAGGATTGAGAGATATTAACGGTAAGGGCGTACTTGCGGGACTTACAGAGATTTCGGAGATTATTTCTTCTAAAACCATTGACGGCGAGTCCGTTCCTTGTGAGGGTGAGCTCTATTACAGAGGATACAACATCAACGACCTTGTTTCAGGTTTTACTCAGGATAAGCGCTTCGGATTTGAGGAGATTACATATCTCCTGCTTTTCGGCGAGCTTCCTGATAAGGCTGATTTGAAGAAATTCAATAAAATTCTTGCTGATTACAGACAGCTGCCTACGACCTTTGTTCGTGATATTATTATGAAATCACCGAGCAATGACATTATGAACGGTCTGGCAAGAGGTGTGCTGACGCTTTATTCCTATGACGATATGCCAAATGACACTTCTATTCCGAATGTTCTTCGTCAATCACTTGAATTGATAGCGTTATTCCCTCTTATTGCTGTTTACAGCTATCAGGCTAAATCCTATTATCATGATGGTGAAAGCTTTTTTATTCACCAGCCTGTTCCTGAATATTCAACTGCGGAAAATATTCTGCATATGCTTCGCCCTGACAGTTCCTTTACTCCGCTTGAAGCGAGCATTCTTGACCTTGCTCTTGTACTTCACGCTGAACACGGCGGCGGTAACAACTCAACATTTACAACTCATGTTGTTACATATTCTGGCACAGATACCTATTCTGCAATTGCTGCAGCACTGTCTTCTTTGAAGGGTCCTAAGCACGGCGGTGCAAATATCAAGGTTACTATGATGTTTGAGGATATGAAGAACAAGCTTTCAGACTGGACTGACGATGACGCAATCCGTGATTACCTTACAAAGCTCCTTCACAAAGAGGCTTTCGACCGTTCTGGTCTTATCTACGGTATGGGTCACGCTGTTTACTCCGTTTCCGACCCGAGAGCTGCAATTCTCAAAAAGGCTGTTAAGAGTCTTTCCGAAGAAAAGCACATGGAAAAGGAATACGCTCTTTACAAGAAGATTGAACAGCTTGCACCTGAGGTTATTGCTAAGGAAAGACGCATTTACAAGGGTGTTTCCGCAAACATTGATTTCTACAGCGGTTTTGCTTACAGTATGCTCAAGCTTCCGCCTGAGCTTTACACTCCGATTTTTGCGATTGCAAGAATTGCGGGCTGGTCTGCACACAGAATTGAAGAGCTTCTCAACACGGGTAAGATTATTCGTCCTGCTTACAGAAGCGTACAGCCACACAAGGATTACAAGTCACTTTCTGACAGATAAAAATACGGCGGCTTTTGAGTTTCAGAAGCCGCTTAACTTATAGGAGATGCTTAACTTGGAATGGTTCAATATTTTCGGGCTGGTTTTCATTATCATTATTATGATACCGAATATTGTTTTTGCGATAAAATGCAAAGACGGTTTCGAAAACAAGTGGAACAACAAGACTGTTGAAATTCTTGAACAAATCGGTCGTTTCGGCTGTTTCGGATTTATGATACTCAACATCCCGAACACCTGGTTTGGCTGGTGGTCAGATGAAGCGTTTGCTGTTTATCTGATTATAAATGCGATATTGGTGCTGACATATTGTGCAATATGGGTTGTTTGTTTCAGGAAAAACAGTGTATTCAGGGCATTGACACTCTCGATTATTCCGTCGGTTATATTTCTGTTCAGCGGAATAATGTGCAGGTCTGTGTTGCTGATTGTTTCGGCTGTGATTTTTGCACCGTGCCATATTGCGATTTCTTATAAGAATGCAAAGTAAAAAACCCCTAAAAGAATTGAATTTCTTTTAGGGGTAAGCTTTTACCATCGTTTCATATTATGCTCAAATTTTTCGGTATATGCTTGCTTCAGCTCGTCAGCTGTTATTCCGTAACAAAGCAAAACGTCATTATAGTACATCAGCACATCTGCCATTTCTTCAACAAGGTGAGCACGGATTTTCTCATCCTCACAAGACTTTGTGCCGCCGTTTTGCTTGACAATGTCGATAATCTCGCCGATTTCGCCAATCATCCACAGCAGCTTGTTTTTGCCAGTTTCGGGGCAGATCTCCTCCCATTTATCCTTGTACTTGTCCTGTAGCTTTCTCTGCATTTCAAGCATTTCGTTTACTGAAAAGTCTGACATAATATTACTCCTTTACAATCTGCACTTAAAATCCTCATACCCGAACTGCTTGATGATTTTATTCTCACCATTCAAAGTATGAAGCACTATTGCTGGAAGCGGCATACCATTGAAGGTGTTGTTCTTGACCATTGAATAAATCGCCATATCACAGAAAACGAGTCTGTCCCCTGCTTTCAGCGGCTTGTCAAAGGAATAGTCGCCGATAATATCGCCTGCGAGACAAGTTGGTCCGCCGAAACGGTAGGTATACGGCTTCTCGTTTGGCATACCTGATCCGATAATATTGGGTCGGTACGGCATTTCCAGCACGTCGGGCATATGGCAAGCTGCTGAGGTGTCAAGAATTGCCAAGTTCATTCCGTTTTTTAATGTATCGAGGACTTCGGTTACAAGGTAGCCTGCGTTAAGTGCAACGGCTTCGCCTGGTTCGAGGTACACTTGAATATCATACTTTTTCTGCACACGGTCAACAATCTGCACCAGCTTTTCCACGTCGTAATCGTCACGGGTAATGTGGTGTCCGCCGCCGAAATTGAGCCATTTCAGGTTGTAGAGGTACTTACCGAATTTTTCTTCCACAACGGCAATTGTACGTTCAAGGACGTCTGCACCCTGCTCGCACATTGTATGGAAATGAAGTCCGCTTATTCCCTCGGGAAGTGTTTCGGGGAACTCGGCAAGAATTGTTCCAAGACGTGAATTCTTGAAGCAGGGATTGTATATATCCGTTTCGATTTCGGAATATTCAGGGTTGATACGGATACCCACTTCGATTTTGCGTCCGCTTTTCTGCACGGTCGGATAGTATTTTTCGTACTGTGCAAAGCTGTTGAACACGATATGGTCGGCAACGGTTACGATTTCGGCAAAGTCCTTTTCGCTGTAGGCAGGTGCGTAGACGTGGGTTTCGCCCTCGGGCATTTCTTCCTTGCCAAGCTTTGCTTCAAAAAGACCGCTGGCTGTTGTACCTGCAAGGTACTTGCTGATAAGCGGATAGGTGCTGTACATTGAGAAGGCTTTCTGCGCGAGGAGAATTTTACAGCCTGTTCTGCTCTGAACGGCTTTGAGAATTTCAAGGTTTTTCACAAGCAGACGCTCGTCCGTCACATAGCAGGGTGTGGGCAGGGTTGAGATGTCAAAATCAAGCATTTCGGTACTCCTTATTTCTTGTCAACGAATTCGATATTCTGAAGCTGACCTGTCAGGTTGGCCTTGATGCCGTCACGGTACTCCTGACGAAGCTGTGCCTGCTCAGCCTTCTCCTCCTCGGTCAGCCCCTCGGGGGTACGGGATTTTCTTGCAAGCTCGTTTATTCTATTGATTTTTTCCTGTGTCATAGTTTTGCTCCTTAAAAATAATTTCAAATGATATTATATCAGATTTTCTTTTGTTTTGCAACTACTCTTTCACAGCCTTGACGATAAGAAAATTCGGCTTGATGTACTCCTTGACAATAGTCGGGAGCTTTTCTATCGCCCACGGCTTTGGTGTCGGCTCAACGATTTCTTTCAGGGTAAGTCCGCTGTTGATGATCTCAGTGAGGAGTTGTCCCATTGGTCGGTGATATTTTATCACACCGTCAACAAACCAATTCTTTTCACGCTTGCCAGCCCTGTTGTAATCGGAAAAGGTATAGGAAACACGCTGACCGTTTTCATCATAATTAAAGTGAGCGTTGCTTTCGTCAATTGTTGCGGTCATAATGGGATGTTCCTGTGAGAAAAGAAGTGTTCCACCTACATTGAGCAGGCTATATATATCCTTCATAAGTGCACCGAAATTCTCGATATAGTGTAAAGCTAACGAACTGTACACCAAATCAAACTTCATATCCAGCTTACTGATTTCTGTCATACTCATACGGATATACTCAACATTTTCGTGCACTGCTTCTTCTTGTGCAACCTCAAGCATCTTTTGGGATATGTCAAGTCCCACAACTTTACACGCTCCACGCTGCACAAAATCAAGACAATTTCTTCCGCAGCCGCATCCTAAGTCGAGAACGTTCTTGCCTGTCAGGTCAGGAAGCATTCCCGCCATTGCAGGTTGCTCCAAAAGATTATTCAAACATATTTCTTTTTCACGCAATTCCTTGTAGCCGTTGAAAAAAGTTTCGTTATCGAAAATGTTCTGATTACTCATATTTACCTCCTATCTTATCAAAGAAATACCCCAATGTTGATACAAGCTGACCTGATTCATAAAGTTCTTTTATTTCGGCAACAGTAAGCCATTTTGTCTGTGCAACCTCATCAGTTGTGGCATTGTCAAGCTTAACCTCGCCGTTATATTCAAACAGCCACACGTCAAGGATATCGTTGAATTTCTTTCCGTTGATAACCTTTCGCACTTGTGAAAAAACGCGGTTGTTTTCCGTGCCGACTATATCAATTCCGACCTCTTCTTTGACCTCACGGATTGCGCCTTGCAGGCTTGTTTCACCTTTCAGCACCGAGCCACCGACTGTTTCCCACATAAGCGGAAAAGTGGGACGGTTTGCTGAACGCTGTGAAATAAGGTACTGCCCTTTTCTGTTGCGTATCCAGACATGAACAACAATATGGTAACAGTTGTCGGGAATTTCATTGCCGCGGACGTGTTCCCTGCCTATCGGATTTCTGTTTTCATCATATAAGTCCCAAAGTTCCATTTTATTACCTCCGATGAAAAAAGCCGTTTCTGAAACAAATCAGAAACGGCTTTACAAAATCTGTGATTACTTGGAGATGAGTGCAAGTGTATCTCTTGCGATAAGAAGCTCTTCGTTTGTTGGAACAACCCAAACCTCAACCTTGGAGTCAGGTGTGGAAAGCTTTGTAAGCTTGCCGTGGATTGTAGCGTTGAGCTCGTTATCAATCTTGATACCGAAGAAGTCCATATCTGCACAAACTGCTTCACGAACTTCAGCAGCATTTTCGCCGATACCACCTGTAAAAAGAACAGCGTCAAGACCGTTCATTGCAGCAGCATAACCGCCGATGTACTTCTTGATTTCGTATACAAGCATATCTGTAACGAGCTGAGCTCTGTCATTACCTTCAGCAGCAGCAGCAGAGATATCTCTGTTGTCTGAGGAGATGCCTGAAACGCCGAGGAAGCCTGACTTCTTATTCATATAGTCGCTCATTTCCTTTGTTGTAAAGCCGTGCTTTTCAGCAACGAAAGTTACAGCAGATGGGTCAACGCAGCCTGTTCTTGTACCCATTACAACACCGTCGAGTGGTGTGAAGCCCATAGATGTATCAACGGACTTACCGCCGTCAACAGCTGTGATGGAAGAACCGTTGCCGAGGTGACAGGAAACAATCTTGAGGTCCTTGATATCCTTGCCCATTGCTTCTGCAAGTGCTGCGGAAACGAATCTGTGGGAAGTACCGTGGAAGCCGTACTTTCTAACGTGGTACTTTTCGTAATCCTCGTAAGGAAGACCAAACATATAAGCCTTTGCCGGCATTGTCTGGTGGAATGCTGTATCGAATACAACAACCTGTGGAACGTTCTCAGGGAGAACCTTCTTACAAGCCCAGAGAGCAAGTGCGTGTGGGTGGTTATGTACAGGAGCGAGGTCCTGGAGGTCATCAATCTGCTGGATAACTTCGTCTGTTACGAGAGTTGTCTTATCAAAGATTTCAGCACCCTGCACGATTCTGTGACCAACTGCGGAAATTTCGTCCATAGACTTGATTACAGCAGCGTCGCCTGTTGTGAGAACTTCAACGAGCTTTTCAAAAGCTTCTGTGTGTGTTGGGAAATCGCAGTCCATATCAACAGCTCTGCCGTCGAATGTCTTGTGGGAAACATGACCACCGATACCGATTCTGTCACAGTTACCCTTTGCGATAACGCTTTCATCTTCCATGTTGAGAAGCTGATACTTAAGAGAGGAGCTTCCTGCATTTACTACGAGAATAATCATAATTTTGAACTTCCTTTCAAAAAAATCTAATCATACCTTTATATACTATTACAAAATATGACTAAAATCAAGAGTTTCATAATATTTTAAGAATATATCAATAGTTTATCAATATTTATCGTTACAAAATCATATAGTATATAAATGTATGGGTTTGTACACTATGGGTGTACTATACCCTGATGCTCCTCAAAAGAAAGGATTGAACCTATATGAAAACATACGGTATTATTTGTGAATACAATCCGTTCCACAACGGTCACATTCATCAGATTGAAGAAACGAGAAAGCATGGTGCTACTCACATTGTTGCTATTATGAGCGGTAACTATGTACAGCGCGGCGATGTTGCAATGATTGACAAGTTCGCTCGTGCTAAGGTGGCGGTAAATAACGGCGTTGACCTTGTTATTGAAATGCCTGTTGTATATTCTCTTTCCAGTGCAAACTACTTTGCACGTGCAGGTGTTATGATGCTTGGTGCACTCGGTTGTGTTGATGGAATTTCCTTTGGAAGCGAATGCGGTGACCTTTCACTTCTTAAAAATGCAGCTATGGCTTCCATCAGTGCTACAACACCAGAAAAGGTAAAGCCTTACCTTGAACAGGGAATGTCTTTCCCTCAGGCTGTTCAACAGATTATCGGCATTGAACATGGCCCGATTATTTCTTCTGTTTTTGACTCCCCTAACAATACTCTTGCAGTTGAATATCTCAAGGCACTTAAGGTGCTTAATCTTGAAATGGAAGCATTTACTGTCAAGAGAAAGGGTGCTGAACATGACAGCATGAATGCTGCTGAAGGATTTGCAAGCGGCACTCTCCTTCGTCAGATGATCGAAGACGGCGAAGATATCAGCGCTTATGTTCCTAAGGATATGGCTGCTCTCGCTGCAGAATATGAAGATAAGGAAATGCTTGCTTATTTTGATAATCTTGAACGTGAGCTTCTTTACATTCTCCGTTCTTCTGTTCCACCAACAATTTCTGAGTGTCCTGATGTTGACCCAGGCCTTGCAAATCTTATTTTTGCAGCAGCTATCAAGTCCAACTCCATTGATGAATTCCTTGAAACTGTTGATACAAAGCGCTATACAACAGCTAAACTGAGAAGAATTCTCCTCAATATGTATATTGGCACAAAGGCTTCTGACCTTATGATTATGCCTCCATACGGAAGAGTTCTTGCATTCAATCAGAAGGGTACTGAAATTCTTAAGGCAGCTAAAGAAAAGGCTGAAGGAAACAAATACGCAATTCCTTTCAACACTTCCCTTAAAGACATTGTTGAACTCCAGAAGCCTCCAATCAACAGATTTGCTGATATTTCAAACCGTGCAACAAATCTCTATGGCCTCGCTTCAAGAACAATTCGTCCATGTGCTGAAGAATTCACTTCTCAAATTGCTGTTCAATAATGCTAAGCACCTCAAAAGTTACATTTTCATGTCAATTTGTAACTTTTTTGCACCTATTTTTCTCAATTCGTCATAAATTTGTAATATATTTTGGTGAAATTACTATTGCCAAAACTAAAAATTTATAGTATACTTATGATTAAGCAGAATTTATATTCAGCATTTTAAGAAATTTAATTTGTAAAGGAGATACTAAAATGGCCAAGAAAACTATAAGCAAAATCGCTGCAGTTGCTCTTGCTGGTGCTTCCGTTGTTTCTACAATGAGTATTGCTGCAAGTGCTGCAAAAATTAATACTGATGGTAAATTATACGGTGACGTTTATGTAGTTACTTCAACAATAACTACTCCATCAGGAGTTAAGCAGGATGTAATTACATATTACGCAGATGAAGATGATGCAAAGGCTGCAAGCTCAAAATATACTAAGGCTGACGTTACTACTATAGGTTCTACAGTATACGTAAAGGACGGTATTGTTTATAAGACAAAGCAGGACGATTCCACAGCATATAAGACAACAACAACTCAGAACGCTATAACAGGTTCAACTACTCACACTATCCCTACATCTCACAGATATTCTTCTAACACTGTTTACTATAGTGATGAAACTAGAACATGGTATCCTAACCTTCAGAGCCTCAAGGCTGCAACAGGTAACACTAATTATTCAGGCACAAGAGAATCTAACTATAGTTCTGAAAGATGTTGGTTTGACCCTGAGTCAGGTAATTACTACACAAAGTCTTTAAGCATTGCAGTTAATAATGCTGTATTTATCTCTGATGGAAGCAATACATCTTCTTCTACAACTACATCAACAAATGACTCAACATCGGTTTATAAGGTAAATGGAAGATACTATCCTAACTATTCTTCCGCTTATTCTGCTGCAAACGGTAAAACATCTCTTATTTCTTGGGTTAGTGACTACACCACTCTTCCAACAAACTTCTTCTCAAATGTAACAGGTAAGTTCTATTCATCTTATGCTTCTGCATATGCAGCTTCCAACGCTGACAGAGATGACGTTGTAGTATTTAATGATTATTATTATGACTATTACTATGATTACTATGATTACCTTTACGGTTATGATTACTATGATTATCTTTATGGTTATTATGGTTATAGTGACCCTTACTACTATTACTGGCTTAACAGAAACAATGGTTCTTCATCTTCCTCTTCTTCCAGCAGCAAGGATACAACTACAGCAACCGTTGGCAACAAGAAGGGTTGGACAAACATTGCTAAATCTCTTAAGAAGTCCAGTAACGGTTCTACTGTAACTGTTGATATGAACAAGGAAACTGAAATTCCTTCTTCTGTTCTTTCCGCTATCGATGGCAAGAATGTTACTGTTAAGTTTGTTCTTGACAATGGTGTTACATTTACTGTAAACGGTAAGGATGTTACTTCTGCTAAGGATATTGATCTTGACACAACATACAACACTAAGAGCATTTCCAACAAGCTTATCAAGGCTGCATATAAGAAGAATGACGCTGTAAGCTCCGCTCAGCTTTCTATCGATGCTGGTTCATTCGGCTTTAGCACTGACATTACAGTTAAGTTTAATGCTAAGCGTTCCGGATACAAGGCTAAGCTCTATCGTTACAACGCTTCCAACAACTCTCTCCAGCTCGTTGATTCTGCTACAATCGGCAGCAGCGGCAAGTGTACATTTGATAATGTAACTAAGGGTGGCGAATTCTTAGTTGTAATTTACAAGTAATCATTTAATATGTGTACAGGGAAACCTGTACACATATTTTTTTATTTATACCTATTGATAAAGAATATTTTTTATGATATAATTTACTTCTGTAAGTGATTTATTAGCACTACTGTCCGATATATTGTGATGGGCTGCTATGCAAATCATATATATTGGAAAGAAATGAGGTGTTATTAATGAAATCCGGTATTCATCCTGATTACAAGGAAACTACTATCACATGTGCATGCGGTAACGTAATCAATACTCGTTCTACAAAGGAGAACATCAAGGTTGAAATCTGTTCCAAGTGTCACCCCTTCTATACTGGTAAGCAGAAGCTTGTTGATACAGGCGGACGTGTTGACAGATTTAAGAAGCGTTTTGGTCTTGATAAGTAATTCCAAAGCCTGCGTAGATTTTACGCAGGCTTATTTTTTACTGAGAAAGTGGTTGTTTATATGCAGAACAATGATTATTCCACTATAAACGGTTTTGCGGAAGCTTCTTTTATTGAACGCAAATCGGAATTTATTGGCTATATAAAACACGTTGAAACCAATGATGAAGCTGTTGATTTTATAAATGAAATAAGAGCAAAACATAGAAAAGCTACTCACAATGTTTATGCTTATATTTTACGTGATGGTTCTACTTCACGTTACTCTGACGATGGTGAGCCACAAGGTACTGCTGGTGTACCTGTTCTTGATGTGCTTCAAAAAGAAGGCTTGACTGATGTTTGCTGTGTTGTTACACGTTATTTTGGAGGTATTCTTCTTGGTGGTGGAGGACTTGTACGAGCATATTCACATAGTGCAAAGATTGCTGTTGAGGCTTCTGAACGATTAATTATGTGCAAATGCTATCCTGTAAACATTACTGTTGATTATAATTTGTATGGAAAAATCAGTTATATTTTACCTGAGTTTGAAACCAAAATTATTGATACAATTTTTTCATCTGATATTACTGTAAAAGTGCTTGTAAAAAGCCATTTATATGAAACACTAAAAGACAAACTTACTGATACAACTAACGGAAACATTTCTATTGAACAGTTTGACGAATGTTTTGAGAATTTCGCTTAATAAATTGTAATTGTATACAAAAAAACATTTTTCAGAAGGTTTTTTTTATACTAAATTTGTATATATAGGTGTTAATTAATATTTTATGTCAAATTAATTTGAATCAAGAAAAATGTATGATTTTTATTGTACTAAAGCTATATTTGTAAATTCAGAAAGGAATGGCCACTTATGACAATACGCGAGCAAACAGAAATTATGGAGCTTGGTATACTTTGTGAGGATGCTTGTACTTCAAAAGGCACAGGACATCGTGTACGCAGTGAGCCTAAATGTCCTATCAGAACTGAATTTCAGCGAGACAGAGACAGAATTCTCCATTCTAATGCTTTCAGACGTTTAAAACAAAAAACGCAGGTATTCCTCTCCCCTGTCGGAGACCATTACCGTACACGACTTACTCATACGCTTGAGGTTTCTCAGATTGCAAGGACAATTGCAAATGCACTGCGTCTTAATGAGGACTTAACGGAAGCTATTGCATTAGGACACGATTTAGGACACACTCCATTTGGTCATTCAGGTGAAGACATTTTAAATGAAATCTGTCCTTATGGATTCTGTCACTATTTGCAGAGCGTTCGTGTTGTTGATTATATAGAAAAAAATGGCAAGGGGCTTAATCTTACTTACGAGGTTAAGAATGGTATTGCTTGCCACACAAACAAGGTTGCTGTTACAAAAGAAGGCTACATTGTTCGTCTTGCAGATAAGATAGCTTACATAAATCACGATATTGATGATGCTATTCGTGCAGGTATGCTTAAAGAGTCTGATTTACCCAAATCTGCCACTGACATACTGGGGCACACCAAAAGTGAACGTATTACAACGCTTATTATGTCCATTATAAATAATGGCGTACAAGATATTAAAATGAGCGTTGATGTAAAGGAAGCTCATGATGAGTTGCGCACCTTTATGTTTGCTAATGTTTACAAGAACTCTATTGCAAAGGCTGAAGAAGCTAAGGCTAAGGCTTTGGTTGAGAAGCTTTATATGTACTTCCTGCGCAACCCTGACAAGATGCCTGATGATTACAAAAAAATTATGGTACGCTTTGACAAGGAACGTGCTGTATGTGACTATATTGCAGGTATGACAGATGTTTATGCTGTCAACCTTTACAATGAACTGTTTATACCGAAAGGCTGGAAACTTTAATGGCTTTTCCTGACCAGTTTATTCTGGAACTTAAACAAAACAA
>JAFTWI010000079.1 GCA_017465345.1 Oscillospiraceae bacterium
TAGAAGCCGAATTTCATATGAAATCTTCCTTTCTGTTATCTGCCTTAGCAGAATTTCTCATTATTGCGCAACAATATAGCTTTAACAGCTACACTATTCAAAGACATTATACCATATTAAACGTTTAATATCAAGAGCACTTTTGTATTTTCCGACAATTTTTATGACGAAAAATTTTCAGCTTTTTTGTGCATTTCAATGTAGCGTCTTTCTCAAAGCAAACCCGCTTCGGACAAGCCATATATAAAAATATGCGTCCGAAGCGGGCTTTATTACATTTTACTGTGGGTATGAAGTGCTGAAGCGAGATACAGCGACCCAGCCACAACAACCATTCCCTCTGTCCCAGCGATTGTAACAGCTCTTGAAATTGCGTTATGAAGATTTGAAACCTCACCGTCACGGAACATCTCCGCAAGTTTCGGTGCAAAAACCGTCCTCGGTGCAAATCCGTCAAGACAAACCGCCCTGTCAATATAACGGCTGATATAACCGATTGCAGTTTCCCAGTCCTTGTCCTCCATCATTCCGCAGACAAGCACCTTAGGCTCCTTCGGCACCGTTCTGATAAAATCAGCAAGTGCCCTCATACCGTCAGGATTATGTGCACCGTCAATCATTATAAACGGCTTGTCCTCACGGATAATCTGACATCTGCTCGGCACCTGTGCTGACTTTACACCTTCATAAATGTGAACGTAAGAAAGCCTGTTAAATCCGTTTTTCTTCAGCACGTCCAGCGTTTCAATTGCTGTAAGTGCATTGTCAATCTGATGTCTGCCAACCATTGATGTAATATAGGTCAGCCCCTTGTAGGTGAACTTGTTTCCTGTGTAGTCGCACTTTCCAATTTTAAGCCTGTCAGTGTTTGGTGAAACAAAAAGCGAATTGAACTGCATAGCTGTTCTGTAAATAAGTGCACGCACCTCACGTTTTTGCGACGGCGCAAGAACAACGGGGCAATCTTCTTTTATGATACCCGCCTTCTGATGAGCAATCTTATCAATAGTATCTCCGAGAATTGCTGTGTGGTCAAGAGAAATCGACGTAATAACCGATGCACAGCTTTTCTCGATAATGTTTGTACAGTCAAGCAGTCCTCCCATTCCCGCCTCAAGCACAACCACATCGCATTTTTTTGCAGCAAAGTAAATAAATGCAATTGCCGTTGTAATCTCAAACTGAGAGCATTCCGTGCAGAGTCCGTCAATAATCGGTTTAATCTGAGTAACGATTTCCGCCAGCTCCATATCGGAGATATTTATCCCGTCAATGCGTATTCTGTCATTGTAAACGTAGATGTACGGAGAGGTAAATTCACCAGTCCTGTAGCCTGCCTTGGTCAGTGACCCCGCAATCATACGGACTGTTGACCCTTTTCCGTTTGTACCTGCAACGTGCACAAAATTCAGATTTTCCTGAGGATTTCCCAATGCACGCATTATTCTTGCAAATCTCAGCAGATTATTCACAGGCTTGCCCAGCTTTGAGAAACTGTTCAGATAGTTCATTGTTTCATAAATATCCATTTTCTTATTCCAATCCATCAAATTTATATATCATCGGTTTATAGTGGCTTTCCTTATCCTTGAATCCGATTTTCCTGTACAGCGGTTCACCGTCGGCAGTTGCCTGCAGCTCCACAAAATCAGCTCCAAGCTGTTCTGCCTTTTCCAGCGCCATTCCCACAAGCTTTCCTGCAATCCCTCTTTTACGATATTCTGGGAGAGTTACAACACTTAAAAGCGTCCCCGACTTTCCCGATGGAGTAGTAACAAAGGCAGGCTTATCCATTATGTAAAGAAGCACCATAGAAACAGCCTTTTCACCGTCAAAACAAATAAAACCGAATATGTCCTTATTCAGATGTGCAGGGAAATATTCTTCAAGCTGTGTACGGAGTGCAGCTTCTGTTGCAGCGTCAATTGCACCGTAATCTGCGTCCACATAAGCAAACCGAAGCTTTACAAGATTTTCAATATCCCCATTATCAGCCTGACGGAATATAAGTTTTTCCATTTCACCGCAACCTTTCATACTTTACTGTCGACAGTACCTTTATTATATCATACGCAGACAAATTCTTCAATAGAATAGTTTCTCAAACCACCTTGTTGACGTATATATCAAAAAACATTTGTATAAATTGTCAAATTTTTCATTGAAAAATCAAATAAAATGTGTTATAATGATAAAGTCCAATAAGTTATTAACAGGAGGATTATTATGGCTGATTTATATAATAACGAAAATACCAACGTTGCCGAGGATTTACCATGGCTTATCTTTACTCTTGACGATAAGGCTTATGCGGTAAACAGCAAGTTTGTCAACGGAATCGAAATGAAGCCTAAGGTTGTTACTCCTATTCCCGAAGCACCCGAAGCTTACTGCGGTGTTGTTCAGCGCAGAGGTGAGGTTTACCCGCTTCTTGATATGAGAAAAGTGTTCCATTTCAGCACACTTGACGAGGAAACTGCTGATTTCCGTGCAATGATGGAACAGCGTAAGGCTGACCATGTTAAATGGGTTGAAACTCTTGAGCACTGTGCTGAAACAGGCGAAGCTTTTACACTTGCTACCGACAGCCACAAGTGCGCACTCGGTCTTTGGTACGACGAATTCACAAAAAATCACCCATCTGCTGCAGTACTTCTGAAGAAAATTGAGGAGCCGCACAGAAAACTGCACGAAGCTGCACATGATGTTTTGGCGGCAGCAGATAAGGGCGATAAGGAAACCGTTGCAAAGCTGATAAAGAGAGTCCGCACCGACTATATGCCTAAGGTTATTGCAGCAATTGACGACGCTGAAAACGCATATAAAACCACATTCAAGGAAACTGTGGTTGTACTTACAGAAGGCGACCAGATGCTTGGTCTGCTTGTTGATAAGGTTCTTGCAGTTGACAAGATTTCATTTATCAACGGCGGTGGAAGTATGAATTTACTGCTCCAGTCCAAGTATTTCTGCAATGTTGCACGCTGTGCAAGATTTGATATGGAAATTTTGGTTATTGACGAACGTGAACTGCTGACACTTTCCGATGTTGACACAACAGGCGTTGAACTTCCGTAATAAAGAATAAAGGGTACCGATTGATTTCGGTACCCTTATTTTTATCGGAACTGTACTATTGTAACATTTACTTTTCTTTCGGTTTGAAAATCAGCGCACCTACCAAACCGAAAAGTATGGCGGCGGTTATTCCTCCTGCCGCGTTGGTCAGACCGCCGGTCAAGATACCAAGCAATCCTTTTTCATCGACAGCTTTCCGTACACCGTCTGCAAGAAGATTTCCGAAACCTGTCAGCGGCACGCTTGCACCTGCGCCTGCGAAATCAATAAGTGGCTGATACAAATTGAACGCTCCCAGAATTACTCCTGCCACAACATACGAAACCAGAATTCTTGCAGGCGTAAGCTTGGTGTAGTCAATCAACAGCTGACCAACTGCACAAAACGCTCCACCTACGATAAATGCTTTCAAATAGTCAAGAATCATTCAGACACCTCCCTGTTCATCGCTAAGACGACTTTCCGCAGAAATAAAAACAGCGTGAGAAATCGACGGTATACTCTCTCCCTGTTGAGAAGCGGTTGTCGACATAAGTGCCCCTGTTGCGCAGAACAGAATATTTTTAAACTCACCTGTCCGTATCTTCGGAAGAACATATCCGCACAGCACCGACGCTGAACAGCCGCAGCCCGAACCTCCTGCATGGACGTCCTGCCCCTCAATATCAAACATCATCACCCCACAGTCACGATGCTTTGCAGAAATATCAATGCCCTCCGTCATAAGCAGCTCAATAAGCAGCTTGCTGCCCACAGTGCCCAAATCTCCTGTAATTATTGCATCAAAATCGGAAGGCTCCATTGCCGTGTCCTGCAAAAACGTTTTTATCACATACGCCGCCGCAGGTGCCATTGCCGCACCCATATTGTTCGCATCGGTTACTCCAAGGTCAACTATTTTCCCGATTGTTACAGCTCGTATAAACGGGGATATTCTCTTTGGGGTAATAACAGCGGCACCCGACGCTGTGCAGGTCCACTGCGCAGTGGGAGTTCGTACTGAACCGTATGATAAAGGAAATCGGAACTGCCTTTCAGCCGTACAGAAGTGAGATGACGTGGTTGCGACCACGTTCCCACCTATGCCGCTGTCGGTAAGTAACGCCGCAAGAGTCAACCCCTCCGACATTGTTGAGCAAGCACCGTAGATGCCAAGCAATGGAATATCAAGGTCACGCAGACCATAGGTAGAGCTTATGCACTGATTAAGCAGGTCACCTGCAAACATGTAATCAATATCATCATTTGTAAGTCCACCCTTTTTTATCGCACGCTGAACAGTGCGTTTCATTAACTCGCTTTCCCCCTGCTCCCAGGTTTTCTGACCGAAATATGCATCCTGTGAGACCTCATCAAAGCATTCTGCAATAGGTCCCTCACCCTCTTTCTTCCCGACGGTTGAGGAAAAGCTGTGTATTGTAGGAGGATTCTCCATAATGAATGTGTTTCGTGAGATTTTTTTTGCCATAGAAAAATTCCTTTCGGATTGTTTTTTCTATTTTTCCACAGCAGTGTTTATTTATACCGTTTAAAATAAATTTATATAGCTTCAGATTGTGTCGCTCATCTTTTTCTGCAAGTTCTGATACAAACAATTGCAGAATAACAAAATTTATTTTCTTTTCCACTTGAATTACTGTTGCAGATATGTTATAATAAGTGTGTATTTTTAAATCAAGAAAGGGAGTTTTCTAAATGCTGGAAATAAAAGTAACAAGAACTACCACTCCGAAGGCTAAGCCTGCTGACGAAACAAAGCTTGGCTTCGGTAAAATTTTTACAGACCACATGTTCCTTATGAACTACGACGAGGGTCAGGGCTGGCACGATGCAAGAATCGTTCCTTACGGTCCAATCCCTATGGACCCTGCTTCCATGTGTCTCCACTACGGTCAGGCTGACTTTGAAGGTCTGAAGGCTTACAGAACTGCTGACGGCAAAATTCAGCTTTTCCGTCCTGAACAGAATATGGCAAGACTCAACCTCTCCAACGACCGTCTCTGCATTCCTCAGATTGACGAAGCTTTCGCTGTTGAAGCTATCAAGACTCTCGTAAAGGTTGACGAAGACTGGATTCCTACAGCTGAGGGTACTTCCCTCTACATCCGTCCATACATCTTTGCAGTTGACCCAATGGTTGGCGTTCACCCTGCAAAGCACCTCATCTTCGCTATCATTCTTTCTCCTGTTGGTGCTTACTATGCAAACGGTCTTGCACCTGTAAAGATTTATGTTGAAGAAAAGTACGTTCGTGCAGTAACAGGCGGTACAGGCTTCACAAAGGCTGCTGCTAACTACGCTGTATCCCTCAAGGCTCAGGAAGAAGCTGAAAAGCAGGGCTACGCTCAGGTTCTCTGGCTCGACGGCGTGCACAGAAAGTACATTGACGAAGTTGGCGCAATGAACGTATTCTTCGTTGTTGACGGCGAAGTTATCACACCAAGCCTCGACAGAGGTTCTATCCTCGGTGGTATCACAAGAAAGTCCTGCATCGAGCTCCTCAAGTCCATGGGCTACAAGGTTACAGAACGTGACATTGAAATTGATGAACTCGTTAAGGCTTACGACGAAGGCAAGTTTGACGAAGCTTTCGGTACAGGTACAGCAGCTGTAATTTCCCCTGTTGGCGAACTCAAGTACGGCGACAAGGTTATGGTTCTCAACAACGGCGAAATCGGCGAGATTTCCCAGAAGCTCTACGATACTCTCACAGGTATCCAGTGGGGCAAGGTTGAAGACAAGTTCGGCTGGACAACTCCGGTTGGCGAATGTTGCTGCTGCAAGAAGTAATTGAAAATGTTAAAGGCTGTGTGAAATCCACACAGCCTTTTTTATGCAGAAATTTATTTTTCCAAATCCTCAAGCCACAAGCGTACACAGGCATCGGACGGCATATTCCAGTCCCCTCTCGGAGAAAGAGAAACCGTGCCGACCTTAGGTCCATCAGGTAGGCAGGAACGCTTAAACTGCTGAGTGAAGAAGCGGCGCACGAAAATCGTGAGCCATTTTTTTATTGTTTCGCTGTCGTAAATTCCAGCAAAGGTTTTCTCGGCAATGCGGAAAATCTTGCTTGGTGCAAACCCACAGCGTACCAAGTAGTAAAGGAAGAAATCGTGCAGCTCGTAAGGTCCGACAATGTCTTCTGTTTTCTGAGAAATCTCCCCCTCCTTAGGCGGAAGAAGCTCAGGTGAAACAGGTGTATCGAGAATGTCACGGAGCACCTCGGAAAGCTTTGTATCCTTGGTGTTGTTGCTCTCAAAAGCAACAAGGTGACGCACCAGCGTTTTCGGCACAGAGCCGTTTACGCCATACATAGACATGTGGTCGCCGTTGTAGGTCGCCCAGCCGAGAGCAAGCTCGGAAAGGTCACCCGTACCGATAACAAGTCCGTTCATCATGTTGGCAATGTCCATCAGCACCTGTGTGCGCTCACGAGCCTGAGAGTTTTCGTAAGTCACGTCAAGATTGTTTTCGTCCTGACCAATATCTGCAAAATGCTGACGTACAGCGGCGGCAATGTTGATTTCCTTCAGCGTTACCCCGTAAGCTTCCGCAAGATAGTACGCATTGTTTTTGGTACGGCTCGTTGTACCGAAACACGGCATTGTCACGGTAACAATTCCCTTGCGGTCAAGTCCAAGCATATCGAAAGCGTGAACGGTTACGATGAGAGCAAGGGTGCTGTCAAGACCGCCCGAAAGTCCCACAACAGCCGTTTTGCCGTTGATGTGACGCAGACGTGTGGCAAGTCCCGTTGCCTGCATTGTGAGGATTTCCTCACAGCGATTGCAAAGCTCATCCTTGTTCTCGGGTACAAACGGATTGAGAGAAAATCTGCGTGTAAGGTCAAGGTCTTTTTTCTTCATTACAAACTGAGAATAGTCGAAATTCTCAGGAGTAAATTTCACAGTAAAATTCTTGTCAGCACGTCTCTCAGCGGCAATTCTGAACAGGTCGATTTCTGTGTAGGTTATGCCGGTTGTAAACTTCCTGCTTTCGGCAATAATCTTTCCATTTTCAGCAATAAGGTTGTAACCGCTGAAAACAAGGTCACGGGTTGACTCACCCATACCTGCGTTAGCACGGATATATCCGCAGTGAAGCTGTGCTGATTTTACTTCTGCAAGCTTTTTCACGGCACTGCTTCTGCCCACAATTTCAGGTGAAGCGGAAAGGTTGCAGATAACGGTTGCACCAGCTTTAGCAAGGCTTTCTGCAGTGTTGTCATCACCTATTTCTATGCCAAGAGCAAGCTCGGGAATATTTTCACATTCAAATATAAAGCTTCCGACATCAGTGAGAAAAGATGAGAAGAGTTTGCTTCTTTCAAGGAATAAGGAACTTGCTTCCCAAGGTGCAAAAACACCAGCCTCGGAAGCAGAAATCTTTTTCTTTGGTACAAATTCAATTACGTCGTTATTTGCCATCACAGCAGCACAGTTGTAAAGCTTGCCGTGCACCTCCATCGGCAAACCCACAATTATTACAGCGTCGCACTTTGCGGTAGCCTTTGCAATCTTTTCAACAGCCGCCTTTGCCCCGTCAAGCAAAGTCTTTTGCAGGAACAAATCTCCGCAGGTGCTTCCTGTTACGCAAAGCTCAGGAAAAACTATTACAGAAGCGTCATTGCGTGCCGCTTCCTTTGCGAGTCTGATTATTTCATCGGCATTGTGGTCGCAGTCGGCAACCTTTATATCGGGTGTTACCGCCGCAACACGGAGAAATCCGTCTTTCATTTCAATCAACCTTTCGGATAGAATATACCTATATTATATAGCATTTTTATCGGTTTAGCAATATTTATTTTTGCAAATAATAAATTCTCTGCACAAAAACAGCCGCACCCGACATTCATCGGATACGGCTGTTTGAATTAAACTATAATTGTAACCTTCTGTTCAGAGTAAGGCGTTGTAGGCATTGTTTCTTTCGGTTCTGTATTTGCGGGTGCAGTTGTAACCTCAGGCTCCTTTTCCTCAGGCTCCCACGGTCCAAGCATTTCAATCGCCTTACCATTTGCGTCAGTCCAGCCCTGCTCCTCGTAATATTCCTCAAGGCAAAGACCACTCTGCTTGATTTCGTTTGCATAATAAACACCTACGAAGCGGTAGTGCCATGGCTCGTAAATAATTCCCGTAATTTCCTGTTTTCCCTTAGGGTAGCGGAGAATAAATCCGTATTCGTGAGCGTGCTTGTCAAGCCACTTGAACGCCTCAGTGTTTTCAAAGCCGTCATCGTCCATGCTTGTATATTCCTCGGACATAATATCCAGCGCAAGACCTGCGTTGTGCTCACTTTCACCGGGGAGCGCAACCTCCGCAAGCGTGTCAGCGTAAGCCTCGTCATAAGTCATACCACGGTTGTCTATTCTGTCCTGCACGCTGTTGTCGAAATTCTGCTGCTGATATTCGATAGTACGGTACGCTGAAACGACAAGCAGGTCAATACCGTCCTCCTTTGCAGCCTTCAGCATATCATCAAAATATTTTGCTGCACGGCTGTCTAGGAAATATTCTCTCCAGCTTTCAAAAATCATTGTTGTTTCAATTCTGCTGTCATAGTCCATCGGCAGCGGATTGTTCTTGTTTACAAGAAACATCGCCCATTTGTTGTCGATATTCTCGTCCTCCTTTTCAGGCTCAGGCTCTTCAAGAACGATAACCTCAGTTGTAGTTTCGGTAACAGTCTCTTCCTCGCCACTGTCCTTGAAAACAAAGTTCGTCAGCACGAATGCAAGCGCAAGAAGCAAAGCTGATATAATCAATAAATATTTTATTCCACGCAAAATTATTACTCTCCTTCTGTTATTGTGTCTTTTTATTTTACGCATATCAATTCTCCTGAAAAAAATATATTTACATTATACCACCATAATTCCCGTTTTTCAACCTTAATTCTTGACAAAATAACATAACCCGTGATATACTTTAGTTATTAAATTTGAAAGGAACGTTTCAATGCGCTGTCCGTTTTGCAATTTTGAAGATACAAAAGTCGTGGACTCACGCTCCATCGACGGAAAAAAACGCCGCAGACGTGAATGTACGAACTGCGGAAAAAGATTTACTACATATGAAGCGGTTGAAATGCCCGTACTTCTCGTTGTAAAGCGTGATAACTCCATTGAGCTTTTCGACAGGAATAAGCTTATCAAGGGGCTGTCCTCCGCCGTGAAGAAGCGTCCCGTTTCAATCGAGGATATAAACAGGATTGTCGACAGCGTTGAAAGCTGTTACGCAAACAATATGCAGAACCAGATTACTTCAGCTGAAATCGGCGATATCGTGCTGAAAAGCCTGAAGGAAATGGATCAGGTTGCGTATGTGCGTTTTGCGTCTGTTTACAAGGATTTCAGCGACGTGGAGAGCTTTATAAATATTATTTCTGAGCTTAAAGGGGAATAAAGTTAAAGGGTATCAAGCTTACACTTGATACCCTTATTTAATGAAGCCAACAAAACACGATGTATTTTTGCAATGCGAAATACTCATAAACGAACATCAATAGTTTCTCAGTTCTGCATCATATAATCTGTAAAAAAGGATACTCTGTAGAGTATCCCGACAAACCACGATGTATTTTCGCAACGCGAAAATACTCGTAAACGAAATGCCAGCGGCATTTCGTTTTGGTGCGGATGACAGGATATATTGAACCGCCCCACGCCACAATTTGCGCTAAAATAACCTTGCCAAAGCGTGGGGCTTTGAAAAGACTTCGGCTTTTCGGTTCTGCGTCAAACAAGCAGCATAAATTAAAATGGAATATCCAAATGGATATTCCATTTTAATTGGTGCGGATGACAGGACTTGAACCTGCACGCAAAAGCAATAGATCCTAAGTCTATCGTGTCTGCCAATTCCACCACATCCGCATATAACAGCTATTATTATACCTCTTTTCCTCAGATTTGTCAAGCTGAACTATTCTTTAAAAAAATGTTGACAAACAGTTACAAAAATCGTATACTTAAAGTATACTATAACTTCGAAAAGGGGTAGAAATTATGCAATACGAAATCAAAGGAACTCCGTTCCCAGTAATCATCTGCAAGCTTGAACCAAACGAAACTGTCTGCTGTCAGAAGGGTGCTATGTCATGGATGTCACCTAATATGCAGATGTCCACCAACGCAGGCGGAGGTATCGGCAAGATGTTCTCCCGTGCTGTAAGCGGCGAGTCTATCTTCCAGAACAAGTACACCGCTGTAGGCGGCAACGGTGAAATTGCTTTTGCTTCAACTGTTCCCGGTCAGGTTCTCCCTATTGAAATTTCCCCTGCAAGAACTATTGTTGCTACCAAGTCAGCATACATAGCTTCAAGCCCCGATGTTGAGATGAGCCTTTTCTTCCAGAAGAAATTCGGTGTAGGTCTTTTCGGCGGTGAAGGTTTCATTATGCAGAAGTTCACCGGCAACGGTGTCGCTTTCCTCGAAATAGACGGAAGCTGTGTTGAATACGACCTTGCTGCAGGCGAATCAATCCTTCTTGACACAGGCTATCTCGTTGCTATGGACGCAACCTGCTCCGTAGATATTGAATCTGTAAAGGGTGTTGGCAACGCGCTTTTCGGAGGCGAAAGCTTCTTCAACACCAAGGTTACAGGTCCTGGTCATATCTGGATTCAGACAATGCCAGTTTATGCTCTTGCAAATGCTGTTCGTCCATATATCCCTACAGGCAATTAATTTTACATAATCAAAACAAAGCTTTCGCACCTAAGGGTACGAAAGCTTTTTTATGTATAACTGCAAGGGAGGTGTACCTTACAGGGTTCTGTTGGGTGCCGCCCACTTTTCTGTGCAGTATTCCGCAGGTGCGTGGACAGCTGATATAGTCAAAGCGTACTCCGTTATTTTTTGTTCAGAGCAGCCATAATTCTCTCCCGAAGCTTTCACTTCGGGTTGATTAAAGGAGAGGTTATATGAAAATTTAGTTGTTATCTTGTTTTTGACTATGGCTTTATTATACATGGCAATTGTGTTGGAATTATGAAAGAATGAAAAAAGGCAGATAAAAGAAAAACTTCAAATCAGTTACAAATTTTCACAAAACGGTTACGGTGAACACGTTTTATTTCGCACCACTTTCCTTCTGATTACATATTATAAAAGGGAATTTAAAATCTCCATTTATTCTTGCGACGGAAAGGAAGTTGCTTATGAAGAAAACTGTTTTGATTGCAGGCGGCGACCTGCGTTTTGCTACACTTGCCGACAAACTTACTGATTCCTATATAGTTTACGCTGTCGGATTTGACAGAAATATTACCACATCGGACAGAGTTCGGACGATAGACAGAATTGCCGATATGAATGTCCGAGCTGACTACATAATTCTGCCACTGCCCGTTTCGGCAGACGGAATTACTGTAAATACCCCTTATTCAGGAAAGAATATTCCTCTTGAAAGTCTTATTCCCGTGCTGAAGGAAAATGGCGTAGTTTTCGGTGGAATGATTTCCGATGATATAAAAAAACTTTTCGAAGAAAAGGATATTACAGTTGCAGATTACGCTGTACGTGAAGAATTTGCCGTGCTTAATGCTGTTGCAACAGCGGAGGGTGCGATTCAATTTGCAATGGAGGAGCTTGCAACAACCCTTTCGGGTCGTAAGGTTCTTATCCTCGGTGCAGGACGAATTGCAAAGGTACTGATTGATATGCTCAAAGGTTTCCACACAGAAATCACTGTTGCGGCACGAAAATATTCCGACCTTGCATGGGCAAAGGTTTACGGATGTAATGCTGTACACATCGGCAGCACAGATGATGCGTTAAAAAACAGTGACGTAATTTTCAACACTGTCCCTGCGGTAATTCTTGATGAAAGGAAATTGAAGCTTATCGGAGAAAACAGCATTGTCATTGACCTTGCCTCCAAACCTGGAGGAGTGGATTTTGACACTGCTGGTAATCTTGGAATAAAGGCAATATGGCTTTTATCGCTGCCGGGAAAGGTTGCGCCTGTCACATCAGGCGAAATCATAGCAGAAACAGTGAAAAATATTCTTTCCGAAAGAGGTGAGCTTGATGACTGACCTCAGGGGAAAGAAAATCGGATTTGCTTTATGCGGCTCATTCTGCACATTCAGCAAGGCATTCGAACAGCTGGAAAAACTTATACAGATGGGTGCAGATGTTACTGCGATAATGTCCTTCAACGCTGCATACATTGACACACGCTTCGGGAAATCTGCCGAACACATTGAACGACTTGAAAAGCTTACAGGAAAACGTGTGCTGCACTCAATTGCCGAAACAGAACCTGTCGGACCTAAAAAGATGTTTGATGCACTTGTTATAGCACCCTGCACGGGAAATACTCTTGCAAAGCTGGCTGTCGGAATTATTGATACGGCGGTTATTGCAAAACGGAAACCCGTGCTGTGCCCAAATGCAGGATCGAATCCTGTAAAATAGGGCTTTTGACAGAAATAATGGATTGCAGAAGTGTTACCTCACCCGAAATTATCGGACAGGCTATGACAGCAATGCGGCTTCGCCACAGTCTTACAGCCGTAAGCATTACAGAAAAAATTCAGGTAAACACATCCACAATCTCACGATACGAAAACGGTCACTTTACCTTCGAGCAGGCTGACCTTGATATGCTTGAAAGCTATGCGGCAGCCTGCGGCGAGGACAGATATTCTCTTTTTAACTATTACCTGATTTTCCGTAAATTCAGCAAGCAGATTCTGAGCGACTATATTATCAAAAACAACATAACAAAATCGGACTCAGCAAAGGTATTCGGCGTTTCAAAGACGCTTGCCCTTAATTGGTTCAACAAGGAAAATCGCTGTCCCTCTATGAAATTGTGGGAGGACAAGCTTAAAGAGTTTACAGTTGAGTGGATTGAGCGTAACATATAAGTATTGAATTTTGAGGGTAGCTGTGATATAAAATTAAACCGCCCGAATTGCCGTGTTTTATCACGACAGTTCGGGCGGTTTCAGTGTTAATCACATAGGATTAAGCATTCTCTTGTACATTTCAGCCATTGCCTTAGCAACGATTTCCCTGCTTTTAGCCTCATCGGCAGTAACTATTATAACAGCCTTAGGGACATTCTTCTTGCGTTTGCTATCGGACTTGCTCATGGTGTTCTCCTTAACACTTGATTTGGTCGTTGTACCTTTCTCAAGTGTATTCGGATTAAGTTTGTCCTTATTACCTGTGGTGCAGATATTGATGTCATTCATAGACGTCACTCCTTGTGGAATTATTCAGAAAGCAAAGAACAGTTTGTTCTTTTAAACTCTTTGAACAATCCCGAGTCGGCCTTGCCCGACTATTTTTTAAGAATAAAACTATAATTTATTTAATACCCCACATTTAATAGCAACAAATCCCTGTTTTACGTCATTTGTATTTTTGAGGTTGCACATTTTGAGGCATAAAAAATCTCCTATGGCAGATTATTGCCATAGAAGAAATAGTACAATATTCAATTTCATCGCCACATAAGCTCAATACCCCTTATGTAACCATTCGGAGTTTCAGCACCCAGATCACAGCCTCTTTTCTGTAATTGTCTGACTTCCTTTTCGCTGTGAAACAGCACCTTGTAATCGCATAAATAATCGTGCCGTATAAGATTATCCAGTATAAGACACACGATTTTGTGCATCTGCCCGATGCTGAAAGAAAAGCCTGTTGTCTTGTACATACCCGTGCATTTATCACCAACTGCCTTTATGTCGTAATGGTTGTACAATATCTTATTCGACGATTCGGGACGCTCACAATAATAAAAATACTTTTCCTTTTCATAATCAGGGTCGGTTATTTCAGCACCGTGCTTTTTCGAGTAATCGAAAATCCTGTTGAATTCTTTAAGCAGGTAGTATTTCACAACCGTAACATCAGCGTCCTCGTCAAGCCTTTTCTTACGCCGTGAATTGTCGGAAAAATCACTCATCGCTTTGAGTACGCCGTTCGGA
>JAFTWI010000080.1 GCA_017465345.1 Oscillospiraceae bacterium
ATAAGGCTGAAAAGCTCGGCAAGAAGCTTCTCCTTCCTATCGATACAACAATCACAAAGTCCTTCCCTGACCCAATCGACGCTGAAATTGAAGTTTCCGTTGTTGACTCCGACAAGATTCCTGCTGATATGATGGGTCTTGATATCGGTACAAAGACACAGGCTCTCTTTGCTGACGCTGTTAAGTCTGCTAAGACAGTTGTTTGGAACGGTCCTATGGGCGTATTCGAAAACCCAATCCTCGCTAAGGGTACAATCGCTGTAGCTAAGTCCCTCGCTGAAACAGATGCTACAACAATCATCGGCGGCGGTGACTCCGCAGCAGCTGTTATGCAGCTCGGCTTCGCTGACAAGATGAGCCACATCTCCACAGGCGGCGGTGCTTCCCTCGAATACCTCGAAGGTAAGGTTCTCCCAGGCGTAGATGTAATTGCTGAAAAGTAATTTATGAAAAAAGGCTGTTGCAGTTCTGCAGCAGCCTTTTTAGTTTTAAATAACAAAGGGTATCGATTTTATCACTCGATACCCTTTAGCTTTTTTAATATCTTCTTCTGTCAAGACCATTGCTGATATAATACTGATTTTTATTTTCATACATCATTTTGTCAGCGCATTTTACCATATCGGCAAAAGTTTTGCCACCCGAATGTAAGGCTATTCCCGATGACGCAGACATTGTAAATTCGTATTCGTGATCTCTTTCAGCAAGTTCTTTATGAACAGTGTTGTTTATATTTTCGACAACCTTCAAGTCATTGGAGTTTATAATTGCTACAAATTCATCTCCGCCTATGCGATAAACAGCACCTTTTTTACCAACTGCTTTTGTTATTGCCGATGCAACACCGCAGATAAGATTGTCTCCTGCTTCATGTCCAAAGGTATCATTTACTTTTTTTAGTCCGTTTGCATCAAACATTATGACTGAATAGCCATTTTGAGGTGCTCTGTTTTTTATTATCGAACGGTAGTAAAGATTGTTTCTCACACCTGTCAATTTATCGTATTTTCCGTATACCTCAATAACAAATGCGTAATAAACCAATATCATAAATGCACCGCAGATGTAGATAATCTTATAGGTTGAATTGAAGCCTTGTAAAATTATTGCACCAACCTGAAGAATGAAAATCTCCAAAAGGCATAATTTATCAATCAATTCTATGTACTTGAATTCCATAAATGAGTACACAGCCCAGCATATGGTAAACAGGATACCAAGAACCTCATTGTAAATATACAGTGGTCCTCTTGAATATACAGCGTCCTGAGAAATTTCGAAGAATAATTTTGTAAACGGTGATGATAATGCAATCAAAATACTTATTGCTTCAAGCACTGAAAGGATACATATGACCTTATCGGCTTTTTTTGTTGCGGCAAGAACAAGCAAAAGCATACTCAAAGGAGCACACAAATATATTACTGTATTGGATATGTATGCAAATGTTACATTTCCCAACTGTTCCGACCAATCTCTTCCGACATATCCAAGCAAAATAAAAATGTCTGCAAAAACAGCATACATATAGTATTTGTTTTTTCTGTCATCAAAATAACTGCTTCGTCTTATTACGGTAATAAGAACAACCAGCGCAACAGCTGTAAGTATATAGATATAGGTAAAATCCAGCAATGTTATTCCTCCGAATTTGAAATATAAATTTCAAACAAAATAATCTGTCTACCATTAATTATACCAACAACTAAATCAAAAGTCAACAGCACAAAAGGCACTTCCTTGCAGAAATGCCTTTTAAAATTCTGTTTAGTTTACAGCCTTCTTAAGCTCTTCAACCTTATCTGTGCGCTCCCATGCTACACCAAGGTCTTCACGTCCCATGTGACCGTAAGCAGCGAGCTGACGGTACTGTGGCTTACGGAGTTCAAGTGTACTGATAATTGCAGCAGGACGAAGGTCAAATACCTTGTCAACTGCCTCTGCAAGCTTATCGTCAGCAACCTTACCTGTGCCAAATGTATCAACCATAATGGAAACAGGCTTAGCTACGCCGATTGCGTAAGCAAGCTCAACCTCACACTTTTCAGCAAGTCCAGCTGCAACAATATTCTTTGCAACATATCTTGCAGCGTAAGCAGCACTACGGTCAACCTTTGTCGGGTCCTTACCGCTGAATGCACCGCCGCCATGACGAGCGTATCCGCCGTATGTATCAACGATAATCTTACGGCCTGTAAGACCGCTGTCGCCCTGAGGACCACCAATTACAAAGCGTCCTGTTGGGTTTACGAAATACTTTGTATCAATGAGGAGCTCAGCAGGAACGATTGGCTTGATAACCTTTTCGATGATATCCTCACGGATTTTTTCGAGTGAAACCTCTGCAGCGTGCTGAGAAGAAACAACGATTGTATCAACTCTTACAGGCTTGCCGTCCTCATATTCAACAGTAACCTGTGTCTTTCCGTCAGGACGGAGGTAAGGAAGAACACCTGTCTTTCTAACGTCAGTAAGCTTCTTAGCAAGCTTGTGAGCGAGGGAGATAGGCATAGGCATAAGCTCAGGGGTTTCATTACAAGCATAACCGAACATCATACCCTGGTCGCCAGCACCTGTAGACATATCGTCGTTGCTTTCACCAGCCTTGTGTTCAAGTGCCTCATCAACACCCATAGCGATGTCAGATGACTGCTCGTCGATGGACTGGAGAACTGAACAAGTATGGCCATCAAAGCCGTACTTTGCACGGTCATAACCGATGTCGATAACAACCTGTCTTACAATTCTTGGGATATCAACATAGCAGTTTGTTGTGATTTCGCCCATACAGAGCACCATACCTGTTGTTGTTGCAGTTTCGCATGCAACACGTCCCATTGGGTCCTGAGCGAGAATTGCGTCGAGGACAGCGTCGGAAATCTGGTCACAGATTTTGTCAGGATGACCTTCTGTTACTGATTCAGATGTGAAAAGCATTTTTGCCATTTTAATCAATCCTTTCTTTTGATATAACAAGAACAGCGCTCGGAAACTGCTCCAAGCGCTGTGAATTTTTACTCTTAAAAATTCCTCATCTCTCGGATAATTCCGCAGGATTTAGCACCTTTTTTGCCAGCGAACCGAAGGTTCGTTTGCAATCAGGTTGCCGGGCTTCACAGGACCAGTTCCTCCGCCACTCTTGATAAGGTTTATTCAATTACAATATAAGTATAGCACGGTTGTCGCTATTTGTCAACAGGAAATTATTTGTTCCAGAAATAAATTACCGCAATACAGGTTGCAATGAGGAAAGCAGCTATAATATAAACAAAAGCATAACGCTTGACATGGCTGCCTTCTGTTGTTGCAGAATTTGTTTCAGGAAGGACGTGTGCCTTACGCATAATCGTGGACAGTGGCTTGTAGAGAAGCATTGTGATAGCGCTGTTAAGAACTGCTTTAAGCAGGTTGAACGGCAGGAACACGGGAACAAGCATTTCAGCAACAGCTTCTCTCGGTGTTTCCATATACAGCGGTGTAATAAGATAGTTCCACTCAAGCATTATACCAACCATTACAACTGAACCTGTTACGAGTCCGATTACCGCACCTGTGATTGTATGTACTTTCTTATACATGATTGCCGCCGTGCATGCAAAAGAAACGGTCGACAAGAAGTTC
>JAFTWI010000081.1 GCA_017465345.1 Oscillospiraceae bacterium
AGCTGGGTATTCTTGCAAAGACTCAGCACAATGAGGTTGCTCCTGCACAGCATGAGCTTGCACCTATTTATAATACCACAAACATTGCGACCGACCACAACCAGCTGACGATGGAAATTATGCAGAAGGTTGCGGCAAAGCCTAATCTTGTTTGTCTGCTTCACGAAAAGCCTTTTGCAGGGGTAAACGGCAGCGGCAAACACAACAACTGGTCGCTTTGCACAGACACAGGCGTGAACCTGCTTACTCCGGGCGAAACACCATATGAAAACGCACAGTTTCTGCTGTTCCTTTGTGCGGTAATAAAGGCAGTTGACGATTATCAGGATTTGCTGAGAATTTCCGTTGCAACAGCAGGGAATGACCACCGCCTCGGTGCAAACGAAGCACCTCCCGCAGTTGTTTCGATTTTCCTCGGCGATGAGCTGAGCGCAATTCTTGAAGCAATAAAAACCGATGCTCCGTACAACGCTGCCGAAAAGAAGCAGATGAAGCTTGGTGTAGACGTTTTGCCGAAGTTCTTCAGGGATACAACAGACCGCAACCGTACATCTCCGTTTGCATTTACAGGAAACAAGTTTGAGTTCCGTATGCTTGGTTCTTCCAACAGTATTGCCTGTGCAAACATTATGCTGAACAGTGCAGTTGCTGAAAGTCTTAAGATTTATGCTGACAGACTTGAACAGGCTGAAGACTTTGAAACAGCTTTGCACGATATGATTAAGAAAACAATCAGCGACCATGAGAGAATTATCTTCAACGGCAACGGCTACGATGATGAATGGATTAAGGAAGCTACAGAAAAGAGAGGCTTGCTCAACTACAGAACAACACCGGACTGTATGCCTCACCTTCTTGATAAGAAGAATGTTGAAATGCTTACATATCATAAGGTTTTCTCTCGCTCTGAGCTTGAGTCAAGATGTGAAATTATGCTTGAAAATTACTGCAAGACGGTTGCAATCGAGGCTAACACAATGTCCACAATGGCAAGACGCGAAATTCTTCCTGCAGTTGAAGAATATACAGCATTTATTGCAAACACTGCTGCTTCAAAGAGTGCCCTCGGTTCGGATGTGCTTTGCACTTATGAGAATGACTCGGTAAAGAAGCTTTCGGTTATCGCTTGCCAAATTTACAACAGAGTGTGTAATCTTGATGAGGTTTCCGCAAAGCTTAAGGACGCGGAAAATATTGAGCAGGAGGCATATATGATAAGAGATACTGTTCTTCCTGTAATGAGCGAACTTCGTGCAGCTTGTGATGAAGCTGAAACTCTTGTATCCGAAAAATACTGGCCGTTCCCTACATACGGCGAATTGCTTTTCGGAGTAAGATAAACTTTTTTAAAATTTGAAAGGGATGGTTTTATGGAATACAGTGCAGTAAATACTATTTGGGTACTTATCGGTGCAGCATTGGTATTCTTTATGCAGGCAGGTTTTTCGATGTGTGAAGCAGGATTCACCCGTGCAAAGAACACAGGTAATATTCTTATGAAAAACCTTATGGATTTCTGTATCGGCACACCTTGCTTCTGGCTTGTGGGCTTCAGCATAATGTTCGGTGCAGGCAATGGTTTTATAGGCGGATTTGATCCTCTTATCAGAGGCGATTACAGCCATATTCTTCCCGCAGGTGTTCCGCTTTGGGCGTATGCAATTTTCCAGACGGTATTCTGTGCAACCGCGGCAACCATAGTATCAGGTGCTATGGCTGAGAGAACTAAGTTCTCTGCTTACTGTATCTATTCGGCAGCAATTTCTCTCATCATCTACCCGATTACAGGTCATTGGGTATGGGGCGGAGGCTGGCTCTCGGAGCTTGGTTTCCACGATTTTGCGGGTTCAACAGCGGTACATATGGTCGGCGGTATCTGCGCACTGATTGGTGCGGCAATCCTTGGTCCCCGTATCGGAAAGTATGACAAGAAGGGCAAGCCTCGTGCAATCCTCGGTCACAACCTTACCTTTGCGGCTTTGGGCGTGTTCATTCTCTGGTTCTGCTGGTTTGGCTTCAACGGTGCATCAACAGTAGGTATGGACAGCGACGAGCTTCTTGAAAGAGCAGGTCTTATATTCTTCAACACAAATATGGCAGCTGCGGTTGCCTGCGTAACAACACTTATTGTAACATGGATTCGCTACAAGAAGCCTGATGTATCCATGACATACAACGCTGCTCTTGCAGGTCATGTAGGTATTACGGCAGGCTGTGACGCAGTCAGCCCCGTCGGTGCAGCAATAATGGGTATTGTTTTCGGTGTTGTAATTGTATTTGCAGTTGAATTTTTTGACAAGGTTGCAAAGATTGACGACCCTGTAGGCGCAATCTCCGTACACTGCGTATGCGGCGCACTCGGCACAATTATGACAGGTCTTTTCGCAACAGGCTCTTCCACAGAAAAGGGACTTTTCTACGGCGGCGGCGCACATCTTCTCGGCGTTCAGGCTCTCGGCGTTTTAACCGTAGCGGCGTATGTCGCAGTCCTTATGACAATCGTGTTCCTTGTAATCAAGCACACAATCGGGCTTCGTGCAGATGCTGCTGATGAAATCGCAGGTCTTGACATTTCCGAGCACGGTCTTGTTACAGCCTATGCAGGCTTTGCAACAACTCCCGATACAGCAGTTGAAGACGATGGCATTGAGTATGTTTCGGGTGACACTCCCGTGAGCGAGGCTGTTCCCGTGAAGAAGGTTCCGAGCTTTACCGAGGGTACTGGTCCAAAGATGACAAAGGTCGAAATCATCTGTAAGGAAGCAAGATTTGAGACGCTCAAGAACGCTATGTCCAAGCTTGGAATTACAGGTATGACGGTATCCCACGTTATGGGCTGCGGCATTCAGAAGGGCAAGCCGGAATACTACAGAGGTATTCCTGTTGAAACGAACCTTCTTCCGAAGGTTCAGGTTGACATCGTTGTCAGCAAGGTGCCTGTTCAGAGTGTTATTGATACAGCAAAGAAGGTTCTCTATACAGGACATTTCGGCGACGGCAAGATTTTTGTGTACGATGTTGAAAATGTTGTAAAGGTAAGAACAGGCGAAGAAGGCTACGACGCACTTCAGGACGTTGAATAAATAAAACAAACGGTTTTCCCTGCGGCAGGATTTGTCTGCTGCAGGGATACCATATTAAAATATTACGGAGGCGTTCACTATGTGTTCGATTATGGGTTACTGCGGCAAAACGATTTCCTTTGCCGATTTTAAAGAAGGCTTTGACCGAACGGTATCAAGAGGCCCTGATGATTCAAGAATTATTAACACAGGCAGTGGCCTTCTGGGTTTTCACAGGCTCGCAATTATGGGCCTACACCCTGAAGGAATGCAGCCATTTGAACTGGACGGAAGCTATGTTGTATGCAACGGCGAAATATATGGCTTTGAAAAACTTCGCGAAAAACTTTCCGAAAAATACACCTTTAAAAGTGAGTCGGATTGCGAACTGCTTCTTCCGCTTTACAAAGAATATGGAACGGATATGTTTGCCATGCTTGACGCAGAATTTGCCTGTATAATTTATGACGGCAGTGAGAAAAAATATATTGCTGCTCGCGACCCTATTGGAATCAGACCTCTTTATTACGGGTATGACAAAAGAGGAGTCATTATTTTTGCCAGCGAGGCTAAAAACCTTGTTGGTCTTGTGGAAAAGATAATGCCGTTTCCTCCCGGACACTATTATGAGGACGGTAAATTTGTATGCTATTGTGATATTGCTGCTGTTGAGGAGGTTTGTCACGACAGCCTTGAAACAGTGTGCAGAAACATTCACGATAAGCTTGTTGCGGGAGTTGAAAAAAGGCTTGTTGCAGATGCAAAGGTTGGTTTTCTCCTTTCGGGAGGACTTGACTCATCTTTGGTATGTTCAATTGCCGCAAAGAAAAGCAGTACTCCAATCAAGACATTTGCAATCGGTATGAGTGAAGATGCAATTGACCTGAAATATGCAAAAGAGGTTGCCGAATATATTGGCAGCGACCATACGGAGATTATTATCACAAAGGATGATGTACTTTCATCACTTGAAACAGTTGTGAAAATTCTTGGTACATTCGATATTACAACAATACGCGCAAGTATGGGAATGTATCTTATATGCAAGGCTATTCACGAACAGACTGATATCAGAGTCCTGTTGACGGGCGAGATTTCTGACGAATTGTTCGGTTACAAATATACGGATTTCGCACCCGATGCGGATGCTTTTCAAAAAGAAGCTGAAAAACGTATTCGTGAACTTCATATGTATGATGTATTGAGGGCAGACAGATGTATTTCGGTAAACTCTCTTGAAGCAAGAGTGCCCTTCGGCGACCTTGATTTTGTTAAATACGTTATGGCGGTTGACCCGGAAATGAAGCTAAACAAATATAACAAGGGCAAATATCTTCTCCGTCACGCTTTCGAGGGAGATTATCTGCCGCAGGATATTCTTTACCGTGAAAAGGCGGCTTTTTCGGACGCTGTGGGTCATTCGATGGTTGATTATCTGAAGGAATATGCGGAAACCTTCTATACTGACGAAGAATTTGAAGAAAAGTGCAAAAAATATACACACGCAAAACCGTTCACAAAGGAATCTCTGTTTTACAGGGAGCTTTTTGAAAAATATTATCCCGAACAGGCAGAGATGATTGTTGATTTTTGGATGCCGAACAAGGAATGGGAAGGCTGTAACGTAAACGACCCATCGGCGAGAGTTCTTTCAAACTATGGCGACAGCGGAAAATAAAGGAGGAAGCTGATATGGAAAAGCGTAATCAGTTATATGAGGGCAAGGCAAAAAAGGTTTATGAAACAGATGCTCAGGGGCTTTTGATTGTTTCCTATAAGGACGATGCAACCGCGTTTAACGGTCTGAAAAAAGGGACAATTTCAGGCAAGGGAATTATCAACAACCGTATGAGCAATATACTTATGCAAAGGCTTGAAAAAGGCGGTATTCCAACTCATTTTGTCGAGGAGCTGAACGAGCGAGAAACAGTTGTACGCAGGGTTTCAATTGTTCCGCTGGAGGTTATTGTAAGGAACATTGCCGCAGGTTCGTTTTCACAACGGTACGGTGTTGTGGAGGGCGAGGTATTTGCTTCGCCTACGATTGAATTTTCCTATAAGAACGATGAGCTTGGTGACCCGCTGATAAATGATTATCACGCCATTGCGCTGAAGCTTGCGACAGTGGAGGAGCTGGAAACGATAAAAAGATACGCTTTTGCGGTAAATGAACAGCTGAAAAGCTTCTGGAAGGATTGCGGAGTAACTCTTGTGGATTTCAAGCTGGAATTTGGCAGGCTGGGTAACGGCACCATTGTTCTTGCTGATGAAATCAGTCCCGACACCTGCCGCCTTTGGGACAGCAGAACAGGCGAAAAGCTTGACAAGGACAGATTCCGCCGCGACCTCGGCGGAGTGGAGGACGCTTATGCTGAAGTAATGAAGCGTCTTACCGAACATTTGTAATGGAGGTAGAATTATGGCAAACAGTGCAATTGTAGGTATCAACTGGGGTGACGAAGGAAAAGGACGTATGGTCGATTTGCTCACTGAGGATTATGATGTGGTTGTTCGTTTTCAGGGCGGCGGCAATGCCGGTCATACAGTTATTAACGGACTCGGCAAATTTGCGCTTCATCTTTTGCCTTCAGGTATATTCAGAGCAGGCGTTGTCAATATTCTCGGCAATGGTGTTGCGGTGGATCCCGAAAATCTTTGGACGGAAATGCAGGACGTTATGTCAAAAGGTGTGGAATTGACACCTGATAATTTCAAAATCAGCGATCGTGCTTCTCTTTTGCTTCCCTGGCACCGTGATATGGATGAGCTTGAGGAAATGCGTCTTGCCGACAAGAAATACGGTTCTACCAAACAAGGTATTGCACCATTCTATTCGGATAAATATCAAAAGAAAACCATCCTTGCAGGTGAACTGTTCTACCCCGAGGAACTGAAAGCTCATCTTGCAGATTTAATGGAATGGAAGAATCTTACACTGACTAAGGTTTACGGTGCAAAGCCGTACACAATGGAAATGCTGGAAGAATGGCTTGAAAAATACTGTGAAAGGATAAAGCCTTATATTTGTGACACGGGAATGTTTCTGAAAGAAGCACAGGCAAACGGCAAGAATATTCTCTTTGAAGCCCAGCTTGGTTCTCTCAGAGATTTGGATTATGGTATTTATCCCTATACCACATCTTCCAACGCAACGGCAGCATATGCTCCTATCGGCTCGGGACTGCCAAGTGTAAAAATCACTGATGTTATCGGTGTGGTAAAGGCATATTCCACTTGTGTCGGTGAAGGTCCGTTCGTATGTGAAATGTTCGGTGACGAAGCAGAAAAGCTTCGCAAAAACGGCTTCGAGTATGGAGCCAAGACCGGCAGACCTCGCAGAGTCGGTCCGATTGATATCGTGGCAACTCGATACGGCGTTGAGGTACAGGCAGCAACAGCAATTGCACTTACCAAACTGGATGTGCTCAGTTACATGGATAAAATTCCCGTCTGCACCCATTATCTGTTGAACGGTGAACAGACCGACCGTTTCCCATTCCCGTCTGCACTGAAAAACGCAAAGCCTGTCATTGAATACTTTGACGGTTGGAAATGTGATATCTCGGGTGCCCGTATCTGGCAAGACCTTCCTAAAGCGGCACAGGAATATGTAATCTATATAGAAAAACAAATCGGCTGTCCCATCAAATATGTTTCGGTCGGACCCGAAAGAGACAGCATTATTATCAGATAAACAGAAGCAGGTAATACAAAAGTATATTGCCATTTACAAAAAAATCACAGAACAAGGAGATAGATTATGACTAACAGATATGAATCCCCATTATCATCACGTTATGCTTCCGAATATATGCTCGGGCTCTTTTCATCAGACACAAGATATCAGACCTGGCGCAGGCTCTGGGTGGCACTCGCAAAAGCTGAAATGAATCTTGGTCTTCCCATTACACAGGAACAAGTGGATGAATTGTCCGCACACGTTGCCGATATTGATTACGACTGCGTAAGTCAGCGTGAAAAAGAGGTGCGTCATGATGTTATGGCACATATTTATGCTTATGGGCAAGCTGCCCCTTCAGCGGCAGGAATTATCCATTTGGGTGCTACAAGCTGCTATGTAACCGATAATGCCGATCTTATAATTTACCGAGATGCTCTGACTTATTTACGCTCAGGGCTTTTAGGTGTTTTAGCAAATCTTTCCGATTTTGCCGAAAAATACAAGGCTCTGCCTACTCTCGGTTATACCCACTATCAGCCGGCGCAGCTTGTAACGGTAGGTAAGCGAGCAGCGCTCTGGATGCAGGACTTCCTTTCTGACCTGAAAGAAATTGATTTCGCTATCGAGAATATCAAGTTTCTCGGATGCCGCGGAACCACCGGCACTGAAGCAAGCTTTGTGGAGCTGTTCAAGGGTGATACATCAAAGATTGATGAGATGAATCGCCAAATTGCCGCAGACTTCGACTTTGACGAATGCTTTGATGTTGCAGGACAGACCTATCCCCGTAAGGTGGACAGCCGTATTCTGAACGCTCTTTCCTCTGTGGCACAGAGCTGTTACCGTATGGCAAACGATATTCGTCTTTTGCAGCATGACCGTCAAGTTGAAGAACCCTTTGAAAAGAATCAGATTGGTTCATCGGCAATGGCTTATAAGCGAAACCCTATGCGTAGTGAACGTATTTGTTCTCTTGCTCGTTACTTGATGGCAGATGCGATGAACGCTCCGATGACCGCATCTACTCAATGGCTTGAGCGAACCCTTGACGATTCGGCAAATCGTCGTATTTCAGTACCCGAAGGCTTTCTCTGCTGTGATGCGATCCTTCGCCTTGCGCAGAATGTGACAGATGGACTTCATGTAAACGAAAAAATCATTGAGAAGACTGTTAAGGAATATCTGCCATTTATTGCTACTGAAAATCTGATGATGGAAGCAGTTAAGCATGGCGGTGACCGTCAGCAGCTTCACGAAATCATACGCAAGTGCTCGATGGAAGCTACTTCAAGAATGAAAAACGGTGAAGAATGTGACCTGCTTTCCCGTTTGGCATCGGAAAAAGAATTTGGGCTGACTGAAGACGAAATGAACGAGCTTCTTAAACCTGAATTATATATTGGTAGATGTCCAGAGCAGGTAACAGCTTTGGTTAATAAAATCAAACCGCTTATCCAGGACGCTGACGGAAAATCCGCGGAAATCAATCTTTAAGAAAAGAGGCTAGCACAGTGGATAAAATTCTTGTTTTGGATTTTGGCGGTCAATATAACCAGCTCATTGCACGCAGAGTTCGATCCGAGCAGGTGTACGCCGAAATCAAGCCCTATAACAAAATCACGCCCGAAGAAATTAAAGAGGCAGGATACAAGGGTATAATCTTTACCGGGGGTCCGAACAGCGTATATGATGAAACTTCACCTCATTATGATCCGAATATTCTTGATTCAGGTGTGCCGATTCTCGGCATTTGCTACGGCAATCAATTGATGGCGTATATGGCAGGCGGTGAAATTGTTTCTGCAGAAAATAGCAGTGAATACGGAAAAACCACTGTGTTTACCGCAGATAATATTTTGTTTGAAGGACTTCCAAGTGAAAATATTTGTTGGATGAGCCATACCGACTATGTAAAAACACCGCCGAAAGGCTTTACTACCATTGCTCATACCGATAAATGCCCTTGTGCCGCAATGTGTGATGAAAGCCGCAAGCTTTACGGTGTGCAGTTCCATCCAGAGGTTACACATACTGCTTACGGAAAGCAGATGTTTCATAATTTCATTTTTGCAGTCTGTGGTTGCAAGGCAGATTGGAAGATGGAGAACTTTGTGGAAATTGCTGTGGAAAAGTACAAAAGAAAACTTGCCGGCAAAAAGGTACTTCTTGCTCTATCCGGTGGTGTGGATTCTTCGGTTGCAGCAGTTCTTCTGCACAAGGCAATCGGCAGTAATTTAACCTGTGTGTTTGTGGATCACGGACTGCTTAGAAAGGATGAGGGTGATTTCGTAGAAAACACCTTTGGAGAGCAATTCGGCATTAATCTGATCAGAGTCAATGCTGAGGAACGCTTCCTCGCCAAATTGAAAGGTATTACCGAGCCGGAGCAAAAACGAAGAATTATTGGAGAAGAATTTATCCGTGTATTTGAGAATGTTGCAAAGGAACTTGGAAAAATTGATGTGTTGGCACAGGGTACGATTTATCCCGATGTAATTGAAAGCGGTAAGGGTGATTCCGCAGTGATCAAGAGCCACCATAATGTAGGCGGTCTTCCCGATGTAATTGCCTTTGATGAAATCGTTGAGCCTCTTCGGGATTTGTTTAAGGATGAGGTGCGCGAGACAGGAACGCAGCTCGGTATTCCGCATGAACTTGTATGGCGTCAACCGTTTCCCGGCCCAGGTCTTGCTGTGCGCATTATTGGTGAAATTACAAAAGAAAAGCTGGAAATGCTGAGAGAAGCCGATGCTATCTTCCGTGAGGAAATTGCAAATGCACATCTTGAAGGCAGCACGAACCAGTATTTTGCCGTTCTGACAGATCTTCGTTCGGTAGGCGTTATGGGTGATGCGAGAACCTATGGCTATACGATAGTACTGAGAGCTGTTACCACCGATGATTTTATGACGGCGGAATGGACAAGACTTCCTTATGAAGTTCTTGAAAAGGCCAGCAGACGTATAACAAATGAAATTCAGGGTATTAACCGTGTTGTATATGACATTACTTCCAAGCCGCCTGCAACGGTAGAATGGGAGTAAGCTGTCTTGAAACTTGCATTGAAAGGAGCTTGAATAAGATTATGGCAAAATATATTTTTGTTACAGGCGGTGTGGTTTCAGGACTCGGGAAAGGAATAACTGCCGCCTCTTTGGGACGTTTGCTTAAAGCTCGGGGACTGAAAATAGCTGCGCAGAAGTTAGACCCGTATATAAATGTTGACCCCGGAACTATGAGCCCATATCAGCATGGTGAGGTCTTTGTAACCGAAGACGGTGCTGAAACTGACCTTGACCTCGGACATTACGAACGCTTTATTGATGAAAATCTCAACAAATACTCAAACCTTACCACAGGCAAGGTTTATTGGAATGTTCTTAACAAGGAACG
>JAFTWI010000082.1 GCA_017465345.1 Oscillospiraceae bacterium
GACAGGCTGCAAAAACTCTTGCAGCTTTTGGGTAAGTTTTAGGCTTTCGATAAACTCCATAACCTTTTGGAATTTAGCTTTCAAGCTGTCACGCTCACGCTCGGCATTACGCAGAGCAGCTTTAAGCGGATACAGGGAGCGTACCTCTTTCGTCAGGGCGTCATTCTTTTCGGCAGATTTCCTGTTTTCTTCTTTCAGCTTTGCAATTTCGGCGTTCAGCTCGCTTTCCTTTTTCTCGGAGGCGAGCTGTTTCTTTGCAAGGTCGGTCAGAGTTCCGTAATCCTCCCTCGACATCGTTATCTTGCCGCCAAGAACGGTCTTTCCCGTTTCTATTTCATCAATCCTCTTGATTTTCGTTACTTTTGTCGCACTTGCTGTAAGTTCTGCGGTCGTTTCGGTGAGAGCAGTTGTTTTCTCTGCAATCTGCTCGTCCAGAAGTTCTATTGCGGCAGTTTTCTCTTGATACTGCTCGTCAAGGTTGTCGATGATTTCCTCGACTTGTGTTCGCAGTTCTTCACGATGATGTAGCAACTTGTCAGCATTTTTCGCTTGTTCTTCAAGTCGTGCGACCTGCTGTTTCATATCTTCGGCTTGTCCTTTCGCCTCGGCATACTCTTTGTATTGCTCTACGGTCAGACTGCCACGGGATTTCTGCGGTTCGGAAATTTCAATGCCGTGTCTGTTGCAGATTTCGGTTAAAATCTTCACCTCGGCGGCTCTCCAACGGCTTATAGCGTTTTCACCGTCGCCGTGTCCCATTTCCTTTAAAGCCTGTGCAAGACCGTTCTGTGTGTCCACACCACGCTTGTAATGCCCGATGGGAATGTAGTCGATATGTAGGTGCGGTGTTGCCTCGTCATTATGCAGAACGGCATTGAATACATAAAAATTCGGGTTGCGTTTAATAAAGCCCTCAATATATTCGGTAAGGCATTCGGCGGCAATTTCAGCGTCAGGCGAGCCTGTACCTGTATCGTCCTTGCAGCCAATCTGAACAATATCCTCATAAAAGCTCTTTCTTTTATCAGCCGCAACAATCACATTGTTGCAGGGTGCGTGTGAAAACGCATAACGAAAATATCCGTCTTTAATTCTGCGGTCAGCTCTTTTCTGCTTTGCGTTATATCGTTCGACCGCCTTCGCAAAGCAATTTTCATAAGCCTGCTCAATAGGCATTTTTACAAAGGTGACATTATTACAGCTTTTGGAGCTGTCCACGTTCTTCGGTCTGAATGTTCGGTTGTTGTGGGACAGGCTCCCTTTGCCTTGACAGAATGAAACAGTCTTTGCCATTTTCGGTCTCCTTTCTTTTTCGCCGCAGCAGTTTTTTATCTATGACTTGTCATAGATAACCCCATAGTATCTGTGACATTCCAGCCTTGCTTTCATATCACAGATACAGGGGCTCTCCGAGGGTTTCGGTGCTTTTCTGCCTGTTCAAGGTTGCAACATTGCAAGATTGCAATATGTGTGGTTTGCAATCTTCCTCCTAAACGGGCGTTCTGATTTGCAGAACAATCTGCTCCATTACCTCGTGCTCAACCGTGAGAGAACGCATTTTCTCCCACGATACGATTTCGCTGAAAGTAGTTGGTCGGGGATTTTTCTCGGCGTACTGTCTGTGGAGCAGCTCCCACATTTCCCAAGCCTCGCTGTCAATCCGTCGGGCAAGTTCATCAAATTCGCTGTCCTTGAAATTTGCCGAGATTTCGTCGGGAGTGCAGTTTTCTTTCATATATTTCTGCCAAGCCTCGCCCCAGCGACCTATGGGGTTTTGAATAAGCTCCTGTTCTTCGGCGATTAAGGTTTGTTTGAGTTCGGTCATAATTATAAGTCCTTTCGTATTGAATTTTGTGGGTGGGTGTGGTATAATGGATTTAATTGAAAAAATTTAGGTGTACCTCTATAAAGGAGAAACGATATGAAAACGATTGTGATTTACAATTCGCAAACTGGTTTTACCCAAAGATATGCTAATTGGATAGCAGAAAGTGCAAATGCAGATTGCGTTGAATATAGCAAAGCCAAAGCTATGGAATTAGCTGACTATGACGCTATAATTTTTGGCGGCTGGGCTGTAGGTGGTTCAATCAGTAAGCTTAAATGGTTTAAGAAAAATATTCCGATGTGGAAAAACAAAAAATTAGCAGTTTTCTGTGTTGGTGCAAGTCCTATCGAAAATCCTGAAATTGAACTTACATTACCTAAAAATTTTACTGATGAAGAACTTAAGGTTGTAAGGTGGTTTTATTGTCCGGGTGGTCTTAGCTATGAAAATATGACTACAGCATCAAAGATGATGATGAAAATGTTTGTTAAAGTCTTAAAGACAAAGAAAGATAAGACCGAACAAGATGAGGAGCAGATAAGAATGATGTCATCGTCATATGATATTTCGGATATTAAATATATTGAGCCGATAATTGACTATCTGAACGCTTAAAGGATTGTTTGGCTTTAAGTTGAGTAAAATAAATTTCAAATCCGTTTGAACTAACCTCGCCTTTGTTACTTTCTGCGAAAGTAACGCAAAGATACTTTTGACAGTAGCACGGGCTTCTATCAAAAGTATCATTGCGCCAGACGTTCCCTCTGGACTCCCTTGCGTGACGGCTGGTGACGGTTGTGACGGTTATTTACACACCGCTACCCCTGTCACAAAATCCGTCACAGCTATCATCCGTCAAGGTTGCAAAGCACAGTCATTGCAATCTTGCAACCTTGCAATGTTCACTCTGATAATTTCCAATACCAGCTCTCGCCGACCTTGAATGAGGTTACGGCGAGAGCTTTTTTCGCCTCGTCAAGCGTTCGCTTGCTGAAATCCATTTCCGCAGCAGCACCGAGTATCTCCTTTTGGCTTTTCTCGCCGTCGGCAAGTATATCAAGCAGAAAGTCCTTTGCTGTTTCCAGTTTGCTGATACTTGTACCACCATCCTCTAAAAACTGGTCTGCGGTGATGTCTATTGCCCCTCGCCATTCAAGGGCGGAGCTTTCGTTAATCTCAAACATAAGCGACTGCCCCGTGGGAGCAAGGCTGCTTTTTGCGTGGCTCATAACACGCTTTGTCGGCTCGTTTTTCATTTTACCTACAATCAGCATACTTCTTGCCACCGCAGGAATATCTATTGAGCCTAAACCTCGGTATGCACATTTCTGTCCTGCACTTTTATTCAGATGTCCGATAAGAACAACAGCACAGCCGTAGTTTTCCGCTATTCTTCCCAAGTGGGACATTACGGGACGTATCTCGTTGGCTCGGTGCATATCAACATTCGCACCAAGATAGGCTTGAATGGGGTCAAGAATAACCAGCTTTGCGTTAGTCTGCTTTATAGCCTCCTCGATACGCTCATCGTTCATAGAAAGCTCCTCTTTGCTTTCGTCAATAACGAGAATGTGGCTGCAATCCGCATTAACAGCCTCTAATCTCGGTTTAATGGTGTCGGCAAGTCCGTCCTCGGCGGTCTGATAGATGATGTTCACAGGCTCTCGGCTGTCCGTATCACCGGGGAGCATATCTCCACGGGTGAGTGCGGCGGCGATAGCGAGGGCGAGAGTTGTTTTGCCCTCGCCCGGATCGCCTTGGATTATCGTGATTTTTCCGAGAGGTATGTATGGTTTCCACAACCATTTGACAGGAACGGACTCCACATCACTCATATTGATAAGGGTGAGCGGGGTTTTACTCATTGAGAGCCGCCTTGTCGTTGAAATAGCCTGTTGCCTCCCACACCAGCTTATCGGAGCAGTAATATGTGTATTCAGATGAGC
>JAFTWI010000010.1 GCA_017465345.1 Oscillospiraceae bacterium
AAGTAATTACAGTCCGTGACCTTATGTACTCTATGATGATGGCGTCTGCTTGTGAGTCGGCAGGTATTCTTGCTTACCATGTTGGCGGTGAAAGCATTCCGAACTTTATTGATATGATGAATCAAAAAGCTAAGGAAATCGGCTGCACAGGTACAAATTTTGTAAACCCTCACGGTTTGTTTGACGAAAACCAGTACACCAATGCCCGTGATATGGCGCTTATTGCAAAGTATGCTGTAGACAATTACCCTAAGTTCGTGGAAATCGCTACAACAACTGAATACACACTCAGCGCTACCAATTACCACGGTGAGGACTGGGCTACAATTCACCACACCAATGCTATGACCCTCAAGGGCGAATACTACTACGAGCCTGCAAGGGGACTTAAAACAGGTACTCTCGATGAGTCAGGACGATGCCTTGCAGCTATGGCTTCCCGTGACGGAAATAACTACCTGCTGGTAACACTTGGTGCTCCGATGTATGACGCTGACGGATATAAGGTTTATGAGCAGTACGCTGACCACGAAAAGATTTTCGAGTGGGCATTCAACACATTCTCTTATGACAAGATTCTGAGCACCTCCGATGAGATTACGGAAATCCCTGTTAAGCTTGGTGACAACGCGGAGCACGTGCTTCTCGTTCCCGAGGAGGATTTCTCCACGCTCTGGCCAAATACTCTTGACACATCAAACCTCAAAAAGGAAATTAACACCAAAGGATATCTTGACTCTGACGGCTCTATAACCGCACCTGTCGAAAAGGGAACTGTACTCGGTACATACACCCTTTCGCTTTCGGGTGAAGAACTCTGCACGGTAAATCTTATTGCAAAGGAAAGCGTTGCTCTTTCCCAGCTTGAATACAATATTATGAAGGCAAAAGCTTTTGTCGGCTCCTTTTGGTTCAAGCTCGCAATTGCTGTGGCAGCTGGTCTTATTGTTCTTTATGTTGTAGTTTACATTCTTGCTACAAAAAAGCGTAAACATAAAATGAAAAAAGTTTCGGCTAAGAGTCGGAGAAGAATGTAATTTTGATGTTGACAAAATTAATTTAATGTGGTAAAATTCTTCATTGAAGAATTATTGATTTCGGGAGGATTTGTTTCTATGAATAATGAAAATAACCGCAAAAAACTTTGCGTACCAAGCCTTGTTCTTGGTATTGTCAGCGTTGTTTTTTCAATGTTTCTTCCCTTCGTATCATATTCATGCGCTGTTCCTGGTCTTATTATCGGAATGAAAAAGAAGAAAAAGGATTTCAACGCAAATCCCGGCATTGCGCTGAACATCATTGCTCTGGCGCTTTCTATCATTAACTCCGCACTGGGGATTATTATGACAATCAAACTTTTCTTCGCTTCAAATCAGGACGAAGAATAAAAATTCGGCATACTCCAATCGGGGTATGCCTTTTTTGCAGAAAGGAAAATTAATATGGAAAAGAAAACCATAAAACTTGAAGTGCCGTATGAAAATGCGGGGCTTACCTCTGACGGCTGCGGTGCAGAGTTGGACTTGTATACACTTGTAAAGCACGACAACATCGAACTTAAACAGCGTCCTGCTATTATAATTTGTCCTGGCGGAGGATACGAATACTGCTCGGTGCGTGAGGCTGAGCCTGTTGCACTCCGCTATGCTGCATTCGGTATCCCTGCTTTCGTGCTCCGCTACAGCTGCGTGAACAAGAAATTTCCTACAGCACTTCTTGAACTTGCTCAGGCAATGGCATATGTACGAAGCAATGCTGAAGAACTTGGCGTTGACCCAAACAAAATAATGGTAAGCGGCTTTTCGGCAGGAGGGCACCTTGCTGCAAGTCTTGCGGTGCACTGGAACAAGCCGTTTATCGCTGACGCTCTCGGTGGAAATTCCGAACTGTACAAACCCAACGGTGCAGTGCTTTGCTACCCTGTTATAACATCGGGCGAAAAGCGTCATGATGGCTCGATTGTGAACATAGTGGGAGCCGACTACCCTGCTGAAATGATGGAGACAGTTTCCCTTGAAAAGCAGGTTTCGGAGGCTACTCCTCCTGTTTTCATCTGGCACACCTCTGATGACGAACTTGTACCTGTGGAAAACACGCTGATGTTTGCTGCAGCACTGGCTGAAAAGAAAATTCCGTTTGCCTGCCACATTTTTGAAAGCGGAGTACACGGACTTTCCCTTTGCGATGACTCAACTGCCGGTTATGACGGGCACATTAACTCCGACTGTGCACGCTGGTTCGGAATAGCTGTTGACTGGATAAAATCAAAATAAAAGCAAATGAGAGGCACTCTATGTACCTCTCATTTTGTTATTTAGTGGCTTTCTGCAATAGCGTTTCTTCTGAAAAGCAATGTAATGCACCATACCGCTGAAAGCGCTACAAGAACATACACAACTCTGCTGAGAAGAGCAGTTGTACCGCCGAAAAGCCATGCTACAAGGTCAAAACTGAAAATGCCCACAAGACCCCAGTTGAGACCGCCGATTATGAGCAGTGCCAAAGCAATTTTATCAAACATTCTATCCTTCCTTTCCTGTCGAAGCTTTTATAAAATAAAAAGCTCTCGGAAGTATTACTTCCGAGAGTAGTATTTGCTGTATGCTGAAAATTATTCAGAAAGTGTTTCTTCGTAAAGCTTAAATCGTTCAGGAAGTGATTTAAGGAAATTTTCGTCAAGAACAAAAAGCGAATTTTCATTATATGTTCCTGTTACAGTCAGTAGCTGACACACGTTTTCATCGCTTTCCGCAACATATTTCATGGCTTCAGACTGTTCCTCATAATCATAGGCTGTGAAATTGGTTTCAACGGTTGAGTTTACAACAGTGCTGAAATAATCGTCCATATAATTGGAAAAGCCCGGTGCAACATTTCGGTTCAGAAGGTCATTTACAGCAACTCCAGCCATTTTCGCTCTGTACTCTTCACCCGAAGTATAAAGCGGATAGGTTATGATTTTGCACAAATCTCTGGAGTCAAGATAGGTTTCTCCTTCACGGAAAATAGTCTCCTCACCTGTATCGGGATTTGAATATTCAAGATTATATGGTACGTGGAAATCTACTCCGCCGAAAATATCGACAATTGCGCTGAAGCTTTCGTTATTAAGCTTCAGATAATAGTCAATTTCAAGATTTGCAGCCGATTCAACAGCCTCCACAGCATCGGCTGTACCGCCAAGACGGTAAAACTCATAGATACTGTCCTCGGTGCTTCCTACCTTTGCGTATGTATCAGCAGGAATTGGCATAATTGTAATGTGTCGTTCCTCAGCTATCATTCGCACCAGCATAAAGCTGCATCCGCTCATTCTTTTTTCGGAATCGAAAATAATAAGGGTTGTCTTGTTATTGTCGGCAACAGGAACATAATCATCAACGGTTGCCATCTGTTCAAGCTGAAAATCAGGCTTTGATTCCTCTTTTGGTGCCATAATTTCCTTCAACAGCATAAATCCTATACCGCCGATTACAAGAAGTGTAACAATAATGGTTATTAAATAAGTCAGTGCGATTTTTGCTCCTTTTGATGCCATATTTATAAATCCTTTCAGAATAAATTTAAAATGGGATTGAAAAAAGTGATGTCAAGTGCTATAATAAACCTTGACGAGATTTTTCAAGTCTGTTTCTTCGTGAACAATCTTCACTCCCGAAGCAATGCTGTTATCAACATAGGCGGAAAATTTCCGTGCATTGATTATTTTGGTTTCAATACCCGATTTTTCAGCATAATTTACAGTCTGCCCCGTTCCGCTTCGTAAGTCCGAAATCACAGCTATAAGCCTTGATGAATGGTCAATCATAAACTGATTTCGCTTTCTGTAGCAGGACTTGGAGGGTTCCTCCGAAACGTTTACTATAAGCGAAGATGTCTGTACAGCATTTCCTCTGAGAAATAACTCCATACCCTTGTAGTTAGCACCGAAATCCTTATATGGAAGTGCAATAACAAGTTCGATATCATTTCCCTGATGCTTGAGCTGCATTATAAATTCGGCTGCCCAAAGGTCAATTCCTTTTGCACCGCCGATAATAAAGGTTTTGTATCCCTGCTCGATGCTTTGCTGTATTTCAAAATACAGCATGCTGAGTATGCCTTTCATTTTCATGCTTGTGAGGTCACCCTTATCGGGAAGCTTTTCGGGACGATGACCTGAAAAACAAACTGTAGTGCTTTTATCGTAGCACCAATCCTGCTGCATAAAATTCCCTTCCTTTCGGAATAACCGTCATCTACAAGACATATTATAGCACAAACATTTCATTTTTACAATAGTGAATAAAAATTTTTTTGAAAGTTGGTTAATACAATGTCAGAATACTTTTCAAGACGAATATGTGCAGAAATCAATCTGGACGCTGCAAAAAGCAATCTTCTTGCGCTGAAGGATTATATCGACGAAAGCTGCACGAAACCTGCCTGCGTGGTTAAAGCTGATGCTTACGGTCACGGTGATGTAGGGCTTATGAAAATGTATCAGGAAATGGGCGTGGATTTCTTCTGCGTTTCCAACATTTCCGAAGCACTCAGACTCCGCGAGGGAGGTTGCGAAGGCGATATACTTATTCTAAGCTGGACTGCCCCCGAAGATACACATATACTTATAGAAAATGATCTTATCGGCACAGCTGTTTCTGTAAGCAATGCGGCTGAAATTTCCGCAAATGCTGAAAAAGCTGTCCGCCTGCACATAAAGCTCGACACCGGTATGGGAAGAGTTGGTCTGAACACGGAAAATGCAGAGAAATGCGCTGCCGAAATTGCGGAAATTGCTGCTATGAAAAACATTTCCGTCGAGGGATTGTTTACTCATCTTGCAGTTGCTGACAGCCTCGAGGAAGAAAATATAAAATTTACGGAAAATCAGAAAAATCTTTTCTTTGAAATTGCTGAAAAAGCGGAAAAGCTTGGTGTAAAGCTTACTCACAAACACTGTCTTAACAGTGCTGGCACGATTTATCACTACGATAAGCGAAGCACTCTTGCAAGAATGGGCATTGTTCTGTACGGCTTGAAGCCTGATAATACACTTGATGTTCCTGTTAAGCTTGAGCCTGTTATGAAACTGAAATCCTTTATCACTCAGATTAAAACAATCAGCAAGGGAACCTCAGTAAGCTACGGCAGAACCTATACCGCTGACAGCGATAGGGTTGTTGCTACTGTTCCCTGCGGCTATGCTGACGGTTACCCGAGACTGCTTTCAAACCGCAACGAGGTTCTTGTTCACGGCAAGCGCGCAAAGGGTATCGGCAGAATTTGTATGGATCAGATGATGATTGATATTACGGGAATTGACGGCGTGAAGGTCGGCGACGAGGTTACGCTTTTCGGACGTGACGGCGATGAAATCATTACTGCTGATGACCTTGCTTCAAGCTATGGAACAATCGGTTATGAACTCATCTGTGCGGTAAGTGTTCGTGTTCCGAGAATTTTTATCAGCGGCGGAGAGATAAAGCAAATTATTGCACACCGTTGAGATTTTATTGTACAAAATACCCAAAGGCTTTGTTGTAAAAACGTTAATGTAAACGTTGACAAAGCCTTTTTATTTTTGCTATAATTAGGTTAATATATGAGAAAGGATGTAATTACTATGAAGAATACAAAGCGACTCTTTGCAGGACTTACTGCTCTTGCTATCGTCGGTTCTCTTTCTGCCTGCGGCGGTGACGGAACAGACGCTCCTATCACTGAAGCTACAACAACTACTGCAAAAACTGTTGAGGTTAATACCGAAACTCTTTCTGCAGAAGATGAAGGCAAGCTTGATGATGTAGCAAGCAATATGCTTACAGGTGAACTTGAAAACAAAACTATCAAGTGGTTCTCTTTCTATGACCCATTCCATGCCACAGGCTCAGGTAACACAAAGGCTCTCTCCCTCGAACTTTTTGAAACAAAGTACGGCGGCGAAATCGAGTATATTGAAACCACATGGGCAAACCGCTTCAATGACCTTTCCACAAAAATCCTCGGCGGCGAAGGCGTTGACTTTATCGCAGGCGGTGACCTTGACGGCTTCCCAAGAGGTGTTCCTAACGGTCAGTTCCAGTCTTATGATGCATATATGGACTGGGAAAATCCACTCTGGGCTGAATGGAAGGAACTGAATGATATGTTCCTTATGGGCGACAACCATTACCTTATTGTTCCTCAGTCCACTATCGGTCAGGTTGTTGTTTACAACCGTGCTACAATTGAAGCTATGGGTATGGATGACCCTGCTGACCTTCTTGAAGCAGGCAACTGGACATGGGATACATTCCGTGATATGCTCATCGACTATGTTGATGTAGAGTCCGAGCAGTACGGTCTTGACGGCTGGTTCAATGAAAAGCCTCTTATGCTCACAAGCGGCGTTCCTGCTGTTGAAATGAAGGACGGCAAGCTTGTACATAATCTCCTCGACCCTGACCTGGAGCGTGTAATGAACTTCATGTATGAGCTCAACACTTCCGGCCTTGTTCTTGACAAGAACCTTTTCAACTGGGCTGAACACCCTGAATTCATCGGCGAAGGCAAGGAGCTGTTCTACATCGGCGGTATGTACGTTCTCGAAAGCTCTCCTGAAATCTGGACAGAAACATTCGGCGCACAGGAAGATGTAATGTTTGTTCCGCTTCCAAAGGACCCACAGTCCGAACAGCATTATGTTCCTGCTGGTATGGAAGCTTACCTCCTTTGTAAGGGCGCTCAGAACCCTGAGGGTGTTATGAGATTTATGGAATGTATTCTTGCTGCAAACGCTGACCCAAGCACACAGGAAATCGGTCTCCAGAAGAGAAGAGATGACTACGGCTGGTCTGATGAAATGATTGAAATGCATGCAAAAATTACAGAAATGGCTCGTGCAAACCCTGTTTA
>JAFTWI010000033.1 GCA_017465345.1 Oscillospiraceae bacterium
ACCTCTACCTCATCGGTACTTCTGAGCACTCCATGATTGGTAAGTATATCGATACAATCGTGCAGGAAAAGACTCTTCCACCTACCCTCACAAGTTACTCTCCTTGCTTCCGTAAGGAAAAGGGTGCTCACGGTATTGAGGAAAGAGGCGTTTACCGTATCCACCAGTTTGAAAAGCAGGAAATGATTGTTATCTGTAAGCCTGAAGAAAGCATGGACTGGTTCCACAAGCTCTGGAGAAACACTGTTGACCTGTTCGTTTCAATGGATATTCCTGTTCGTACAATCGAATGCTGCTCAGGTGACCTTGCTGACCTTAAGGTTAAGTCCTACGACGTTGAAGCATGGTCTCCAAGACAGAAGAAATACTTCGAAGTCGGCAGCTGCTCCAATTTGGGCGATGCTCAGGCAAGACGTCTTAAAATCCGCGTAAACGGTGAGGACGGCAAGAAGTATTTCGCACACACTCTCAACAACACGGTTGTTGCTCCTCCAAGAATGCTTATCGCATTCGTAGAAAACAACCTCTGCGAAGACGGTTCAGTTAAAATCCCTGAGGTTCTCAGACCTTATATGGGCGGACTTGAAAAGATTGTTCCTAAGAAATAATTTATAAAAATTGGGAGGTCTCCTTATGAGAAATTTAAAAATCCGTAATAAGCTTCTGGTTGTCAGCGGTATAATTTTTGTATGTGTAATTGCTATGTTTATCGGCGTAAGAGCTGCTCTCGGTATTGTAGTGAAAAATGTTAATGCGCTTTATGAAAGTGCTGTTAAGACAGATGAGCTTACTGCAATTTATGAAAGCACACAGGGTTATATAACATCTGCATCTGTATTTATGATTGCAATGATTGCAATTCTTCTTATTGCAGGTACAATCACAATGGTTATGGCTATCAGAAATATCCGTAAGGGTGTCGAAGAAGCAATGCGTGCTGCTGAAAAGATGGCTGACGGCGATTTTATGGTTGAATTGGATTACACAGGCAAGGACGAAATCGGACGCCTTGCAGAGGCTATGCGTTCCCTCTCCGACCGTACAGGCAGAGTTATCAATGATATTGATCAGATGCTGGGCAAGGTATCTGATGGTGATTTGAATGCAAAGTCCAACAACGAAATGATGTACATAGGCGCTTTCGGAAATATTCTTTCCTCCATGAAGAACCTTATTTCCAAGCTTAATACTACTATGACAGGAATCAATAATGCTGCTGAACAGGTTGCAGCAGGCTCCGAACAGGTTTCCGGCGGTGCTCAGGCACTTTCTCAGGGTGCTACTCAGCAGGCTTCCTCCATTCAGGAGCTTGCAGCTACAATCAATGTTATTGCTGACATGATTAATGTCAACGCAAATGACGCTGAAGACGCAAGTGCACAGACAAATGTGGCTGGCGGTCAGATGCAGGAAGCTAACATAAAGATGGAAGAGCTTGTTAAGGCTATGGACGAAATCAGCACTTCCTCCGACGAAACAAAGAAGATCATCAAGACTATCGAAGATATTGCTTTCCAGACAAATATCCTTGCTCTCAATGCTGCTGTTGAGGCTGCAAGAGCAGGTGCAGCAGGTAAAGGCTTTGCAGTAGTTGCTGACGAAGTAAGAAACCTCGCAAGCAAGTCTGCTGAGGCTGCTAAGAACACAACTGCTATGATTGAAGGCACTGTTGTTGCTATCGAAAAGGGTAACGCTCTCGTTGATGAGGTTGCTGAAAGAATGAATGCAGTTGCGGCAGCAGCAGGCAAGGTTGCTGTAATCAATGCTAAGATTTCTGAAGCTTCCAAGGAAGCTGCTGACTCTATCGTTCAGGTTACAGTCGGTGTTGACCAGATTTCCGAAGTTGTTCAGACAAACTCCGCTACAGCAGAGGAAAGTGCTGCTGCTTCCGAAGAGCTTTCCGGTCAGTCCCAAATGCTCCGTGACCTCGTTTCTGAATTCCAGCTTGTTGATGAAGATGCAAGCGATGATGATGACGATTATAACTACGGCGGCGGTTTCACCAGCTATGATGATGAGCCTTTCGAAGTAAACATCGATAACGATAACGAATTCGGCGGAAGCTTCGACGACGCTTTCTTCGGCGCAGAAGTATAATAATTCAACGAACTATTATGGAGACCTATTGAGGGAGACCCTTTTGTAAAAGGGTCCTCCCTCAAACTCCCTCCCTAAAACTTTTAATGTAAAATACCCTCATAGGGCAAAAGCCCTATGAGGGTATTTTAGACTGAAAGTCTTTGGAAAGGGGTCTGGGGAAGAACCTTTCTACAGAAAGGTTTGCCCCAGTGGTTCTCCATAACACTCCGTTAAATTATTTATTCTTTTTGCTGCGGTAGTGGTAGCTGTTGTAGTCGAATTTGATGTTGTCGCAGATGAAGTCCATCATGTCCTCGGTAGCTTCGAGGATTTCCTCAACAAGCTGTCTGTCGATTTCCTCGGGGATGTCGGCAGGATATCTTGTTTCAATGTAGAAACGGTTAAGGAGGGTGCTCTTGCCAATCCACTTGGTAAAGGACTGGTCTGTGAGAGCCGCCTGCTTGCAAAGCCATGTAAGGTTGTGTCCGTCAAAAAGCTTGCGGTGCTTGTACAGCAGAAAGGCTTTCAGGCTCTTTTCGATAGCCTGCTGACAGTGAAAAACGGTTGGATTGAACAGACGTCGGTCTGTGATTAACATTCTTGCGGCAAGCAAATCCTGATAGGCGTGGAACAGCCAGTCATAGTAACGCTTGCTGTCGCTGTTGTGACTACTTTTTCTGCTCATATAAAACATTCCCTTCGGTGTCTACTCGGTACGCAAATGTGCAGTCGTCGTCAACGCATTCGTTCCACTCGCTGACGGTGTACACAATCACATCACAGGGCACGGGGCAATCCGTCTTGAGCAGGATTTCCGTTTCAAGGTCGGAGTGACTCTCGTAGTGGTTTTCCACAACAATGCAGACCTTGAACGAGGTCAGCTCGCCCTTTGAGTTGGTCTTTGCAGAAACAAGGAAAATCTGTAACGGGTTGCAGATTTTGATGATGTCCTCAGTCATTTCTTTTATGATAGGATTATTTTTCATTTTTATCAGCTCCCTTTCAATTAGTTATTTATGGGTAATTCCCCAAAAGAAATAAGCTATAAAATATGCGATAATAAATGTTACTGCAAAACATACACCAAGTATGGCTGTAACTTTTTTATGGTAAGCTCTGTTTTCGGTATCATCTTCGGGAATTTTGTCAAGCTTGGATTGATTATATATAAGTCCAATCAGCACGCCTACAGGTACGCTAAAAACAACAATGTATAGCAAAATCAAAATATCCATTCTGTCATCTCCTATATATCAAAAATGCGCTGTCGGGCACAAACCCACAGCGCACTCTTTTTTCGACTTACTGGTTGTCTTCGATGTACTTAACGATATCGCCAACAGTCTTGATGCCTTCAACAGCTTCATCAGGAATTTCAATGTCAAATTCCTCTTCAAGGCTCATTACAAGGTCAACTACGTCGAGGGAGTCAGCACCGAGATCGTCCTGAATGTTTGCGCCGTTTGTAACCTTATCAGCGTCAACGTCGAGCTGGTCAACGATGATTTCCTTTACCTTATCAAATACCATGAAAATTGCCTCCGTTCGTAATATTTTTATTTATATAAAGAGCACGCCCGAGGGCATCGTCTTTATATTTTTGGATTGCAGGAAAACTTATTCGATGAACTCACCGATTTTCCTAAACTTAGTATAACGTTGATTTAGCAAAACGTCAATATCTATTTTCAATTTTTGATGTAAAGATTTGTAGAGAAATTCGCCTATATTTTCAGCAGTTTGACGAATATCATTATGAGCACCGCCCAAAGGCTCCTCAATAATCTTCTCAGCAACGCCAAGCTCAACCATATCTTCAGCTGTAACCTTCATAATTGAGCAGGCTTCCTTCTCTCTTCCAGCGTCCTTCCAGAGGATTGATGCAAAGCCACGTGGAGAGATAACTGAGTAAATGGAGTTCTCCAGCACAGCAAGCTCGTCGCACACGCCCAGTGCAAGCGCACCGCCGCTTCCGCCTTCGCCGAGAACGATACTGATTACGGGAGTTTTCAGACGCATGAATTCCATAAGGTTCTTGGCAATAGCCTCGCCCTGCCCACGCTTTTCGGCTTCAACACCGCAGAAAGCACCTGGGGTATCAATGAAGCAGATTACTGGACGGTGGAACTTTTCAGCCTGCTTAGCAAGACGGAGTGCCTTGCGGTATCCCTCAGGATGCGGCATAGCGAA
>JAFTWI010000083.1 GCA_017465345.1 Oscillospiraceae bacterium
AATAGTTGCTGTAACTAAATTTTAATTGACATTCTGTGCAATAAGAGGTATAATTTTATTATGTTAAAATGAGCAAATTATATCTTTTTAAATAGAAAGGCAGGGCAATATTATGTCAGAATTTTCAAGACGACTTCCCGTATATCTCCTCCTTGACGTTTCAGGTTCAATGGCAGGCGACCCTATCGAAGCAGTAAAGCACGGTGTACGTGCGCTTATCTCCGAGCTCAGAGGTGACCCTCAGGCTCTTGAAACAGCGTACCTCTCCGTTATCACATTCAACTCCAGCGCAAGACAGGTTACTCCGCTTACCGAGCTTATGCTCTTCAAGGAGCCAACTCTCACAGCAGGCGGTGCAACAGCTCTCGGTGCAGCTTTACAGCTTCTCAACGAGTGCATCCGCTCCGAAGTAAGAAAGTCAACTGAAACTCAGAAGGGTGACTGGCGTCCTCTCGTGTTTATTCTTACAGACGGTGCACCAACTGACGAATGGCGTGAAGCGGCTGCAATGCTTAAGAGCACAAAGCCTGCAAATATCATCGCTTGTGCCGCAGGTGCATACGCTGATACAAAGGTGCTGAAGGAAATCACAGACTGTGTGCTTATGATGAACACACTTTCAGCAGGTGACCTTGCACAGTTCTTTGCGTGGGTTTCCAGCTCTGTAAAAATGTCTTCCAAGAGCCTTGACTCCAAGCCAGGTGCAAATATTGAGCTTCCACCACCACCACAAGGCTTCGTAATTGTTCCGTAATCGGAGGTAACAATGGAAAATAACATTAACAAGCTTTCGGATAATGACGTTACTGCCCATACAGCTGCAATGTGGAAATACAATCCTGTGCCCGAAAGTCCCGAGCCGTATCCCGAAGCAAGCTGCTCATCAGCAGATGAAAACGGATTTGAGGTTTTGGCTGCAGCAGTGCGTGGTAAAAAGCACAAGCACGATGGTACAAACTGCGATGACAACTACGCTTTTGAAATCCTTGATGATACGGTTGTTGCAGCCGTTTCCGACGGAGCAGGTTCAAAGCTGTTTTCGAGAATCGGCGCCAAAGCAGCTTGTGAGGCAGTTGTGAAATACTTCAAGGCACGTCTTTCAGCTATAAAGCGTGACAATCCGAACTATCTTGAAATATTGAGTCTGCCCCTTGACAATGCTGATTTCGGTGCACTCTGTTCTCAGATTGCGGCAATGCTCCGTGACAGCTATGCGGAGGCTTTTGCTGCAGTTGAGGCAGCATACGAAAAGAGGAAGGACTACCCCGAATTCGAGGAAGCCGCAGGCAGAAAGCCTGAGCTTAAAGACTTTTCCTGCACGCTTCTTGCGTCAGTTGTTATCCCTGTTGAAACAGCAAATGGCAGGGAATACCTTACCGCTTCCATTCAGCTTGGTGACGGTATGATTGCGGCAGTTGATGAAAAGGCTGAAAATCCGCTTATACTCCTCGGCACAGCTGACGGAGGAAGCTTTGCAGGGGAAACGGAATTCCTCACCTCCGAAGCCTTCAGAAGCACGGAAAGTCTTATGAGCCGTACAAAAATCCGCAGGGGGAAGCTGTCCTTCCTTATGCTTATGACGGACGGCGTTGCGGATGATTATTATCCTAACAATCCTCAGCTTCTTCGCCTTGCGCTTGATTTAAAGCTGAACAACATACTTGATATAGCTGAGCCAGAGCTTATTACGGACGTTACTGTACCTCAGCCTGTGGAGTATCCTTGGGTAAATGACGGTGACGTGAAATACTCTTTGCAGTACGCAAAAAATGTCCTTGCCGAAGCAGATATGACTCTTGAGCAGCTGTGGGCTGACAAGCACGCACAGAAAAAGGCTTCCCTTGCTTCCTTTGATATTGTTTATGATAAGGACAAGGCTGAAATGCTGAAAATTTGGCTTGACAATTATGTTGAAAGAGGTTCTTTCGATGACAGAACATTGCTGATTATAAATACTAACACATAAATTTCGGAGGTTTCCTATGAGCAGAATGGGTGAAGCGACCCTTGCCGACGGAAGAAAAATCCCGTATGTAATTACTGACAATCCTCCCCGCGGAGGAATGAAATACACATATTTTGCACCCGATAAATCCTACGTTGTGCAGTTCTTCAACGAGCCGAATAAAATCGACCGTAATATGGCTGCACGCCTTGAGGCTATAATCGGACGCTATAATCCGACTATTCCCGAGTCAAAGGGAGGAGCAATCGGTAACGATGAGAAGCTGGCAAGCTATTTTGCAGGACGCTTCTGTTGGCCTACCGACCTTGTTGTTGCACCTGAATTCGGTATAGTTTCACCAGCTTACCCGAAAAGCTTTTTCTTTGAGGAGGGCGCTTCTCAGTTCCTTGAATTGAAAGGCAAGGACAAGAAAAGCAACTGGTTTACGTCCAGTAACCGCCGCTTTCTCAATAAAAATGAGCTTGGTGACTTCCGTTCGATGATACAGATGTCACTTTTGCTGGCACGTTCAATACGCAGACTCCATCAGGCAGGTCTTGCACATTCAGATTTATCCAACAACAACGTTCTTATCGACCCGAAAACAGGAAACTGCGTTGTTATTGATATTGACACGCTGGTTGTGCCCGGACTTTTTCCGCCTGAGGTAGCAGGAACAAGAGGCTATATTGCTCCTGAGGTTCTATCAACAATGGAGCTTGACAGAAGTGACCCAAGAAGAATGATACCAAGCTCTGTAACGGATTTGCACGCTCTTTCAGTGTTGATTTACGAGTATCTTTTCTGTCGTCACCCTCTTATGGGTCCTAAAATTTACTCTACTGAATCTGCTGAGCGTGATGATTATCTCGGATTGGGACCTATGGCTACATTCATAGAAAATCCCGACGATACTTCCAATCGTCCATCAGCATTGAAAACAACCATAAAGGACTTGGGACCCGTAATGGAAAACCTGTTCCTGCGTGCGTTTGTGGACGGTCTGCACAACCCTGCGCTCCGTCCTTCGGCAATGGAATGGGAGCGTGGTCTTGTTAAGACATGGGATTTGCTTCATAAGTGTTCAAACCCCGCTTGTGATAAGAAGTGGTTTGTGCTTTATGATGTGAATAATCCAGTTTGTCCGTTCTGCGGAACACAGATTGCAGATAAAAATATCGTACGTTTTGAGTTAAACTCAGAGGTAAGAGGTCATGACGGCGAGTGGAGAAGCTTTTCCGAGCTTGATGTGGTAAACAACACACCGCTGTTCAAATGGCATTTCTACAGCAATGTTTTTGCAGACGAAAAGGCTGATAAAACCTTGCAGGCTTATGTGTGCTGTCATAACGGCGAATGGTTCCTTATAAATCGAAATGCAGAAGGGTTGCTTTCACCGCAGGGAAATCCTGTTCCTGCAGGTCAGGCAATACGCCTTACAGACGGAACAATCTTCCGAGGTTCACGAAATGAACGAGGATTGTTAATCAAAGTTAGAATTATATAATTTCCTGAAAAGAGAGGAATATGGTTTATGTCTTTATCCGGTCTTTCTGAGCGTGAAGCGGAGGCTTCAAGACAGAAATACGGCTTTAATGAGCGAAAAAGCAATATAAAATTCGGTGACAGCCTTATTATGGGAATAATGTCACTAAGCTGCAAGCTTTTTGTTATTGCAGGAATGCTGAAAATTGTTCTGCTGCTTCTCGGATTGCTTGAAGCGGTTGAACCTGTCACTGATGTGTGGAGCATAGTGATACCTTTCTGTCTTGCAGTGTTGTGTGCTTTTCTTGAAGCAATGCTCCGATTTGCTTCCGAAAAGAAAACGGAGCAAGTGTGCAAGAACGCACATCAAAGCGAGTATATTGTGCTCAGAGGGGTGAAATCTGAACGTATTAACGAGAGAATGCTTACCGTGGGAGATGTTGTGTATCTTTCCGAGGGCGACATTGTTCCTGCCGACGGAATTGTTGCGGACGGGCAGTTTACAGTTGACCAGTCTGAATTTGGCATGCTTGAAAAAATCGAAAAAACAACTCCGCCTTCAACCTTCAGAAGCAGTAAGTCTGTCGGATTGAAAAGTGCTTATAGCCTGTACAAAGGATCTGTCATTGTGAAAGGCAGCGGTGCAATGAGAATTACTGCAGTGGGGAATTCGGTTTTCAATGCTGAAAATGAACAGGCTGCAGAAAAGGTACATTGCGAAAAATTCAGCGGCTTGATTCAGACAGGCTATGTAACGGGAGTAGTGTGCGCTGTTGCAGTATTGACTGTATGTGTAGTGTTCGCTGGAATTTCAAAGCAGCTTGTGAATGGTATATTTGAAGGACTTTCAGCTGCGGCGGCAGTGCTGGCTATAAGCTGTCTGTGTGTAAAGAATATTGAGGTTGAAGCTGTTGCAGCGAAAATATTGAAGAAGCTTGAGTCAATTGGAGTCGTGGCTTCAAAGCCTGATATCCTCAACGATATGCAGAATACGGATATTCTGTTTGCAGACAAAACAGGAGTGCTGACGGAAGGAAAGTACATTGTAAATGGGTTTATCGACGGTACAGGAAATCAGATTGATAAGCTTGATGATGTGGACGAGAAAATTATCGGAATTATAAAAGCGGCGGCAGTAAATACTTCTTCTGCTCAGCTTGAAAATGACGGCACAGTTTATGGCGGAACTGCTTCTGACAGGGCAATTCTGAATTTTGTAAAAAAAGCTTCAGGTAAGGTGAAAGTGAAAAAACAGACTGAGGTTGAAAAAGGTGGAATACACGGTGCTACAGTCAACCTTGACAGCAAGCTTGTAACTTTTTTCAGCGGAAGTGCAGAGGTTATTCTGAACAGATGCTCTGACAGCTTTTCAGCCGACGGTAAAAAACGTAAAATTACCAATAAGGACGCATTGATAAAGCTTGCGGCAACTATTTCCCTTACAGGAAATGATGTGGTAGCTTTTGCGGTGTGTGACAATGTAATAAAAAATGAGAAGCTTCCTATAGGTGCATATACGCTTATAGGAATGGTAGTGCTTCACGATAAGGTCTGCGACGAAGCGGCAAATGCGCTGCAGGAACTGGAGAAAAATAAAATAAAAACAGTTTTTATGACTTCTGCAAGCCGTGAGACAATGATTTATACTTTGAAGAAAACAGCAAAACGAAATAAAGGTGTAATTCTCAGTTCGGAGCAGCTGGCGAAAATGGATGATAGCGAGCTGAAAAAAAGATTTTCTGAAATTAAGGCTATCGTCAATGCAGACAGCACCGATAAGCTTCGTATGCTCAGAGCAGCTTCCGAACAGGGCATGAAAACCTGTATGATGAGTGCAGATTATGCTGATATCCACGTGCTTGATGAAACAGATTCGGTTGTTGCTTCGTGTGGATGTTCATCAGCGGTAAAAGCAGTTTCAGACGCTTCCGCAGAAGTATGCGGAATAAGTGCGGCAGCAGCATTGCGATCATATTCGCTGAAATTTACAGCTTTATGCAAGGCTGTTGTTGCGGCAAGAATTTTCTTCACTGTATGTATAGCGATAATGGCAGTTATTTCAGTTTTAGGGTGGTGATTTTTTGAACAGCAAGGATATCATGCATATGCTTGATAATCCCGATGACTCAGGCAGAGTTAATCTTCCGAAGGGTGAGTATGAAGGAAAATTTATCGTGCGTAAAAGCTGTAAGATAAACGGAAACGGAGCACTTTTGTGGAACAATTCAGGCCCTGTGTTGGTTGTCGATGCAGAGAATGTAGAGCTGGATAATCTTAAAATTGAACTGACAAACAGTAATCTCTCTCCTGAGCAATATATTTCTGTGTATTGCCGTTATGGAGATACGAAATTTACAGATGTTGAAGTAAACGGCACTGTTCTTGGAATAAAGGACGAGGAACAGTTCTGGGGTGTTCCGAGGGTAGTGGATATAGGTACTTTTGAGGCTGAAAAGACCCATGCTTATATTATAGAGATTTATTCTCCTGTTGAAGCTGAAATAAGCTGTAATTTCCACGATGTTACACTTTCTGTCGATACGCTTGTTCAAGGCTACAATACGATTACCGTTAATATTGGAAAAATCAGAAGCGGTTCAATGCTTTACGGAAATATTATAATCAAATCGTTGGTTGAAAGACGAATTATTCTCTGCGGTACAGCAGGTGATAAAAACACACTTGATGAGGGTACAGTTCTTTTTGCAGTGAACAGAGAAGCTCCTGTGCAATATTCGGAAATGCTGAAAAATCTTGACCTTGTCCAGCTTGCTACTATGCCTGAGCCTGAACCAGAAACAATTGAAATTCAGCAGGAAGAGCCTGAGGAAACATCGGAGGAGCTTGACGAAGAAAATGTGCTTATAGCTCCGGGGAAAAGGCTGCCTATTGCACCCAAACAGTATAAAATTGAGTTGGTGGGTGAGCCTGACATCAAAATGGATATCGATGCATATCTTTTTATGCTTGACAACAGAGGAAGGGTCAGCGCTGATAAACGTATGATATTCTTCGGAAATGACCATTCCGAGTGCGGAAGTGTAACCTATCTGAATGCACCCGATAAAAGAGTTATGTATATAGATTTCCGCAGAATACCAGGCGACGTAAATATGATGACATTGCTGTTCTCAATTTACGGAAAAAATCCTACCCATTTGTTTGACAAGCTCAGAAACGGAGATGTAAGCATACTTTGTGAAAACGGAGTGCATATGCATTTGCCGCTGCCCGGAAATATTCATTGCAAAACTCTCCTTGCAGTTGCATTTGAGTGTACCGATGGAATATGGGAGATGATACCATCGGGAAAGGGTATCACAATGCCGCTTGAAGATATCTGTAAAAGCTACGGCGTAACAATCGTGTCATAAGGAGAAAATGGTAAATGAATTTTGATGAATTAATAGAAAAACGACGCAGTATAAGAAAATTTCTTAATGACAGCGTCGATGAAAATCAGATTGAAGAGCTTATCCGTGCGGCAGCAACAGCCCCAAGCGGCTGTAACAGTCAGTGCTGGAAATTTGTCGCAGTGAAAAGTCCAGATAAAATAAAGGCTTTGGCAGAAGCTGTGGAGAAGGGTGTGCATCGTTTTTACAACGGTTGCGAGGAAAACTTCGTTGCTTCAAGAGTTAAGCAGACAACATTCTTCCGAAATGCACCACTTGTTATTCTCGTGTATCTTACTGAAATGAAATACCACGACCCAAGGGTTACCGATTATTACTCCTCAAAGGGGTATGGTTCAGCTGAAATGCTTTCAGCATTAGGAAATCCTGATATTCTTTCAATCGGGGCAGCTGTTGAAAATCTGCTGTTAAAGGCTGAAGAAATGGGACTCGGTGCTTGCTGGATGAATGACCCTGTGGTTGCAGAAAAGGAAATAAATGAACTTTTCGGAGCTGCGGAAAATCACAGACTGATGAGCGTTATTCCCGTGGGGAAGCCAGCTTATACACCAAGAGAAAAGAGTGTTAAGCCTTTGGCTGAGATAATGGAAATAGTATAAAAATACGGCACTTCTTTAATGAAGTGCCGTTGCTGTTTATATAATGGCTTCAAGCTCGTTGAGGTTGAATGGTGTTTTCTGATATACGCAGTAGTTGAGCCAGTTTGAGAAAAGCAGATTTGCGTGTGCACGCCAGTTGAAGTGAGGTGGCTGTGACGGGTCATCGTAAGGGAAGTAGTGCTTCGGTACATCAATCGGCAGCCCCTTATCCTTGTCACGAAAATACTCGTTTGCAAGGGTAAAGCGGTCGTATTCAAAATGACCTAACACAAAAAACTGTCTTTCGGTTTCGTCAGCAATAATGTTTACACCTGACTCATGTGAAGCGGCAAGAATATGCAGCTGCTTAACCTTCTCCACGTCCATGCGCTTGATTTCGGTGTGACGCGAATGAGGTACATTGAACTTTTCGTCAAAGCCTCTGAGAAGCGGGTGATTTGCAACCTCTGCCTTATGTGGGAATACGCCGAACATTTTGGCGGAAAGGTCATATTTCGGCACTCCGTAATGATAGTAAAGCCCAGCCTGTGCACCCCAGCAGATGTGGAGAGTGGAGCAGACATTTTTCTTTGACCATTCCATAATGCCGCAAAGCTCTTTCCAGTAGTCAACGTCCTCAAAAGGAATTTGCTCAACAGGTGCACCTGTTATAATCAAACCGTCAAAACGCTGTTCCTTGACATCGTCAAAGGTTTTATAGAACTTTGTCAGGTGCTCAATCGGAGTGTTCTTTGTAACATGGCTTGCCATCTGGATAAGCTCAATATCAACCTGAAGCGGAGTATTTGAAAGCAGACGGAGAATTTGAGTTTCCGTTTCGATTTTCTTCGGCATCAGGTTGACTATTGCAATGCGAAGCGGACGTATATCCTGATGAGACGCCGCAGTATCGGTCATTACAAATATATTTTCGTTATTGAGCACTGCATAGGCAGGCAGATTATTGGGAATATTGATAGGCATTTTATGTAAACTCCTTTGATAGATTATTCTGCTGATGAGGGTGAAGCCTCTGTTGTTGTTTCGGGGACGAATTTTGTGGGAGCAGTATCGGCAGGTGCAGTCTGAATATGAATTTTGTCCATTTCAGGCAGTTCCATCGTAAATGACGGCGTTGCCGTAACAGTTTCATCCGTGTCTGTTGTTTCTTCAGGAACAGCAGTAGTAACAGCTACAGGCGCAATATCAGGCCGTGAAGCCTTTTCTGGGAGCATTGCAGAATCAATCTGCAGCTTGTCCATAGGCGGAATGTCAATATGCGCAGCACTGCCCATACCCCCGTGCACATTTCCGTCGGGAGGAAGATGATAATAATATACGTCAGTGCCGGTAGTTGTAAGCGGAGTGTAAGTCTCCATATATTCGCTGTAGGTGTCGATAGGAACTTCCGTAACAGTGGTTACAACAGTAAGCGGAGAGTCAACCATGTAAACATATTCCGCAACATTTTCCTTATCTTCACAACCGCTGAGAAAAAGCACTGAAAGAATAATAAATAAGAAATATTTTTTCATAATATCAATATTGTACCACATATTCTTCCCATTTTCAAGTGCATTTTTCTACAACAGGTTATCATTGACAGTAAGGGGCATTTGTGGTATACTGTAAGTTGGATTTTAATGATTTTTTTGGAGGTATTATTATGTATCCAATAAAGCTTACACCTGCATTCAAGGACTATCTCTGGGGCGGAACACGCCTTCGTGACGACTTCGGCAAGGACTGCGACTACGACAAGGTTGCTGAAAGCTGGGAGCTTTCCTGCCATAAGGACGGAGCTTCCGTTGTTGCAAACGGCGAGCACGCTGGCAAGACACTTGCACAGTATATCGAAACAGAGGGCAAGGCTGTTCTCGGCAAGAACTGCGAACGCTTTGAACAGTTCCCTATTCTTATAAAGCTTATCGACGCTAAGGATAACCTTTCTGTTCAGGTTCACCCTAACAATGAGTATGCTCAGCGTGTTGAGGGCGAGTACGGCAAGACAGAAATGTGGTACATCGTTGACTGCGACGAGGGCGCAGAGCTTCTTTACGGCTTCAAGAAGGAAGTCAGCAAGGACGAGTTTGCTTCAAGAATCAAGGACAACACTCTCCTCGAAATCACACAGTCCGTTCCTGTTAAGAAGGGCGACGTGTTCTTTATCGAGGCAGGTACTCTTCACGCTATCGGTAAGGGTATTCTTATTGCTGAAATTCAGCAGAATTCCAACACTACATACCGCATTTATGATTACGGCAGAGTTGGCGCTGACGGCAAGCCGAGAGAGCTTCACATTGATAAGGCTGTTGAGGTTACCGACCTTTGTCCTGCAAAGCCTTATCCTGTGACAGAAGCTTTCGAGGAAAGCGGTGCAGTAAAGCGTCTGCTTTCAAAGTGCGAGTATTTCACAGTTTACTCCGTTGACGTGGCTGAAAAGGCTTGCTTCAACGCTGACGAAACTTCCTTCCATAACGTGCTTATCCTTGAGGGTAACGCTGAACTCGTTTGCGGCGATACAACACTTGCTCTCAAGAAAGGCGACAGCGTGTTCGTACCTGCAAACTGCGGTGAATATACACTTACAGGTAACTTCAAATCTGTATTTACAAGAATAGACTAATTGGCATTTCACCTTTTTGCAGGGTGTAATGTCTTGCAAAAGAGGTAAAACAATGACTATCAAAAACTTATTCGGCGATAAAAAATTCTACAGAACTATTTTCTCGATAGCCGTTCCGATTATGATTCAGAACGGTATCACCAACTTTGTTGCGCTGCTTGACAACATTATGATTGGTCAGGTGGGCACGGAGCAGATGTCGGGCACGGCGATTGTCAATCAGCTGTTGTTCGTGTTTAATCTGTGTATCTTCGGCATACTTGCGGGTCCAGGCATTTTCGGTGCACAGTTTTTCGGCAAGGGCAGTACCGAGGGTGTAAAGCATACCTTCCGTTTCAAGGTTATCCTTGCGACGATAATACTGCTGTTCGGTATGCTGATACTGAACTTTTTTGATGACCAGCTTATCACGATGTATCTGACTGGCGAGGGCACCGAGGGCAACAAGGCGCTGACCCTGCAATCGGGTAAGGAATATCTTTCGGTAATGATTATCGGGCTTATTCCATTTACGATTTCTCAGGTTTACGCTTCGACACTCCGTGAAACAAACAAGACGCTTCCCCCTATGTTTGCGGGACTTGTGGCGGTGTTTACGAACCTTGCGTTCAACTGGGTGCTGATTTTCGGACACCTTGGTGCACCTGCAATGGGTGTAAAGGGCGCGGCGATTGCGACAGTTATCGCGAGATTTGTTGAGTGCATAATAGTTGTGGTGTGGACTCACGCGCACAAGCAGGAGAACGAGTTTATTATCGGTGCGTTCAGGAATATGCGTATTCCGCCTGAATTGATGAAGAAAATCCTTATCAGCGGTCTGCCGCTGTTTGCCAACGAATTTCTCTGGTCGGCAGGTATGGCAGTGCTGAACAAGTGCTACTCAGAAAGGGGACTTGACGTTGTTGCGGCAACGAATATTTCATCAACAATTTTCAATCTGTTCTCGGTAATTTTTATTGCGCTGGGCAACTCGGTGGGCATTATCGTGGGACAGATTCTCGGCACGGGAGATATGAAAAAGGCAAGGGAAACCGACACGAAGCTTATCGTGTTCACAGTGCTTGCGGGTGCGCTTACGGGCGGACTTATGGCGGCTTTTTCGGGCATGTTCCCGAATTTCTACAACACAACCGACAGCGTAAAGAGTATGGCGGGAAGTCTGATTATGATTTCGGGTCTGTTTATGCCATTTGCGGCATTTATGCACGCGACTTACTTTACTCTGCGTTCAGGGGGAAGAACCCTTGTCACATTCTTATTCGACAGCGCTTACGTCTGGGGCATCACGATACCTACGGCGCTGCTGCTTGTCAACTTCACGGATTTCGGAATACTGAACATCTATTTCAGCTGTCAGTTCGTGGACATCATCAAGGTTACAATAGGTCTTATTCTCGTTATAAAGGGAGTATGGCTGCGGAATATTGTTAAAAACGATTAAATTAAAAGGAGAAGAAGATTATGAAGTATTACATTGGTATTGACCTGGGCGGAACAAACATCAAGGCTGGTGTGGTAAACGAAAACTACGAGATTATTGCAAAGGCTTCCACAAAGACAAAGTGTCCTCGTCCTGCAAAGGAAATTGCTGACGATATGGCTGCTGTAAGTATCGAAGCTGCAAAGAATGCAGGCATTTCAATTGATGACATTGAGTGGATTGGTATCGGTACTCCCGGTATTGCTGACAACATCAACGGTACAATTCCTTACTCCAACAACCTCGGCTTCAGCAATGTTCCTATCCGTGAATACATTCAGGAACACATCAACAAGCCTGTTTACGTTGCTAACGACGCTAATGCTGCTGCTTACGGCGAATTTGTTGCAGGTGCAGCAAAGGGTGCAACAGACGCTGTTTGTATCACACTTGGTACAGGCGTTGGTGCAGGCGTAATCATCGACGGCAAAATCTTCACAGGACGCAATCTTGCTGGTACAGAAATCGGTCACATGGTTATCGAAGTTGACGGTCCACAGTGTACTTGCGGCAGAAAGGGCTGTTTCGAAACGTTCTCCTCTGCAACAGGTCTTATCAATATGACAAAGCAGGCAATTGCTGAAAATCCAGGCACAGTTATGGCTGAATACGCTGAGAGAGACGGTCACTCCTCCGCACGTCACGCTTTCGACGCTATGCGTGCAGGCGATGCGGCAGGTAAGGCTGTTGTTGACAAGTACATCAAGTACCTTGCAAGCGGTATCACAAGTGTAATCAACATCTTCCAGCCTGACATCCTCTGCATCGGCGGCGGTGTCTGCAACGAGGGCGACCCGCTTATGGTTCCTCTCAAGGATCTGGTTGCTAAGGAAGTTTACACAAGAATGATTGAGAAGAATACAAAGATTACTGTTGCTGAGCTTGGCAACGATGCTGGCATTATCGGTGCGGCTTTCCTCGGTAATTCCTGATGAAAAGCAAAAATTAATTTTTGCTTTACGAGTTTTGGCGTACCGCCAAAACATCGTAGAAACGTGTAAACAGAGGTGTTTATGAGTACATTTGATTTTCTGTCGGGCAGCACCGACATTGACAGCTTTATCGAAAAGCAGAATAAATACAAATCGCTTAAACGCTCTGAGCTGGACAGCGTGCCGAAGGAAGAAATCGTCCTTGCGGTTACATGCTGGATTGAGGGAAAATTCAAGGAGGACTGGTCCGATATGGCAGCTGTCATAAATGGGCTTCCTACTCCTTGCCTTAACCTATATTGCGCCGACTATGTCACAAAGGAAATTATGAACGGCGGCTTCTCACAGGCTTTTTTCAACACCTCCCGTGACTTTATCGGAGCAGGTGCAGAGGGTTTCCGTGCGCTTGGCTACGAAAAAGCTGACGAGGTTATCGAGTGTGCGCTGAAAATCAATTTTGACAGCGGCAAAACCTCGGGACGTTCAATTGAGGATTTCTTTGCGCTCAGTGAAAACGACGATTATGACGAGCTGAACAAGGAATTCTACGGCTTGTTTGATGATGAGAAATTTACGGCGCTGGCTTATGATTATATTATGAAGTATAAGAAATATTTCGGCGATGAATGAAAGGATTGATAAAAATGTCTTGTAAGGACTGCAACGAAAACTGCGGAAACTTTTTCTGCGACGGTGCTGAAATGGCACCTCAGCGTTCACTTTTCAACGCACTTGGTATGACAAAGGAGGAAATGAAGAAGCCACTGGTTGGTATTGTTTCTTCCTATAACGAAATTGTTCCCGGACATATGAACATTGACAAGATTGTTGACGCTGTAAAGATGGGCGTTGCTATGGCGGGCGGTACACCTGTTGTGTTCCCTGCAATTGCTGTCTGTGACGGTATTGCAATGGGCCACGAGGGTATGAAGTACTCCCTCGTAACACGCGACCTCATTGCTGACTCCACTGAATGTATGGCGCTTGCTCACCACTTTGACGCGCTCGTTATGGTACCTAACTGTGACAAGAACGTACCAGGTCTGCTTATGGCGGCTGCAAGAGTAAATGTTCCTACCGTTTTCGTTTCGGGCGGACCAATGCTTGCAGGTCACGTAAAGGGCAGCAAGACATCTCTTTCCAGTATGTTTGAAGCAGTTGGTGCTTACACATCAGGAAGAATCAACGAGGAAGAATTTGACGAGTACGAAAACAAGGCTTGTCCTACCTGCGGCTCCTGCTCTGGTATGTACACAGCTAACTCCATGAACTGCCTTACAGAAGTTCTCGGTATGGGTCTTAAGGGCAACGGTACAATCCCTGCTGTTTACTCCGACAGAATCCGTCTTGCAAAGCACGCAGGCATGGCTGTTATGGAGCTTTACAGAAAGAATATCCGTCCCCTTGATATTATGACAGAAAAGGCATTTATGAACGCACTTGCTGTTGATATGGCACTGGGCTGTTCCACAAACAGTATGCTTCACCTTCCTGCAATTGCCCACGAATGCGGTATTGAAATCAACCTTGATATTGCTAACGAAATCAGCGCAAGAACACCTAACCTTTGTCACCTTGCACCTGCAGGTCATACATATATGGAGGACCTGAACGAGGCAGGCGGTGTTTACGCTGTAATGAACGAGCTTTCCAAGAAAAATCTGCTTAACCTTGATTGTATGACAGCAACGGGCAAGACAGTTGGCGAAAATATCGCAGACTGCGTAAACCGTGACCCTGACGTAATCCGTCCTATCGACAATCCGTACAGCGAAACAGGCGGTATTGCCGTACTGAAGGGCAACCTTGCAAAGGACGGCTGCGTTGTAAAGAGAAGTGCAGTTGTTGCTGAAATGCTTACACACACTGGCCCTGCAAAGGTTTTCGACTGCGAGGAGGACGCTATGGCGGCAATTCTCGGCGGTAAAATCGTAAGCGGCGACGTTGTTGTAATCCGCTACGAGGGTCCAAAGGGCGGCCCTGGTATGCGTGAAATGCTTAACCCTACATCTGCAATCCAGGGTATGGGTCTTGGCAGCGAGGTTGCGCTTATCACAGACGGACGTTTCTCAGGCGCTTCAAGAGGCGCTTCAATCGGACACGTTTCCCCTGAGGCTGCTGACGGCGGCGTAATCGGTGTTGTTGAAGACGGCGATATGATTACTATTGATATTCCTGCAAACACAATCACTCTCGATGTTCCGCAGGAAGAAATCGACCGCAGACTTGCAGATTTCACACCAAAAACAAAGGAACTCAAGGGCTATCTGAAGCGTTACGCAAAGCTTGTAACATCGGGCGCACAGGGCGCAATTCTCAAGAATTAACGGTGATTTGAATGGGTAAAAAACTTACGGTCGGAAAGCTTTTCGGCATAATTTTCTGCATTATCGGCACGGCGGTGGCTTGCGTACTGCTGGGGTACAATTTCTACCTCAGCGGTCAGATGAAGCTTGTTGACAAGTATCTGAAAGCGGTTGCACGTCAGGATTTCACGTCCTTTGTGCAGTGTTATGCGGCTGAATATTCGGAGAAAATCAGCGAGGAGGATATGGCGGCGGAGAAGTCCGTCGGGGATGTCCTTGTTGACCACGAGGAGTTCAAGGCTGCCGCTGAATTTCAGGGCAGAGAAAAGCTTGGCGACGGAAGATATATGGTTTACTTTGACCTGACAGTTTACAACGATGACGAGCATCACACCACAGAAAATGTTGCGTGGGTGGTTGTCCGTGACAATGGGAAATGGGTGCTTGAAGCGGAGGAGTAAGGCTGATTTGAGGTGACGGGATGAAAAAGGTGATAAAGGTAACTCTCATTACATTACTTTCGATTATAGCATTGATAGTAATTGCGTTTATTGTTCTTATTTTAGTTAACAAACTAAATGAGGAACGTGATACAGATGTTTACCAAGAGAATGGCGTAGATGTGCTTTATATAAGTCGGGCGCACGGCAGTAATATCGGAACAGGAATGAGTATTGTTTATAATGATGGTGTAATAACACCTACTGAAGAAAGTTTTACATTCAAACCGCTAAAGGCTGGAAACGCTGTTATTGTAGTAAATTATAATTATGGACCCGAATATTGGTTCACGACTTTATATGATATAACTGTTGACGAAAATCTCAATATAAATTATGAACAACGTCGTGTTACTTATCTTTTAGGCTATTGGGATGACTTCTACGGGAATGATATTATAACTGTTGAAAAGGTTGAAAATGTTATAACGTTGTCAGAAAAAAACATTGAGCAACTTGCTTATGAATTTGAAAATGTATATGGTATTTTAAATAAATGTGATGAGCCTGATACAACAGATATGATAAAGCTAAGCATAGATTATAGTGCCAGAAAAGAAGAATACTACATTTCAGAGGATAGGATAACTTATCTTGGAGTAAATCACGATGATGACTCAAGTCAATGGTACGAATTCACCCCAGACAAATGCTGTAATCTTGATAAGATAAACGAATTGCTTAACGATTTTTTAACCAACTGAAAAAATCCTGATAAGAACGCAAATTCTTATCAGGATTTCTTTTTACATCTCGCTTTTCAACTTCAAATTCAGTGTACTCCCCACAAGATAGCTTCTCTCTGCGTTGCAGTAATCGTTGTACCTTTCGGGGCAGTACCGCCGCACAAGCTTCTTTACTCCGAAAATGTCGCAGAGGTTTTCGTGCACCGCCGCCGAATATGCCGCCATACAGCTTTCGCTGATTTGCTGACGTGCCGCCTTTTCGATAAGGGCGGGCTTTATTCCGTAGGGGTTTTCGGCAACGGTCATTTTCAGCTTGATTTCGGCATTTACGGTAAGCACGTCCGCCATTTCAGCGTCAAGCTTCGTGCAGGCGCTTGTGATAAAAACTGTAGCACGGTTCCCGTCAACTTCCACGGGAACCGTTATTTTGTCCCCCGTTTCAAACTGGTTCAGGAGCAACTTTGCCCCGAGGGTTTCCTTTTCGTCAAGTTTACCACGCACACCGTTTTTCTGCGCAAGGGTAACACCCTCAAAGGTCACGCTTTTCTCCTCAGCGGCAATAATCGGCAGAGCCGCCGCTGTGTCAAGTTCACCTGTGCTTGCGGCAAGCTCGGCAACGGAAGTGAACAGAGTTTTGCCCTGTGCGGCAGAGGAGTCAGCAAGGGCGAGAATTTGCTCCGCGGAAAAGGAGCCTTCCTCGGGTAGCGTTTCTATGACGGCGGCGGGGTCGTCGGAGTAGGCGACTGGACAAGACGGCGACACGCTTCCGTCAAGGAAAAGGGATAACTCATCGGCGGGATTTTTTATGCCGCCCCCCACAACAAGCATCTTGATGTGTCCCAGAAAAGCTTTCTTTCCGAGAGTAAGTTCGGCGGTGGAAATTGCTTCGTGAATGGTTGCACCCTCACCTTTTGCGGTGATGGTGTTTGCCTTGCTGACGTCAGGCTCGGGAGTGCCGCTTTCCGACTTGTACACCTGCATCGAAACAAAGTAAATGTTGTCCTCACGTTCAATTCCCATAAGCTGAACAAAGGCACGGTCGTTGACCTCGATACCCATTGAACAGCCTGTCAGAAACAGTGTGGCAAGGGTCGCCATGGCTAAAAATTTAAGCTTCATTTTTCTTTTCACCAGCCTTTCTTCTGGAAATAATTAATGCAGTCAATGGAAGTGACCCTGTCAGGAAAATTACGGAGTAGCCCGAACAGAGTATTCTGTAAACTGGGTCAAAGTCAAGTCCCGTCAACGTGAAAATCATAACCGTTCCGAAAACGAGGACGGCTGCAACGGATGTTCGGAACTTCATTTTAGGGAACACCTCTTCCATAAGTCCTGCGGAAAGATGGAGGAAAAGGGCGATGTTAAGCACAGCGGTAATGGTCCACACGATAAGGTAAAGGGAGTCACTCCGCTGTAGAAAACGTGCGCCGCCGAATGTGCCGAGAGAAAGGAAAGGGTAGTCGGTAAGCTGTGCAAAATCACCAAGCACCATACAAATCAGAAGTATTACTCCCTCAACAAGAAACAGCTTTGATGCAAGTAGTCCGTAAGTGCCGCAGCGGTGCTTTTCCTTGACGTGTTTTGCAAGAAAAGCAAGTGCAACAATCTCACCGTTTCGCGACAAATCGTTCAGTACAGCTGAAAAAAGGCTTTTTGGGGTAATGGGTGAAAGGTACAGATTTGTAGTGTCAAAGCTTTGCACTGAGGAGAAAACCATAGCTGTAACCGCCGCTACAAACAGCCAGAATACTATAACAGCGCTTCGTCCCAGTGCCTCAATTCCAAGGCAGCCGCAGTACACGCAGATGATGAGAAGTACTCCAATCCATAATGTGCTGTCAGCTGTTGGAAAAAAGCGTGCTGAAAGGAAATTCTGAAAATGAAGCAGCCCGTTTACCGTATATAACAAAAAGAAAAGCAGGTACAGAACTGCTGAAAGAATTCCAAGAGGACGGCATTTTTTCAGCAGTACGTCTGTAGCGCTGTCCTTGAGAATTACAACGGGAATGAGTATTACCGCCTGAATTGCCGTAGAAATTGCCGTGCCAATCATCTGCACCGAAATATCACCCTCTGCAAAGGGTACAAAAGTCATAAGGGTGAAAACCCTGCACATAAAAAGCAGGAGAAGAAGCTGTCCCCAGCTGATAATTCGTTTTTCCATATCAGTCCTCCATGTTCACGCCGTTGAGCTTTTCAATTGTTGCGTTGCCTGTTGCCATGCGTTTAAAACCCACCCTTGCCAGTACATCACGCATTGCTTTCGGTGTAAACGGAGAAAGCGGCGAAGTGGCAGGTGTACCATAATTTTCAAGTGAGCAAAGATTAATAAGTGTTACAGCCGCAAGCAGGGATATTCCGTAAAGTCCGCTTATTCCTCCTGTAACAACGGCAATGAAGCGAAGAGTTGTAATCTGCTGATTCAAGTTTGGTACAACAAAGGAAGCTGTTACCGAAATTGCGCAGACAAGTAGAAGCGGGTTTGAAATTATTCCTGCGGACACGGCAGCATCCCCGATGATAAGTCCTCCCACAATCGAAACCGTACCGCCCACGCTTTTCGGCAACCGCACTCCCGCTTCACGGATTATTTCGTAGAACAGCAGAACAATAAACGCCTCAACTGCAAGGGGCAATGGTGCAGTCTGCTCAGCAGAAGCAAGGGTTACGAGAAGCGTGTGGTTGAAAAGTTCGGGGTGAAAGGTTACCACTGCAACGTAAACCGCAGGCAGAAAAATTGCGAGGAAAAATGCAAGATAGCGAATCCATCTTATCAGCACAGCATAAAATGGGCGGAAGTTGTAATCGTCAAGTGTCTGAAAATTCTCAATAAACAGTGACGGAATAACGATTGCAAAGGGCGTGCCGTCAATAAGCAGACCGATTCGCCCCTCAATGATTTTTGCACAGAAAACGTCGGGACGCTCGGTCACAGAAACACCCGAGAAAAAACTTGTGTTGGTGTTATCGAGAAAGGGCTCAACATAGCCGCTTCCAAGCAGGCTTTCAAGTGGTAAATCCTCAAGCCTCTTACGGATTTTCTTCACCAGTCTCATAGGTACACGGTCAGCCATATAGGTCAGTATCACGTCCACGTTTGCAGTTGCTGTCACGGGAAAAAGTTCAAACCTAAGCAGGGGAGATTTGATACGGCGGCGGACCAGTGACATACTGATACGAACTGTTTCCACAAACCCTTCCTGTGCACCACGAATGTTACCCTCAGAGGACGGCTCTGAAATACTTCGGATTGAATATCCCTGTACGCCGTAAGCAAAAGCCGTGTCTACGCCGTCGATAAACAGCACCGCAAATCCACTCATCAGCCTGCGGATAATGTCACCATACTGAGTGCAAAGTCCGCGGTCAATGGCTAAAAGCATACGGTCACGGATGTGCATGAAAATATCGTGTGGAGAAGCATTTTCGGCAACGTGCAGATTTGTAAGCGGACGTAAAATCAGATTTGTGATAAACTGAATGGAAATCATACCCTCAAAGCACACAAGACAGCAGGGTGTATCATCAATCAGAAATTCATTTATCAGCAGGTCGGAGCTTCCTCCGAGAATATTTTTTATGTTGGAAATATTCTGCCGCAGCGATTTTTCTATGTTGATTTCCTTAAAATCATAAGCGTCAGGCATATTCATAAAATCACTCCAATCTTTTTGATTATTATTTCCGCAGCGTGTAAAAAAATACATGGATTTTTCCGCAGATTTCGGGAACAATATTGCCAAAGGAGAGGTTTTATGTCAGTTGTTTTTATCCGTGCAATAATTCTTTATATGCTTCTTATTTTTTCAGTGCGTCTTATGGGCAAACGTCAGATAGGCGAGTTACAGCCTTCAGAATTAGCGGTTACAATCCTCATTTCCAACATCGCAACCCTTCCCGTAGAGGATACAGGAATACCGCTTCTTACAGGAATAATTCCGATTATTACCCTCGCCAGCATTGATGTGATAATGTCATGGCTTGCAATTAAAAGCCGTGCTGTAAGACGTGTAATGAGTGGTACTCCCGCAATAATAATTCGCGACGGAAAGCTGGACCAAAAACAGATGCGGGCAATACGCTTCACTGTAGATGACCTTATGGAAAGTCTGCGCGGACAGGGGGTTTTTGATATCAGCGAGGTGCAGTTTGCAATGGTTGAAACAACGGGAAACTTGTCAATCTATCAGAAATATCCTTATCGCAACACCACAAATTCCGATATGGAGCTGAAAGGAAAAAGCATTAATCCTCCCGAAGTGGTAATCGCTGACGGCGACCCTGACGGCGATGCAATGAATAGACTTGCACTTTCAATGGAGTGGATTGAACGCACTCTGAAAAAAGAAAAAACAGCCATAGGAGACGTTTTCCTGATGACTGTTGACAGCGACCGTAATTATTCACTTATCAGAAAGGAGCAATGATATGAAGCGTGTGACAATGGCATTTGCGCTTGTAGCAGCTATAGTTGTCTATTCAGCTGTTGCAGCAGGCTGCCTTGGAAAATGGAAAAATGATGTGATTGACATCATCGACAGAATTATAATGTACAACGAAAACGGCGACAGCGGAAAAGCCTCCGCAGCCGCCGATGAACTTACAGATGAGTGGATATCGCTGGAAAAGAAGATGAGCCTTTTTGTCCGTGACGAAAAGCTGGACAGCATAAGCTCTTCTGTAGCAAAAGTTCCTCATTTCATTGCCGAGGCAAATGACGAGCTTGATGCTGAACTTGAAAGCATACGCCGACAGCTGAAACTGCTGTACCGAGGAGAACTGCCGCTTTGGTACAATCTTCTTTAGCGTTTCTTCAAGTCAATGCAGACAACAATCATCTTACCGTCATTATAGAAATGAGAAGAGATTGTCTTGCAGTTTTTTCCTGTTGCAGCCGATATGTACCAGCCTGAAATAAACGGGTCTTCAATCTGCTCCTTGACAGCATAGAAATAATTCTTGATGTCATGGTTTACGCCCTTCAGTTCAGGCTTGAATCCTGGCTGAATTTCCGTATCGGATGTCATAATTGTTTCCGTAATCTGAAAACCCTTTTCATCAATAAGGAATGCACATTCAATTTCCTTGTGTTCATGAACATATTTTTTCAGAACCGATTCATAATCATTTGGATTTGTACCGATAAGGTTGCTTACAAGGTCATAAATAATACGCTTGTAGCTTTCAATCTGCACATTTACAACCGTAGGGTTTTTCTTTATGCTGAGATTGAGTCTGAGTGCAGCGTCTTCAAGCTTGAGACGAGCCTCGTTTGTGAACAGGAAATTGAATTGTTCAGGACGTGAAAAATAGTAACCCTGAAAGTAGTCAACACCCATAAGCATACAGGTAATAACCTCGTCAACAGTTTCAACACCCTGTGCAATAGTCATCGCACCAATCTGCTTGGCAGTATTGATAATCGATTTGAAAACTTCCTGATTGTAGGTATTTGATTCAATGTTGCTTACAATAAAACGGTCAATCTTGATAATGTCAGGGTTAATCATTTTTATTCTTTCCATAGTATCTTCCCCTGCACTTACATTGTCCAGCGCAATAAGGAAACCTTTTGAGCGATAAAAATTGACAAACATCATCAAGTCATAATTATCTCTTACATTTGAACTGTTCAGCTCAATAACAACGCTTTCGGGCGAAAGATTGTGGTTTTCGGTTGTGCGAAGAAGCTCACCATTGCCGGCATCCACGTCATTAAGAACCGAGGTTTCGAAATTGACAAAAAGAGCAGGCGCAGTCTTTTCCTCAGCAACAAAAGCAGCCATTGATTTTTCACGGCATATTCTGTCAAGCTCAAGAGCATTTCCGTTTTGCTTGGCATAGTTAAAAAGAAAATAAGGCGAAACAATTTCACCCTTGTAATCGCCTCTGGCAAGCGCTTCAAGACCGATAACTTTTTTTGTGTTGATGGAATAAATAGGCTGAAATTCAACAAAGATGTCCTTGTTGTCAATGACTTCCTGAACTATTTCGGGAGTAATTTTCATAGCGTCCTCCGAATTAAGAGAGTGATAAAAATTTAGAGAAGGGAATATCCCTTAATCGGTGCTTTTTTCGCAGACTCTGTCATAAATGGAGTAAAGCATCTGAACACCGTTTTCTAAAAAGTAGTAGTGAGCAATATATGGAACGAGCAGCACAAGCATAAGTACAGCCGCAGCAAGAATACCAATATTTTCTGACACGAAAAAACCGATAAGGCATAGAAACATAAGTACAGCAAAAAGGATTGTCACCAGCAGATGAATAAGTCTTTCGTGCTGCATAAAAGCAATTTTAGTCAGCATTTCTTTTTTCAGTGCCCGAAAATCAGTATTTTCATTTTCAAGTGCGGCAATTACCGAAGCAATATACTCGCTGAAATATTTTTTCAAGGCAATCGCCCCCATTCTGTACAGAAAAACTGCACAAATTTTATTAACATCATTATACCATATCTGTATATTTTTTTCAATAGCTTTTACGGAATTTAATAATTTCGCAATCAAAACTTCAATCTGAATTATAAGAAAAAAAGTCACGCTGTAAAATTTCAGCGTGACTTTTTATATCAGGCAGTAAACAAATTTAAGCTTGAATTTTCCGAACGAAGAAAGAGATGCATAATGTCGCTTTATAAGACTTGTAACAGCAAGCCGCATCTCATGAGCCTCATCACGTGTAATAGAGACACCGCCGAATGAAGCTTTCAGTGCCAGCGAAATAATCTGAGAAGCACACCCGTCAGCGAGAAGCGGTGAGCGCTGAGAAAGAGCCTCTCCGTATTCAGAGTAACTCATTCCGCCTTGCTCGGGCATATCCATAAGTCTGATAAGCTTGCAGAACCGTTTGTAATCCTTGCTGACTTGAACCGTTGGAACAGCAGCCGCCTTATATCGTGAAACAATAATTGTCCTGCGGATAATAACTGCCAACGGAATTACAGCAATAACCAAAACAACAATTAAAACCCACGTCAGGTCGTAAACTATGTCAACCTTCTTTTCTCCTTCAATTCCAAAAATTCCGAAACCTACAGACGGAGGCTTGTTTATTTTGTCATCACCAGCCTGAGTTGTATTTCCTGTTTCGGAAGGTATTGTTGTAACCTCTGTAACATCACTTTTATCGTTCTGTGTAATAGTTGTTCCGGTAGTTATTTCCTGCGGCTGTGGGGCAGAGTGTTCACTTCCTGTTATTGTCACATCGGTTTCAGCCGCCGATAGCGTTTCGCTTTCGTCAGATGACGCTGATGATTCTGCTTCAGTTTCTGTAACAGTAGTTTCTGTCGGAAAAGCTGTTCTTATGTTTGCGTAACCCGACGTAAATTCCATAGGATACCAGCCGTAGCCGTCAATATAAACCTCAACCCAAGCGTGACCGTGGGAGTCTTCAACATCAACCGTGATTACAGTACCCTCAGGAATATCCATATCACTGTCATGAGGAGCGATTATATATCCCTCTACATATCTTGCAGGGATACCCGCATATCTGCACATAAGTACAGCCGTTGTAGCAAAGTGTGAGCAGCTTCCCTCCTTGTATTTGAGAAAGTGATTTACAAAATCTTCACCCCTCGGAAGCGGCTCGGTAGTAAGACTGTAGTTGCAGTTGTCACGGAGCCATTCCTTGATATAGTAAAGTTTCCTTGTGAATACAGTCATTTCGTCAAGAGTGCTTTTTCCCGTCTGAATTTCTTCAGCAGTAATGTACTCATAATAGTTCTGATTGAACATTTCCTCAGGTGAAAAGGTGTCAGGAATATCAAGATAGTTTTCATACACAAAATTTCTGTACGCAGCCTCATCATCAACAAGAGAAGCAGGAATTGACCAGCGTTTTCTGAAAAGATTCTGATATCCGTAATAGCTGTCAGGGTCATAAATCTGTCCGAAGTAAGTCTCTGAAGAGCCTGTAAAATGGCTGTTGTCGGTAATAGTGTATCTTGATACGCTTTCTGGCACAAGATTATAGGGCAGATAAAGATAGTCCGTACTTGCAGCAATGTTTTTCACCGTAAAGCTGTAGTTAGGAAGTACTCCGGGAGCATTTTTCAGATTGTAGCTGTCAAAAAGAAGCGGGGAAAGTCCATCTGTTGTAAATCCGTCAGTTATTTCCTCCAGCTCACGAAGTTTCCCCGAAGAAAGCTCCTCCCAGCTTCTTCCCGTGTAAACAGAGCCTACAAACCCTCTCAGATAAATCGTATCAAGAGAACGTGGCATTGTAACCTGTAATACGGTTTTGAAATCAAACCTGATATTTCCGAATTCATCAAGCTTGCCATGGTTGATAGCCCCGTAAATATATGGGTCACCCATAATCTGCGAAAAGGTTTCTCTGATACTGTGCTGAATCTCACCGCTTTCCAAATAATTATCAGCCTTGTAAAAAAGCTCATTAAGCTTCTGTGGACGTTCAAAACCTGAAGCCCTTGTTATTCCGATAATAAGCCAAAGGCATAATATGGATATAACAGCAGCAATTCCTGCACATTGAATACCGTATCGTATAAATTGCTGTCTGTACGATGAATTTGAAACAGAGTATTCAACAACAGCAAGTGCAACAACCGCTGTTATGAGAGCAGTAAACGCTAAAGGGTCAGGCTCAAATCCGTAAGCAAGTACAGCAATCGCAGGTGCAAAAAGTACAAATGCCGCATACAGCCCTGAATCAAGCCGCACAAACAAATATCCGACAAAAAGGCAGATAAGGATTACAGACATTATGATAAAAATCGTTATGTGTTCATTGACAAGCTCAGGCTCAAGTATGTGAATAAACGGCTCAGTGCGGTATTTTTCACGTGCCGCAGCAGTATATACATTTAAAACTCCTGCAAGACCTGCACAGATTTTGTCTTTCAGAATTGCAGTGCCTATAATGTAAGCACCGGTAGAAGCAAAAAGCGTGCATAAAGCAATTTCCTTTCTGAGACGAAAAGTGTTTGTAAGAATACACATTCCGATAATCAGAAAGAAAATCATCGTCTTGTCTACAGTTATATCAAGACAGCTTAGTGTCGTGAATACCGAGCCGCAGCAACCGAGTACGGCAATAATAAATCTGATTATCTGTATCTGAAACGTAGGTTTTTCACTTGTTTTGCGTACAGTTGCTGTAATCTGTACAGACGGTGAATAGTCATTCCTTGACATATTGCCGTACCTCCCTTCATTATATTATCAGTAATTCACGATTACTTAGCGTTTCAGCGTCAGCATATATTATTTCAACACGGTTGTCATCGTAATCCTGTGTTGTGTCAAGGTTTCCGGTGCAAATTATCGTAAGCCGAGCATCACCGCAGAAATCCTCAAGCATTTCAGCTCTAACTGCATCAACATAGTCAGCAATTGCAATAACCCTCGAGAAAGTCCCTTTTACTGCAAAGGAATTATCTGAAGCTGCCGCTTGAACAAAAGGAATTCCCGATGCAATTTCCTTAATACTTGAGCATAAAGCTGACTCTGCAACGTAAAATTCGTCTGAGTTTGAAATTTTGTACTTTTTAATCCCGAAGCTTGTGTCAGCATAAGCAATTGAATGTGCAGTGCCATACTCTGCAAGAAAGTTCGAAACAGAGAAAACAGCATCAAGAATTCTATCAGCTTCCGAAGCATTTTTACAGCCGTAAAAATCAGCGGCAATGAGTGTATTGCAACCTACAGGAAGCGAAAGCTCCTTGACAATAAACGTGTCGCTTCTGCTGCTGAGCTTCCAGTGAATACGATTGTTGCTGTCTCCTTCACGGTATTCGCGCAGTGCAAAAATTTCCGAAGGGTCATCTCCCGCCTTCACCTGAGAAAACGTATTGCTTTCAGCAGAAAAAACAGGATTGTTTTCAACAGACGCCTGTACAGGAAAAATAACGGGTAGAGAAAGAATTTTTTCACCGAAACCAGCTTTTACAGGGATAGAGCATAAACCAAGAATGTCGCGTATGCGTATTTTTGAAACCTTAACATCAATTGTTCCGCAGTGAGCAGGAGTGATGTTGACTGCAAAGTTTTCCGTTGTTTTCGCTCCGACAGCAGCACTGAACTTGAATTTGCGTTTTACGGGAGCGTCAAAAAGAACCGACGGAGTGTACATAACCTCGACAATACAGCTTGTAATCGGAATAAGCGAACGATTTTGGATTGTTACTTTAAGCACTGCCGAACTCTCTCTTGAGGTTGTCATCTGCTCAAAATGCGCATTTACCCTTACAAATAACGATGTGATGCAAAGCAAAATAAACGTTACTATCGGAAGAACAGCCATAAAGACCAGCAGAATAAATGACAAATCGCCCTTGTACATCACAAAGAAGCATACCGAAAAAAACAGCATCGGAAAATATAAATACTTCATAAGGCTTGTCCCTTCGAATTTCAGATTTTCGGAGCAGGTGTGCGTGCACTTATATCACGGAGTACATCGGCAGCGGTTACGCCTGCCGCCTTTGCCTTCGGAGAAATTATAATACGGTGTTCCGAAACGTCATTGAGAATAAATTTAACATCATCGGGAATAACGTAGCTTCGTCCGCTGAGAAGAGCAGTAGCCTTTGCCATTGCCGCAAGAGCAACCGAGCCTCTCGGACTGAGTCCCAGCTTAATCTGAGGGTGAGTACGTGTCGCAGCAGCAATCGAAGCGATGTATTTGTAAACACGGTCATCAACAAAAATCTGTTCAGCTGCCGCACGAAGCATAAGCACATCATCAGCACTTGCAACAGGAACAATTGCATCAGCAGGCTTTTCCGTGCCCTTTGATTTGAGAATAGCAATCTCGCTGTTCAGGTCAGGGTATCCCATAGTCAGACGAACAATGAAACGGTCAAGCTGAGATTCGGGGAGCATCTGCGTGCCGACAGAGCCGATAGGGTTTTGTGTTGCAATAACAATAAATGGCTTCGGAAGCTCGTGTGTGACACCGTCAACCGTTACCGCACCTTCCTCCATAGCTTCAAGAAGCGCACTCTGAGTCTTGCTTGAGGTACGGTTTATTTCGTCAGCAAGAAAAAGACTGCAAAGCGCTGCACCTGGCTTGTACTCAAAACTCTCGGTCTGCTTGTTGTATACAGTAAAGCCTGTCACGTCAGCAGGTAGTACGTCAGGGGTGAACTGCATACGCTTGTAATCAAGGGACATTGCCTTGGAAAATGCAAGGGCAAGAGTGGTTTTTCCCACTCCGGGAATATCATCAAGAAGAATGTGTCCTCCCGCAATTATAGCAAGCTGAGTCTTTACAATAATATCATTTTTGCCTATAACAGCCTTTTTAACTTCCTCATTTATTTTCTTTGCAACCGGAAGCACCTGTCGGCGGATAATTTCATCAGTCATATCCAAAACTCCTTAAAGTGGATTTATGTAGCATATAAAATAATTATAGCATACTTTAAAGAGCAATACAAATTACAATTTGGTTAATGATGTTTACATATTGTAACTGAAATGGAATAAAATTACGTTTAAAGACATTTTTTTCACAAAAAACCTTGACAAGGACAGCCAATGGGTATATAATAAATCGTGTAAATTTTAAAATTGGAGTTAAAAGTATGAAGGCTGTAAATTCTGTTCTTGGCTTTTTTAACTTTATATTTTTTGCAGGCGCAGGCTTTTACTTTAGCTATGGGTTTTATTTTCCATGCCGTAAAAAAATATATTGCCGATAACAGGATTGTAAAGCTGATGTTGTAATACATATTGTTTGTAACGGTCTGCGGCAAAATTGTCACAGGCTTTTATTTTTGCTATAGTACAGCGAAAGGAAATGAATTTGATGAAACGGAAATTTAAAAGTGCGGCTTGTGTGCTTATGGCAGCAATTCTCGCAGTTTCAATGACAGGTTGTAAAAAAGATGATACCGCTTCCGTTGAAGGTGAAACTACTTTCGATTCAGCAGGTTACGAGTCAAGGATTGCTGAGCTTGAGTCACAGGTTGAATCACTCAAAGCGGAAACCTCCCCTAATATCGGCTTCAAGGATAAGTCCGATTTTATTCTGGGTAAGGATAACCCTGCAGTAAGTGAAGCTGCTGCAGTAAAGGAGGAGGTTATGGCTGACCTGCCTCAGTTTATTACAATCAAGGGCGTGGAGTACAGCACCGACCTTACAGCACTCACCCTGAATAATATGGGGCTTACCGACGCGGATATCAAGGATTTGAAGTATATGGTAAACCTTACCGAGCTTCATATCTACCAGAATCAGATAAGCGATATTACTCCGCTTAAAGGTCTCACTAACCTTAAAACGCTTTCGTTGTTTAAAAATAACATCAGCGACCTCACTCCGCTCGCGGGGCTTGTTTCTCTGAAGGACTTGTATCTGCGCTCCAACAATATCACAGATATTTCACCGCTTGACGGTTTGTTGGGACTTGAAACTCTCGACCTTTCCGAGAATACAATTTCCGATGTCACTCCTCTTGCGGGAATGACTGAGCTTACTTTGCTTCGTCTTAATGATAATGCCATAACTGATATTTCAGCACTGAGCAGTATGAAGTATATGGACAGACTCCATCTTCAGAATAATCAGATTTCAGATATCACACCTGTAATGAATATGGTTGATGTAACCGAAATCTATCTGGAAAACAACCTCGTTTCCGATGTTGAGCCGCTTATGTCGCTGACAAGTCTCGGCTGGATTAAGCTTGGCGGAAACCCTGTTGCAAACCTTAATCCGCTGACAAATATCACAGGACTCAAAAAGCTTTACATAGAAGGAATTGATATTTCGGAAGAGGATATGACAGTGCTGACAGATAAACTTCCTGATACAACCATTGTTACAAAGTAAATAAAAACGTTTCGTGTACGAATGTACCTACGCTTTTAAAATAATTTTTTATTTTGGAGGAAAAGCAAATGATTATTATTCTTAAAAAAGGTGCACAGTCCGAGGCTGTTGCAAGACTTGAAGAAATCCTTAAAGCGAAAGGCGTAACCGCTAACCATATCGAAGGTGCAAACCAGAATATTATCGGTCTTGTAGGTGATACATCAAGAATTGATGTTGACTCACTTATGGCGCAGGACTGCGTTGAAAATATCCGCCGTGTTCAGGAACCTTACAAGCAGGCTAACCGTAAGTTCCACCCCGATGATACAGCTATCCCTGTAAGAGATTGCGTTATCGGCAACGGTTCTCTCCAGGTTATTGCAGGTCCTTGCTCTGTTGAAACAGAAGACCAGATTATGAAGACAGCTATCGCGTGTAAAAAGGCTGGCGCTACAATGCTCAGAGGCGGTGCATTCAAGCCAAGAACTTCTCCATATTCCTTCCAGGGTCTCGGTAAGGAAGGTCTCGACCTTCTTATTCAGGCTCGTAAGGAAACAGGCCTCCCAATTGTAACAGAAATCATGAACGGTGCAGACCTTGACCTCTTTGCCGATATCGACGTAATTCAGGTAGGCGCAAGAAATATGCAGAACTTCGAGCTTCTCAAGGCACTCGGTAAGTCCGATAAGCCTGTCCTTCTCAAGAGAGGTCTTGCTAATACTATGGAGGAACTCCTCATGTCTGCTGAATATATTATGGCAGGCGGCAACCAGAATATTATCCTCTGCGAAAGAGGTATCCGTACATTTGAAACATGGACAAGAAATACTCTTGATATTTCCGCTGTACCTCTCCTCAAGCAGAAGACTCACCTCCCGATTTGTATCGACCCATCTCATGCAGCAGGTATCGCTTCACTTGTTGAGCCTCTTTCACTCTCTGCAATCGTTGCAGGTGCTGACGCGCTCGAAATTGAAGTTCACTGCGACCCTAAGAGCGCTCTTTCTGACGCAAGCCAGCAGCTTACACCTGAAAAGTTTGAGTCTGTAATGACAAATATCAAGAATATGGCAGGCTTCCTCGGCAGAACGCTCGGCAAATAAGATTATTACGGGACTATGCGGCAGCAGTTGTTGCCGCTTGTCCCTGTGCTTGTTTATAAAGAAATTTTTTCAGATAGGACGGAGATATTATGTCGCTTAAAAAAATTACCGTTACCGCATCAGGAATATACGACGTGCTTATCGGCGGAGGGCTGCTCCGTCATTGCGGAGGCTATATTCAGAACGTAACAGAAGCTCAGAAGCTGGCTGTAATAACAGATGATACCGTTGACTCACTTTATGGAAAAATTGTTATTGACGCCTTGGAAAACGAAGGATATGACGTTTGCAAATTTGTTTTTCCTCACGGTGAACAGTCCAAATCTACCGAAACTCTTGCGAAAATATGGAACTTCCTCTGCGAAAACGGAATAAGCCGAAGTGACTGCCTCGTTGCACTTGGCGGCGGAGTAGTAGGCGACATTACAGGCTTTGCGGCAGCAACCTATCTCCGTGGAGTTGATTTTGTACAGCTCCCGACAACACTCCTTGCACAGGTTGATTCCTCTGTTGGCGGCAAAACAGCCGTTGACCTTGACGGAGGAAAAAACCTTGTAGGCGCATTTAAGCAACCTAAGCTTGTGCTGTGTGACACCGATACGCTGGATACACTTGACGAGGAAATATTTGTTGATGGTATGGGCGAGGTTGTAAAATACGGTATGATTAAATCTGCTTCGCTTTTCTCTGAGCTGGAGCAGTACACAACAGAAACTCTCCGTAAAAACAAGGACGTCCTCGATGATATTATCGCTCAGTGCGTAACCATCAAGCGCGACGTTGTTGAGGCTGATGAATTTGATACAGGCGAAAGAATGCTGCTGAATTTTGGTCATACAATCGGACACTCTATTGAGCAGTATTATAACTATACAGGAATTACTCATGGTAAGGCTGTAGGCGTTGGTATGAAGCTTATTACAGCGGTTGCCGAGGATAACGGTATGGCTGAACCCGGTACATATGGAAGACTTAAAAATTGTCTCAGCTATTACGGGCTTGATAATGATGTAGAGCCTACTCCCGCACAGCTTGCAGGCGGCTGTATAAACGATAAGAAGCGTTTCGGCGGTAACATAAATATTATCATCTGCTGTGATATAGGTGCTTCAATGATAAAGAAAATGCCTGTAGAGGCTTTCTTTGCAATGCTTGCTGAATATACTGAGTAATCAAGAGGATTAACCGATGAAAGTAAAAATTACCCCAACAAAGCTTATCGGCAGAGTGAAAGCTCCGTCATCAAAAAGCTTTTCACACCGTATGCTTATTGCCGCTGCTCTTGCAGGCGGAGTATCCGAGGTTTCAAATATAAGCGTGTCAAAGGATATCGACGCAACCGTCGGAGCAATGAACGCTCTCGGTGCAAATATTCTCAGCGACGGAAGCACCTATACCGTTATGGGTATAAAGAAGCCTGCCGAAAAGGCTGTTATAGATTGCTGCGAAAGCGGTTCAACACTTCGTTTTATAATTCCTGTTGCAGCAGCACTCGGCTGTGAATGTGAATTTCACGGCAGGGGCAAGCTTCCCGAAAGACCTATAACACCCTACATTCGTGAGATGAGCAAATACGGCGTAACCATTACCCGTGAGGAAGGTGTCATGCCATTTACAATGAGCGGCAAGCTCAAAGGCGGTGAATACTTGCTCGAAGGGGATATTTCCTCTCAGTTTATTACAGGTCTGCTGTTTGCACTCCCTCTATGTGAGGAGGACTCGGTTATCCGTCTCACCTCACGACTTGAGTCAAAGCCTTACGCTGATATGACAGTCAGTGCACTTAACTGCTTCGGTATCGAAATTGACGAAACAACCGACGAAAATGGCTATCCAATATACAACATAAGGGGCGGACAGAAATATAAGTCAGAAGATTGCACCGTTGAAGGTGACTACTCTCAGGCGGCTTTCTACTACGTCGCAAATGCACTCGGCTCCGAAATTGTAATTGACAACCTTAATAAGGATTCTGTGCAGGGTGATAAAAAAATCCTTGAAATTATCAAGGAAATGGGTTATAATAATATAAATACCCTCTGCGAAACAGCGCTGAAGCCTTTCGAGGCCGATGTTTCCGATATTCCTGACCTTGTGCCGATTATGACAGTGCTTGGCTGCTTCGGCAGCGGAATAAGCCGCATAACAGGTGCAAAGCGTCTGAAAATCAAAGAAAGCGACCGTCTTGCGGCTATAGCAAACGCACTCAATGCTGTAGGCGGAAAGGTAACAGTGTTTGACGATTCGCTGGAAATTGAGACCATTGAACGTTTCCACGCAGGAACAATCGAAGGCTGTAATGACCATAGAATTGTTATGGCAGCAGCAATCGCCTCCACAATGTCGGACGGCGAGTTTATAATTACTGACGCAGAGGCAGTGACAAAAAGCTATCCCGATTTCTGGAAGGATTTTGCCGCATTGGGCGGAATTTACGAAGAAATCGCTGATTAACCCGTGCTGAAAGGATTGAAAAATTAATGTCATCATTCTGGAATCATAACTTAACAGTATCAATTTTCGGCGAGTCCCACGGACCTGCAATAGGCGTTGTTCTCGATAAGCTTCCTTCCGGAGAATATATCGACCCGGAAGAAATCCGTAACTTTATGGCAAGACGTGCTCCTAAAAAGGACGCAACATCTACCCCTCGCCGTGAAAGCGATATGCCGAATATCCTTTCGGGTATACACAATAATTATACAACAGGCACACCACTTGCCGCATTTATCAATAATACCGACACCCATTCCCAGGACTACGGCAACATTTCCAAGCTTGCACGTCCCGGTCACGCTGACTATACAGGTGCGCTCCGCTATAAGGGCTTCAACGACGTAAGAGGCGGAGGTCACTTCTCAGGCAGACTTACTGCACCTCTTTGCTTTGCAGGCTCAATCTGCGGTCAGATTCTTGAGCGCAGAGGTATCTATACAGGTGCACATATCATTCAGGTGCACAACATCAAGGAAGAAAAGTTCAATCCCTGCGAGGTTACAAAGGAGCAGATTATTGCCCTCCGTCATAAGAAATTCCCTACACTCAACGATAAGAAGGGTGCTGCTATGGTTGCGGATATCGCAAAGGCAAGAGAAGCAGGCGACAGCGTAGGCGGAATTATCGAGTGCGTAATCACAAATGTTCCCGCAGGTATCGGCTCTCCTATTTTTGAGGGACTCGAAAACAGCATTGCTCAGCTTGTTTTCGGTATTCCTGCCGTAAAGGGTATCGAATTCGGCGCAGGCTTTCAGGTTGCTGAAATGCTTGGCAGCCAGAACAATGACGAGTTCTATGTAAACGAGCACGGCCACGTCGTGACAAAAACAAATAATCACGGCGGTATCCTCGGCGGTATTTCCTCAGGTATGCCAATCGTGTTCAGAGTTGCATTCAAGCCTACGCCATCCATCTCCAAGCCGCAAGAAACTGTAGACATAAGTGCACTTACAAACGAAACTCTTGAAATCAAGGGCAGACACGACCCATGCGTTGTTCCGAGAGCAGTGCCATGTGTTGAAGCTGCTGCAAATCTTGCTATTCTTTCCCATATGCTTAACTATCCGAATTTCTGATTTATGACAATCTGAGGTGATAATATGCCTTCATTGAAGCGTGAAGAAGAATACCAAATTAACCACCAGCGTTACAGCGATATGAAAAAAGGGTTCAAGACATCGCTGCTTATGGCGTTAATCCCATCAGCAGGTGTGTGGCTTGCGCTGACTTTGTACTATTTTATCCGTACCCTTGCTATGCTTGCTGGCGGAAGTGCTTTTTTCGGGCAGATGATTTTGAATTACGCTAATGGTACGAACGAAAAATCTGACCTTGCTGTTGAAATTCCGTATTTGTATATGGCATTTCTGATTGTAATTGCTATACTTACCTTTATTTCAATTTTCTTCAAAAAGAAGCAGCCTATTTATCCTACCTTTGCCCTTTACGGAGCAGGTGCGCTGTACGGGCTTATTTCACTTATTATGGGCAGCTGCGGAATATTGACAGGTCTGTATTTTATCGCATACGGCGGTTACGGAATATGGATAAGCGACTATATCCTTCGTCTGTTCAAGGAAAAGGACTACCTTTCCAAACAGGAAGGCTACCCCGACTTTATTGTAGCAATTGACGAGCCAAGACCAATGGCAAACACCAGCGGTCTGCACTACAATAAAAGTGAATATATCAAGCGTCAGCAGAAAGAGAAAAAGGAAAAGGGCGAAACTTCCTCCGAGGAGCAAAGTTGGGAAATGGAGGATTTGCCTCTTGATGCGGAGCTCCCAAAGGGAACACGCAAGATAGACAATATGATGTAAAAACATATCGGAGATATCTATGAACGAATTTAACAATGTGGAGCTTAATTCTGCTCATGATGTAAAGGTAATGATTTGTTACCTTCTTGATAAGCTGAAACGTCCCGTTACCGAGGACCAGCTTTACGAAATTGCGCAGGACAGCGAAATTATAAACTATTTTTACTATACGGAAGCAATGGGCGACCTGCTGAAAAACAAGTCGGTTGTTCGTGTGGAACGTGACGGAGAAGTATTTATCGAAGCTACCGAAAAAGGAAGATTCGGTGCGGAGTATTTCAACGAGTCCATACCATATTATTTCCGTAAACAGCTGCTGAAAACAGCAATGTACTATTTCTCACGAATTGAGCGTGAAAGCGAAGCCGACATCGAAATAACAGATGTTCCAAACGGCTGCGAGGTGAACTGTACAATCAAGGATACAAGCTTTGATTTGATGAGAATTTCACTTTATGCACCAGACTATGACCAGGCTAAGCTTATCAAGGATAAAATCCTGCTTAATCCTACCGATTTTTACAGCAAGGTAATCAGCTTTGCGCTTGAAAATGAAGAGGAAAAATTGAAAATTGATGTTGATTAAGAGCACCTCAGGGTGCTCTTTTTTGTCAGTTGACAATTACAGGGAAAACAGCTATACTTATTAATAGAAAAAATGAAAGGACTTTTCATATGAGCTATATCCGTTTTCAGGACGTCAGCAAAAGCTTCGGCGGTGTGCCAGTGGTAAAAAACGTAAGCTTTTCAATAGAAAAAGGAGAAATATGCGGTTTCATAGGCAGAAACGGAAGCGGTAAAACTGTCGTTTTCAAGCTTATGACAGGGCTTCTCGTGCCAGATAAAGGCACAGTAACCTTTGATGGCGTGAATCTTACAAAGCAAAGCCGATTTTTCGAGTCACTGGGTGTAATGATTGAAACACCTGGCTTTATTCCTCACTACAGCGGTCTGAAAAATCTGAAAATTCTGAATTCAATGAGCGTAAATCCCGTTCCTGTAGAGGAAATCTGTGCCTTAATGACAAGGCTTGGACTTGACCCTAAGAACAAGCGTGGAGTCCGTACATATTCCCTCGGTATGCGCCAGAAGCTTGGTATAATTCAGGCAGTAATGAACAAGGCTGAGCTGCTTGTCCTTGACGAGCCTATGAACAGCCTTGATACTGAGTCTGTTGCCGAAATCAGAAAGCTTTTCACCGAGCTTAATGAGCAGGGTGCAACAATTGTCCTCGCCAGCCATATCGCTGATGATATCGACTCCCTTTGTACAAGAAAATTCCGTATTGAAAATGCAACCATTGTTGAGGTAGAAAATGAAATTCTTGTCAACTGACTTAAAGCGTGTAATAACCGAACCTGCCTTTTTTATAAGCATCGCTCTGAACTTAATTCTTCTTTTCGGAGCAATGTTGTATTATTTAACAGCAGGCGAAAATGAAACTCTCTACACAAGCGCACAGGCTCTCGCCTTGCCTTTTGCCGCACCCGTGCTTGCAGCAATGCCTTACTCTGTAATGATTATGCAGGAAAATGAAACACGCTTCGGAACCCTTATGACAATCAAACTCCGCACAAGCGGATACCAGCTTGCACGTCTGCTTACAAGCGGACTTTCAGGAGCACTTGCATTGTTTATTCCGCAGCTTACACTGTTTGTGGTGTGTCTTTGCATAGGTGGAATTCCCGATTTGGGTTTTGCAGCAGCCTGCCTCATTCTGCCAATCACTTTCGGCTTCGGATATGCAGCAATTTCCTACGGTCTTACCTTCGTTAACCGTCACCGCTACGTACCCCTCATAATGCCGCAGGTTCTGTATCTGCTGTGCATTTACGCTTTTCCGCACCTTAAACTGGAACGCTTCTATCCGCCCCTTGATATTGCACCCTCAATCTACGGCGGAGAAATCACACTTCAGCGTTTCGCCGTGCCTCTTATCCTTACAGTAAGCGCAATTCTGCTTACCCTCTACGGAAAGGCAGGTGACCGCAGATGAAACTGAGAGGACTCCGTTTCAGCCTTTCCGAGCATATTCCTGCGGCGAGATGGTGCCTTGCCCTCGCAGTAATCGCATTCGTGGCAGTCGTAAGCGTCTATAAATACGTCGATATGGCAGGAATGGTAACTTTTTCCGCAATGGAAGTGCTTTTCCTCATACTTACCGACCCGATGAATATCGTGTTTATATACCTGCCGCTGTACCTGTTTGTGGTCTGCGGAATAATGTTTGACAGCGGTTTCGGCGGAATAGAAATTCTCCGTTGCGGCAGCCGTACAAACTGGCTCGCAGGCAAGCTTGTGACCTACCTTGTGAACAGCACTGTCTTTTTTGGAGTAATGTTCGTAATCAACCTTATCATCTGTTCAAGAGCGTTCAATTTCAGCAACGTTTGGTCGGGCGACTTCGTGGGATTCCGTGTAATGTCGGGTCAGCCCGCAACGGACTTCACAACCGCACCCGTCCCCACAATAATCGCCGCATCAGCCGCAGTGCTTCTTTTCTATGTCCTCTGTGGTACGGTAAATATGCTCGTTTCCCTCGCAACCAACAGAGAGTCAGCCGCATTGTTCGTGTCCCTCTTTGCAGGAATAGCATTGGGACTTGGCAATATGCTGGTGCTGTCCAACAGCGCAGGAAGCCAGCTTCTCCGCAGTCTTGTCCTCGCCGCCGCATCAGCCGCAATGTACGTTTTCTGCATAGCCGCCGTGCGTAAAAAGGATTTTGGTGGGAAGAAGCTTTATTGATATTTCACTCAAAAAGAAAGGAGTCGTGCTAACGATGAAAACAATAAAAATAATAGCAATCCTAATCGTCGGCACGATAAGCGTGCTGCTTGCGTCACACTTCACCGAGAAGTATGTTGCAGAAGCCGCCGTAAAGGATAAAACCCTTGCCGAAGCAATCGTTCAGGGACAGCTTCAGGCGGAAATTGAAAAAGCCGAGGAGCAAGCCAAGGAACAGCTTGGTGATAAGCTTGCCGTTACCGACGTGGAACTGAAAGGGCAGGAAACCGCTGTCACAACAGCACCTTCTGTTCCCGAAACCGAGCCTATTGTGCTGACAACAATCCCAACAGTAACCTTTCCGACAGAACCTCCCGAAACTGAGTCGGAAACAGCAGCTGTAACAGAAGAAATTCCCGAGGAAATAATCACTGACTTTACAAGGGGAGGACTTCTCCCAACTGACAGAAGCGGTGTTCCGATAAAAACAATGTTCACCCTTTCTGCAGACGAACAGCAGCGTGTTACAAAATTCCTTATTGACCACTACTTCCTGAACGGAAATGTATACATCAAGCAGGAAACCCGTCCCGAACTAAAGGAGAAGAAACAGCTTGCGAATGATATGGAAAGCAGCGTAATAAAGTCGCTGAATATGGTGCTCGACAGCGTGAATATGTCCGACATTACCAGCCTTATGACAGCCGATTACGGAAAGCTCCGTGATGATATAACAGCAATCCGTGATGACTTCAAAAAGAAATATAAAAGCGCAGATAAGTACGGCGAGGAGTTCGGAGCAATGTACGAGGACAGCCTGTCATATTTCAACCGACTTATTGAAGCTCTCGGAAAGCTTGATGAAGCTGCCGATGAATACGCAAAAACTACTAACCCGATACTTGCCGTTGGTCTGCTGGCAAGTACCCTCGACGATGTGGTAATCCCCGAGATTATGGCAGTTCTGGAGCAGTCCTTTGACCTTGTTGAAACCTCACAGGAAATTTTCCTCGAAGGCACTCAGGGAACAAAGCTGCTGACCCGTGAAGAGGTTAAGGATATAATAATCAACCCTGCCCTTGTGCTTGACACAGGACTCGCTTAAAGAAAGGAATAAAACTATGGACGCAAAAATTCAGCTTCTTATTGAAAATATCGAAAAGGTAATCGTAGGCAAGCGTATTCCGATTATGCAGACGGTCTGCGCACTTCTTACCGAGGGACACGTTCTTGTTGAGGACGTCCCCGGTGTAGGTAAAACACAGCTTGCAGCAGCACTGTCAAAGTCTGTTGACGGCGTGTTCAGCCGTGTGCAGATGACACCCGACATTATGCCTTCTGACATCACGGGCTTCTCAATGCTTAACCGTGAAACAGGCGAGTTTGAATACCGCAAGGGAGCGGCTTTCTGTAACTTTCTCCTTGCCGATGAAATCAACCGTGCTTCACCTAAGGCACAGTCCTCTCTCCTTGAAGTAATGGAAGAGCATCAGGTCAGCATCGACGGTGCAACCTATATTCTGCCGAAGCCGTTTATGGTGCTTGCAACACAGAATCCCGTTGAAACCTACGGTACATACCATCTCCCCGAAGCACAGATGGACAGATTTGCAATGAAAATCAGTATGGGCTACCCTACAGCAGGCGAGGAACTGTCAATTCTCGACAGAAACGAGTTTGAGAACCCTGTTACAAAAATTTCACCCGTGCTGAAAATTGATGATATCGTTGAATTGCAGGATAAGGTAAAGCAGGTTCGTGCTGATGAAAAGGTGAAGAATTATATTATTGATATCGTCAGCGCAACTCGTAACGACGAGGGTATCAAGCTTGGTGTAAGTCCACGAGGAAGCATTGCACTCTACAAATCAGCAAAAGCATGGGCGTTCATGGATGGACGTGATTTCATCACTCCTCAGGACGTAAAGGATTGTTGCATCTGCACCCTTGCCCACAGAATAATGCTTTCACCAAAGGGTAAATCAATGTATGAAACTGCCGAAAAGGCTTTTGAGAAAATACTTGAAAGCGTTACCGTGCCTACAAAATAAAAGGATTAGCTATGAAAGTAATTATAAACGTTCTGTTGTATCTCATGGCAATAGGTATCGGAGTAGCCTTTGCGCTTGTCTTGTCAGCCTCGGTAGGCTGGACTTTTGTTTATATGCTTGTCTGTGCACCGATTTTCTCTTTCTTTATCACGCTGTTTCTGACACGGAAAAACAGAGTAACAGTAATTTCCGATATTGACCGAACAATGCTCTATAAAGGTGAGCAGGCTACGCTGAAAATTACCGTGCGCAATAAAAGTATATTTCCTGTGCCTGCGGTGAAGCTTAACCTGTCAATGACAGGGGGACTTATTCCCGAGGATACTTGCAGCAGCTTCGTTGTAAGCGTGCCGCCGAGAAGCGAAAGCACTGTAGAAATAAAATATCGTGCAAAGGTATGGGGCAGATTTGCAGTTGGTGCGGAAAGTGTGTTTATGCACGATTTTATGAGTTTTTTCAAGTTCCGTCTTCCCTGTGTAAATTCTGTCAGCGAAGTAAAGGTTTTCCCCGATATTCCCGAAATACAGGGTGACTCTCCATTTCTGCGTTCAGCCGCTGAAATGGCACGCTTTGCCGACGATACAGAGGAAACAACCGAAAGCGAAAGCGTAACAGGCTTTTCGGGAATGCCAGGATACACCCATAGAGAATATGTGGAGGGAGACCCTGTCCGACGTATCAATTGGAAGCTTTCATCAAAGCGTGATAAGTATATGGTGCGCCTTGACGACGAAATAGAGTCGGTAAGGCAGAATATCGTCCTCGACAGCGTCGGAGGAATAGACATCTATGAAAATGAGCGAGCTGTTGAGGGTATGCTTGCCGCCGCACTGGGATTGCTGAAATGCGGCTTTGAGTCAACGGTTTACTGCCGATTTAATAGCGTTTGTACCAAATTTGAAATTACCGAACCAGCCGATGTTTCAGCATTGCAGGTAAGACTTGCGGATTTTAGCTTTGAACACCCGTTTACAGGTCAGAAAATCCGTAATCGTGTCCCTGTTGATAATGTTCTTTCGGGAGGAAATTCTGGAGCGTTAATGTTGTATACTTCGATGCTTGACAAAGGACTCAGCTCCGAAATTTCTGCAGCCGAGGGTCAAGGAATTACCTGTGCAGTTGTAACTTCAGAGAAAATGATAAAGAGCAGTGCCGAACACCTATGGAAAATCAATGAGGATTATTCCGCCGAATTGATTACATGATTTTTTGTGGGTAAGTTTAGGTACACCAATCGTTGGACTTTGCCTCCGAAAACTGATATAATACAATTGTAACGAACACAAATCGTTGTTCTCCTTTCTTCCTTTATACAAATGGCAAAGCTGTCTGTACCGTTAAGGGTACGGACAGCTTTGCTTTTTGGTGAAAATTATGTGAAATAATATGGATATTGTTGACAATATTAATCTTCAAGAGTATAATAATATAGCTAGGCACTTTTGCATTAAACAAGGTTACTAAGCGGTTTTATATAATAAAATTGGAGGCAGTATAATAATGCTGGAACTGAAACAAATAAAAAAGGATTATCCCGCAGGTGACGGGGTTGTTCACGCTCTTAAAGGGATTGACCTGCAATTCCGCAAGTCAGAATTCGTGTCCATTCTCGGACCGTCAGGCTGCGGTAAAACAACTATGCTTAATATCATCGGCGGTCTTGACGGATATTCCGAGGGTGACCTCGTTATTAACGGCACTTCTACAAAAAAATTCAAGGACAGAGATTGGGACGCTTACAGAAATCACTCCATCGGTTTCGTTTTCCAGAGCTATAACCTTATTCCACACCAGTCCGTGCTCCAGAATGTTGAGCTTGCACTTACACTTTCGGGTGTTTCCAAAGCTGAACGCCGTGAAAGAGCAAAGAAAGCTCTCGAAGATGTTGGGCTCGGTGACCAGCTGAAGAAAAAGCCAAGCGAAATGTCAGGCGGACAGATGCAGCGTGTTGCAATTGCACGTGCCCTCGTAAATAATCCTGATATTATCCTTGTGGACGAGCCTACAGGTGCCCTTGATACCGAAACCAGTGTTCAGGTAATGGAAATCCTCAAGAATATCTCTAAGGACAGACTTATCGTTATGGTAACCCATAACCCTGAGCTCGCCGAGCAGTATTCCTCAAGAATAATCAGAATGCTTGACGGCGTAATTACCAATGACTCAATGCCACTTACCGAGGAAGAAATTGAAGCTGAAAATAAGGCTGTCGAGGAAGCAAATAAGAGTGCAAAGAAAACAAAGAAGCCTTCTATGTCATTCGGCACATCATTTATGCTTTCACTGAAAAACCTGTTTACAAAGAAGGGTAGAACAATACTTACTTCCTTTGCAGGTTCAATCGGTATCATCGGTATCGCTCTTATCCTCGCAATTTCAACAGGTATGACAGCATACATCAACGATGTTCAGGAAAGCACACTCTCCGCTTATCCTCTTACTCTCGAAGCAACAACCGTTGAAATGTCTGCACTTATGGAAGCATTCATGAATGTTGATTCCGAGGAAACAGCCCACGAAAATGACGCTGTATATAAGAAAACCGCTCTTTACGATATGATCAACGCAATGAACAATATCGAAACCAGCGAAAACGACCTCAAGGCATTCAGCGAATATCTTACATCAAGAATTACTGATGAAACCGATCCGCTCAAGGAAGCTGTTAACGGTGTTCAGTACGGCTACGGTCTTGATCTTCAGCTTTATACTGAAACCGTAGACGATAAGATTATGTATACCAATCTGGAAGAAATCATCATTGACCTTATGTTCCAGTATGTCGGCATGGATATGTCATCAATGGTGCAGATGTCCAACGCAAATATGGCAAGTATGTCCTCTATGAGCGGTATGGGCGGAGTAAAGCTTTGGCAGGAGCTTCTCCCCGGTGAAAACGGTGCACCAATAAATGACCTTATCCTTGACCAGTATGAAGTTGTGTACGGCGCATGGCCTAATAGCTATGACGAGGTTGTACTTGTTGTAGACAAGAATAACGAGCTTGATGATATCGTACTTTACGCACTTGGTCTTGTTTCCGAAGGAGAAATTGAAGACCTTGCTTCTGCTGCAATCGACAAGGTTGAACTCAATGACCGTGGAACAACAAGATGGTCTTATGAGGATATCTGCAATACCGAATATAAGACAATCCTCAACGCAGATTGCTATCACTATGACGAAGCAACAGGACTTTACACAGATATGCGTGAAACAGAAGCTGGCCTTCGTTACCTCTATGACAACGCATTGTCTATGAAGGTGTCAGGTATTATCCGTCCTAAGGAAGATACCGATACAGCTATGATTACAGGTTATATTGCATACACAAGCGACCTTACAAAGTATCTTATCGAGAAGGCTGATGAAACAGATGTAGTCAAGGCGCAGCTTGAAAATCCCGATAGTGATGTAATTACTGGACTTCCATTCGACTCCACAACAGGAAGTCTTTCCGACGAGGATAAAAAGACAGCTCTTATTGAGTATCTCGAAGGACTTGATATGGCTGGTAAAGCAGCAGCTTACGTTGCAATCAGCTGTGTACCTGCTGATGATTTTGTTCAGCAGCAGATTGACGCAACTCTCGGCGCAATGACCCGTGAGGATATTGAAGCAACACTCTCCGAAGCTCTCGGTGCACAGGTAGGCGTATCTGTTGATGAAATTACAGAGTACTTTGCATCAATGTCTGATGAGGAAATGAATGACTTCTTTGCTCAGATGATGAAAGAGCAGATTAAGGCTCAGTATGCAACAGAAGTAGCAATGCAGATGGCAGCAATGACTCCCGACCAGCTTGCAGCTGCCCTTGATATGGCAATTCCAACTTATACTGAGGAGCAGGCTGCCCTCTATTATGATGAGATTATGGTTTTCTCCGATTCCACATATGAGGACAACCTCAAGAAGATGGGATACGTTGATATGGATTACCCCGCAACAATCAACATCTATGCTTCTTCCTTTGAAAACAAGGATGTAATCGTTGAAGCGATTGACGAGTATAATTCCTCCGTTGAAGAACTTAAGCAGATTAAGTATACTGACTACCTTGGTATTATGATGTCCTCAATCACAACAATTATCAACGCTATAACTTATGTTCTCATCGCATTTGTTGCAATTTCCCTCATCGTTTCCTCCATTATGATTGGTGTTATCACACTTATCTCCGTACAGGAAAGAACAAAGGAAATCGGTATCCTCCGTGCAATCGGTGCTTCAAAGAAGGACGTTTCAGGAATGTTCAATGCGGAAACAGTTATCGTAGGCTTTACGGCAGGTCTCCTCGGCGTAGTTGTAACATATATTCTCTGTATCCCAATCAATATCATTATGTATAAGCTTACCGATATCAGCAACCTTAAAGCGATACTTCCTGTCCCTGCAGCAGCAATCCTCGTCCTTATCAGCGTGCTTCTTACACTTATTTCCGGTATTATCCCATCAAGAAGCGCAGCAAAGAAAGACCCTGTTGTTGCACTCCGTACAGAATAATAATCCAAACGGCAAGGCTCAGTCCTTGCCGTTTTTGTTGTCAAAAGTTGTTGACAAATCAACAACCTGGTTGTATAATATAAATGTTGATTTGCTGAAAATTTACTACGGAGGAAAATATATGATAGACCGTTTTGAAAAATTCTCATATTTTATTTCTGAAATATCCCATCATTGGCATAAAATCTCTGCTGACGTTATGAATGAGTATGGACTGAAAGGTCCGTATTCGGTGTACTTTACAGCTTTGTATCAGTACCCCGACGGAATAACAGCCACAAAGCTGTGCGAGCTTTGTTCAAGAGATAAAGCAGATGTGTCACGTGCAGCAACTCTTATGGAGCAGAAAAATCTGCTTGTAAAAGAAGGCTCCAACTACAGAGCACTCCTCAAGCTTACCCAAGAGGGAAAAGTAGTTGCCGAGCAGATAAAGAAACGTGCAGAAGCTGCTGTCGGATACGGCGGAAGAGGTCTGACCGATGAACAGAGAACTGTTTTTTATATTGCTCTTGAAATCGTGTGCAGCAATTTGCAGGAATTGAGTGAGAAAGGATTGTAACAGTGAATATTGCAAAAAAAGTTTACTGCCGAATTTTTCAGGGAGCATTCCATCTTGCACTTCCTGTAATGCCATACAGAGAGCCTGTCTGTCTCGACAGCCTTGCAAAGCTTCCCAACCTTATGACCGAGAAAGGTATCAAATCCGTGCTCCTCGTAACTGATGAATTTCTCAGCAGTACCGATGGATTTAAGACACTTGAAAAATCACTGAAAGAAAAGGGAATTAACTGTGCTGTCTACAGCAAGACCTGTCCAAACCCTATCGTACATAACGTTGAGGACGCAAGAGAAATATATGTCAAGGAAAAATGTGAAGCACTCATAGCTTACGGCGGCGGTTCACCTATGGACTGCGCAAAGGGCGTAGGTGCAAGAATTGCCTATCCAAACAAACCTATGAGCAAGCTTAAAGGACTGCTCAAGGTGCTGAAAAAATACCTCTCCTCATTGCTGTCCCCACAACAGCAGGAACAGGAAGCGAGGTAACCTTGACAGCTGTTATTACCGACAGTGAAAAGAAGCATAAGTATACAATGAATGACTTTACACTTATCCCGAGCTATGCAGTCCTCGACCCTACCGTTACATACTCCCTGCCTCCGTCACTTACCGCAACAACAGGTATGGATGCACTGACCCACGCAGTTGAAGCCTACATAGGCGGCTCTACAACAAAGGAAACACGCCGTTGTGCACTTGAAGCAACAGAGCTTATCTTCAAAAATATCGAAACCGCATATAGCGACGGTGCAAACCATACTGCAAGAAAAAATATGCTTGAAGCCGCATACAAAGCAGGCATCGCCTTTTCAAAGTCTTATGTAGGTTACGTCCACGCTGTTGCACATTCCCTCGGCGGTCAGTATAACGTCCCCCACGGCTTTGCAAACTCCGTGCTTATGCCGATTGTTCTTGAGGAGTATGGTGAAACCGCACATAAAAAGCTTCACCAGCTTGCTGTGGCAGCAGGTGTTGCAGCCGAAAGGGACTCTGATGCAGAAGGCGCAAAGAAGTTCATCGCCGCAATCAAGGAACTCAACAGCAGAATGGGTATTCCCGAAACAATCAGCGGCATAAAAAAAGAGGACATCCCTCTTATGGCTTCTCATGCAGATAAAGAAGCAAATCCTCTTTATCCAGTGCCGAAGCTTATGAATGCTAAGGAACTGGAGAAATTTTATTACGCCGTAGCAGATTGGAGCAAGGATTGATGAATATAGACAACATCTTACGGAGCCAGAAAAAATACTTTGCAAGCGGAGCAACATTACCCGTAAAGTTCCGCATTGAAATGCTGAAAAAGCTCTACAGCACTGTTAAAAAGTACGAAAAGGAAATCGGTGAAGCTCTGAAAGCCGATTTGGGTAAAAGTGACTTTGAAGCCTTTATGTGTGAAACAGGAATGGTGCTCAGTGAAATCAGCTACATGATTAAGCATACAAGAAAATTTGCCTCCAATCATTATGTCTGGTCACCACTTGCACAGTTTGCTTCAACCAGCTATAAAAAGCCTACTCCGTACGGAAATGTGCTCGTGATGAGCCCTTGGAATTATCCGTTTCTGCTTACAATCGACCCACTCGCAGATGCTATCGCAGCAGGCAATACCGTTGTTGTCAAGCCAAGCGCATACTCACCTGCAACAAGCGAGATGGTGAAGAAAATCATTGAAGAATGTTTTCCTACCGAATATGTCGCAGTAGTAACAGGGGGACGCAAGGAAAACGCCGAGCTTCTGAACAAGAAGTTTGATTTTGTCTTTTTTACAGGCAGTCAGAATGTAGGCAGAGAGGTGCTCCGTCATACAGCTGAAAATCTCACTCCTGCTGTGCTTGAACTTGGAGGAAAAAGTCCCTGCATCGTGGATAGTTCAGCCAAAATCAAGCTTGCCGCAAAAAGAATTGTTTTTGGCAAGTACCTCAACTGCGGTCAGACTTGCGTTGCACCTGACTATATTCTTTGCGAAAAATCCATCAAGGACGAGCTTATTGCGGAAATCAAAAATCAGATTAATAAGCAGTACAGTGAAACTCCGCTGAGTAACCCCGATTACGGAAAAATTATCAACAGCAAGCATTTCGAGCGTCTTTGCGGACTTATCAATAGCAGTAAGGTTGTCCACGGCGGAGAAACCAATCCCGATACATTGCAGATTGCTCCAACCGTTATGGATAACGTAAGCTGGGATGATGCTGTAATGCAGGAGGAAATCTTCGGACCTATTATGCCTGTTCTCACTTACGATAAGTTCGACGATATCTTTGAAATTCTTCGTGATAAGCAGAAACCGCTTGCACTCTATATCTTTTCCGAAAACAAGTCTCATATCAAAGCAGTTACTGCATGTATTCAGTATGGCGGAGGCTGTGTGAATGACACTATTATCCACTTGGCAACAAGTGAAATGGGATTCGGCGGAGTAGGCGAAAGCGGTATGGGCAGCTATCACGGCAAGGAAGGTTTCGATGTGTTCTCCCACACAAAGAGCATCGTTGACAAAAAAACATGGATGGATTTGCCAATGCGTTACCAGCCTTATAACAGAGGTATATACGCAAAGCTTCTTCATATCTTCCTTAAATAAAAAATGCATTATCATATGAGAAGTATTGCTTTAGAAAATGCTGCATCTTCATTTTAAAGATGCAGCATTTCTTTTTGTCAGAGCTAAATTTAATAAAAATCACATAACAAAGCTCTGTATATTATTTGTACATAAAAAACGAGAATAATATACATATTCTGAAGCTATACTATAATCATGTAAAAGCGGTATGACAAAATGTTAATATAAACGGAGGGTTTTGATGGAACATATAAAATTGCAGTTAGGTGCATTGATAGTTCTGATTTACATAGCATTTATTTATCTTAGGGAGTGTAAAAAATATCACAGAGAGCTGACCGAAACACTCTTTGATGAACTTCTGTTGCTGGGAGTTATCAGTGTAATTCTTGACGGTGCAACAGCATTTACAGTAAACAACCTCGATATAGTTCACCCCGTTGTAAATACAATTCTGCATGCCCTTTTTCTTGTAAGCCTTGACGCTGTAATTTTTGTGCTTTTTCTGTATATGCTGCATATTACTGAAACGTACCCTAAAGGCAGAAAGTATCAGATTTTGCTGTTTCTACCGTTTGTGCTTAACGTAATTGTTGTAGTCTGCTTTATTGACGGACTTGAGTATGTCGAGGGAGCATATACTAACTATTCAATGGGTGTTTCAGCGTATACCTGTTATATAATGTCAGCAATATATATTATTCTGACCGTGGCAACCTTTTTCAGAAGCTGGAAAAAAATCGAAAGTCACCGACGAACAAGTATCTTTACATATCTTGTAATTCTTGTTTCTGTAACAACCATTCAGATGATTTTCCCCGAAATTCTTATCTCCAGCATCGCTGTAACGATTTTCATTCTTGGTATATATATGAATCAGGAGGACCCTGCCCTGCGTGAGCTTTCAAAGTATCATAACGAAACCGTAATGAGCTTTGCAAACCTCATAGAAAACCGTGATAACAATACAGGCGGTCATATTAAGCGTACTGTGAGATATGTGCGACTGATAACGGACGAGCTTCGTGAAAGGGATTACTACAGCGATATCCTTACAGATGAGTATGTTGCAAATCTCCTCAAATCAGCTCCAATGCACGATATCGGAAAAATTTCTGTCCCCGATGCAGTGCTCTGTAAACCCGGCAGACTTACCAATGAGGAGTTTGAACAGATGAAGCAGCATACTGAAAAAGGCGGAGATATTATCCGTGAAACTTTTCGTAATCTCGGCAATGAGGAGTACCGTAAAGTTGCTTTCGAAGTAGCTCGCTTTCACCATGAAAAATGGAATGGCAAAGGGTATCCTGACGGCTTGAAACGTAAGGAAATACCTTTGTGTGCAAGAATTATGGCAGTAGCCGACGTATTTGATGCAATCTCCGAGAATCGCTGTTACAGAGCTGCAATGCCAATGGATAAATGTTTTGAAATCATCGCACAGGGCAGCGGTCAGGACTTTGACCCATTGATTGCCGAGCTTTTTGTAGAAATTCGTGATAAAGTAGAAGCTGCCCACGCAGACCTTGCAGGCAGTAGTGACGATGACGTTCATAAGTTGTTCTGATATTTTGTTCATGTTAATAATTATTGGATTAGCACTCTTTTGTTAAGAGTGCTAATTTTTGCTATATATCCATAAAAATATCACATTTTATACACAATACACAGTTATACTATAATTGCAGAGAAAAAAGAGCCTTGGAAAACCAAGACTCTTCACGTGACACTTGTATGTGAGCAAAATAGTTGAGTGCAGTATAAATTATGTTACCGAGCAAAAAAATATCCGTTCCCCACAAAGTGAGAAACGGATTGGCTGCGCGGGTGCCGCGCTGGTGGAGATGAAGCGAAGCGGGAAGAACCCACATACAATTCAAACTGAACAAACGCCGTATCTACGGCGTTTAAAGCCCTTTCGGAAACGAAAGGGTTATTTCTTTTTTGCGGCATCAGCTAAATCTATCAGCGAAGATACTCCTTCAACAGCACTGCAGATGTCCTTGTGTGCTCGTCTGGTTTCTCGTTTTGATGAAGCGAAATTAAAGAAATCCCAAAGATTGCACAGAAGCATTTTTATTATAGAAACTATCATTTTGGATAGAATAATCGGAATAATTATAGGCATAGCAGGTGCAAGTGGGAAAATAATACCTTTAATAAAAGCTTCAAACGTAGTAACAGAATCTATTTCAATCATTTTTAGTCCTCCATTGTTCTCTGATTGTTATTTGCAAAATTTTGATTAGATATATTATACCACTTGATTCCAAAAAATCAAGTGGTATTTTCATAAATATGGTGATTGAAATGTATTCGGTGAATTTAGTGTAATATTTCAAAAATTATTTGTGTAAAAATCGGTGTATTTTCTTTGAAAAATCACACTAAATTACACGAATAATTTTTATGTTGTTTTACAGCTTTAGATGCAACATTAGTCGTTCAAAGTTTATTACCAAAACTTCTACCTTAGACCCGTTTATTTTCCTTGTGCGGTCAAAGCGTTTTATTTTTCCAGCTGTGCGTAAAGTTGTAAGATGATTTCCAGCAAGGATCTTTCTGACAAATTCTGTTTTGCTGAGATTAACTTGTTCACCATTATTGTATGCATATAAAGTGAACTCCTGATAAAATGTTGCAGTATTTCTCAGTAACAGTTCATTTTTCTTATAATCAACCCATCCAAGTTTTGCTTCAATGCCTGAATTCTTATCGAGAATATGGTCATCAGCCATTTCTTCTTGGATAAATTCAGCAAATAATTTTAGCAATCCCTTTATGTCTCTGTATAGTGTAGTTTGGCAGTGGGTTAATAAGACTTTATATGCTTCATTGTAAAAATCATCAAAATGTTCTTTCTTTTCAGGCAAACGGTCACTGATATATTCATTCAACGATTCAAGTGTAGCAAGAAGATAAGCATATCTTTTTACCTTGCTTTTATCACTTTTAGATGATGAAAGTTTTTTTAATGAAAGAGCATAAAGTGTATCGAAATAATCATCATGATATTTGGGATTTTTCAAATATTCATTAATTACACATTCATTATATTTTTCTTTTGCATAGTCAAATAATTCTTCTATGTCATTGTAAGCTCCAAAATAGAGAGCAGGGGATTCAGTTTCTACTCTGGCATAATAATCATTATCGATTTTTTTGAAAAATAAAAATTGATCATCATCAAATTGTTTTAGATATCGAGTATAGTCTTTTAATTTCATCGATTGAATAAATTTAACGGTTCTATCTACACTTCTATCGGCGTGTTCAAGAAAAACATATTCTACATATTTTTCGATAATAAGAAGCATTTTAGTATAGGTTTCTTTATATGTTTCTATAATATTTTTTTTGCGATTATGTTCCTTTTTCATTATTGACAGTGATATTTTTTCAGAAATGTAAATCAAATAATCTTTGACAAAATTGGGAAAAGATATCAGTGAAAAATCAAAATTCTTGTCATAAATCGCACAATTCGGAGTGTGTACGCAATTCAGAGTAATAGCTTCCTGCGGTGCATTGTTCAGGTTGAAAAACATATAAGCTATTTGTGAATTAAGAGCATTAGCAAAAGCATTAGGTGTAATAGTTCCCTTTTCATAAAAATTGGAATTATATTTCAGAACAGGAATATCTCTGAGTATTATTGGTTTCTTGAAACGTGGAATTTTAAGATTAATATTTTTATTTATAGCAGTCAAAGATGATGTCAATTTTATATTTTTATTGGTGGTGTCAAAGAAGTTTTGGTTTAAATGTGATATGTATTCTACCATGTTCTGATTATTGTAATAGTTATTATTACTACTGATATGAAGCAGAAAATCATTTGGACCGGCAACCTTTTTTGAATGGCTGAAATGCTGGAATAAAGACTTATTCTTGCCGAAAAACATGTACAGAAGCAATGGGATACTGAAGTTATAATCAGCATACCTGATTGACTTCATCATATTGTCATATTCTGTTAAGATGGTATTTTTCTCAAATAGATATATATCATTAAGTATGTAAGGAACAGCTTCGGCACTATCTATTTTAACTACACTTGCATCATTGATATCTCTGTAAATATATCCATCGATAAACTGTTGCCAACCTGTATAATTATGAGTTAAACACACCAACTCTGGACCTTGAGTGCAGATGTATGACTTCAAAGAACAGTATGCAAGATCTCTTTCAAAAGTATGACTTTCTTCAGATAATTCAATGATTGGTTCATATTTATTTGGAATTAACAATTCTTCTAAAAATATTCCTTTTGATAATCCATTTTTCTTTTTTAATTTGTTAAGGGTAGATGGAAAACTTGGTGCACAAACATAGTTGTCCTTATCACATTCAAAAGGGTTAAGATATTTTATCGAGAACAACTCACATTCTTTTTTTGTTCTTCTAATGGAAATGACTTTTCCGTTGCAACCATTAAATTTTGTATGCATAGCATAAGTGCCCTTAAGAATACTACGTTTTCCAAGTAGCGATGTACTCTTTAATACTGAATCAGGTGTTTTTTCAATCTTTTTAGCTATGTACATGACGATTCCTCCCTTTGCATTTATGATATCATAAATAGACAAAAAAGACAATATTTTTTTAAAAAACACTAATTCATTTTCATGAAAAAACATACCATTTTCATATTAAAATTTTGCTTCATTTACCCCATTATTCATCTCATAATATTTTTTAAAACACATTAATTTAGTCTGAATTTGCTTTACAGAATACCCTTACCTATAGCAGGGATTCCTTCCTAACAATTATGAAATTTGCCCGTGTGGAAAACATATATTATTTTTTAAAACAGACACAACTAATCTGTAATCTAAAAAAGGAGGAATCCAAATGGATTATACTATTACACGGGCAGACCTTAATAACTGCCAATTTGAAAATTGCACAGCTTATGTGCAGAACGAAAACCACATCGAAGCTTTTGCTCCTGATGTGATGCTCACTGTTATTTATAACGTACTCCATAAGGAGGCGGTGAGCAATGACTAAGATTGACAGAATGCTTGCGGCAGGAAAGATACCAACAGCGGCTATATATGCACGCTTCTCCAGCGATAATCAGCGTGAAGAAAGTATCGATGCACAGCTCAGAGCCTGCCGCGAATTTGCAGAACGAAATCAGCTCAAAATCGTGAAGGAATATGTTGACCGTGCAAAGTCAGCTACATCTACCGATAAGCGTACTGAGTTCCTTGCTATGATAAGCGAGGCGGACAAGTTCGATTTTGTTCTCGTCCACAAGCTGGACAGATTTGCACGAAACCGTTCAGACAGTATAGGCTACAGAATGGAGCTAAAAAGGCACGGCACATCATTGATAAGCGTGCTTGAAAATCTCGATGAAGAGAATCCGGAGAGCGTTATCCTTGAAAGCGTACTGGAAGGCATGAATGAGTATTATTCACGAAATCTTGCCCGTGAGGTACGTAAGGGTCTGAACGAGAACGCACTTAAATGTATGCACAACGGAGGCTTGCCTCCGCTGGGCTACATCGTAAACCCCAATACAAAGAGGCTCGAAATAGATAAAGAAGAAGCCCTTGCTGTCAAGTTCATCTTTCAAAGTGTACTTGATGGCAAGGGCTATACTTATATAATCAAGGAGCTTAATGAGCGTGGTATGAAAACAAAGCGGGGGAAAGCCTTTGGCAAGAACTCGCTTTATGATATACTGCGCAACGAAAAATACTGTGGTACTTACACATATAATCGTGCCGAGTCAAAAATCGGAACAACCCGCAACAATCATAGGAGCAAATCTGACGAAGACATTATTCATATCGAGAACGGCGTACCTGCTATCATAAGCAAGGAAGCCTTTCAGAAGGTGCAGGAAATACTTAATAAGCGCTCCAATAAATCATCTACTGCAAAGGCAAAAGAAGTATACCTGCTCACAGGTAAGGTATATTGCGGAGAATGTGGTGCCGTATATTGCGGAAACCGTCACAGGTGCGGCAGAAGCAAAACTACTATGGTTACATATCGTTGCAATAATCGCACGGCTAAAACAACGGTAGTATGCAAAAACAAAGAGGTCAACAAGCACTATCTCGAACGCTTTGTCCTGAACGTGTTGTCTGACATTATATTCGACGAAAAGTATATCCCAAGCATAATAGAGGGATACAATGATTTCATTATCAGGAACTCTACAGATATGCTTGATGAGCAGCATCGCTTGAACAGAGAGGTTACCAAACTTACAAACAGGATTGAAAACCTTACGAATGTTATTGCCGAAACAGGCAATGCAAGCCTTGTTACAGCTTTGGGTAAGGTAGAAAGCGAGCGTGCTAATCTTATAGAGCAGGTAGAAGAGCTGAAGGAAAAGATGCAAACGGTACATATTGCCGACAGTGAAATTGACAGTGCTTTCAGAAAAGCGAAGGTTATGTTCCAGTCGGGCAGACTTGCCGAAACACGTCAGCTTATCAATCTGTACGTTGAGCGAGTTACTGTATACATCGACCATATCGACCTTAAAATCAACCCAATGAATTTCGTGTCAAGCGTTGTTTCTGCGGGCAATAACGCAGAGCTTGGAAAGATACCAAAAGGTGATTTTTCAAGAGAAAAATCTATTGATAGAAAGATACTCAATAACAGTAAATGAAAAATCGGGTATCGCTCAACACAGCGATACCCGAATTAAACAAGGAGGATTTTTATGTTTTTTACACACAGCAATATTGGAATATCAAACATTGTTATTTCTGCAAAAATTTCTGAGGAAAAATATAGAATGATAAAATCAATTCTGATTAAATCTAAGATTCCACATCTATGCACAAATAACACGATAATATCATCTTATTTCAGTAAAGAAGGGATATGCGGAATAACACCGATATTGAGCCGTGATAAGTACGGCTATTTTTTTAGAATTACAGTTTATCCGCAAAGCCTTATCAATAATGCACCAATCAATTATGAGCCATATATTTATAGCAATCAGAGTGCGGAACGGCTCATGAATCATATAAATAGCTGTGTTAAGCAGTTGAAAATGAATATAAACTATTTTTATGTTACACGCATTGGACTGTGTGCGGATTATTGCTTTGAAAACGGCGAGATTACAGAGCAATATTTACAGCTTGCTCATAATGCTGTTTACAGCCAAAAGAGCGTACATTATAGCTTGGTTAATGATAAGGATATCAGGCATTCGGTTGCGTGGATTAACGGTAAATCTGAGCTGGAATTCAGTGACAGAAATTACAGATATGCACGTAATAAAAAAGCATCAACTGATTTATGGGGCGATACATTGAGGATAGAAGCTGTTTTCCATAGAATGCATATCAATGAGTTTACGAAGAAATTCTATGGTGATCATAATATCAGCATAAATGAAGCAATAAAATGCTATGCAGAAAATGCTGGTGAACTAATGCTGAAAATTATTGATAAGCTATATCCAAAAGGAGACTATTATTCTAAGGATATCGTCAATATCAACATCGAAGAAATGAAAATCAACGATGAGGATAAAATCAATTTATGCGATATGGTAAAAGCAACCGACTTTATGAGAAGAGCTGAAATTCTTATGCAAAGTCAGGTGCTAAAACGAGAACGCTTGAAAACCTTACTTAACTTGTTGAATAAAATGAATTTAAACCCAGTTGCAATTCCAAATCGGACAGGAATAAAATTTTTATATAGCTTCAGAAATCTGATTGAATTTGCATCAGGTAAATCTCAGTAAATTTTCATTATATATTTTTTATTTTGTAGCCTGTAAGGTTAAAATTTTAAGTGGTGATTATGTCTGTGCAGCCGTGATTTATAGCTGTGCAGACATAAAGCTGTGAGGACACCGACCATTCGGCAATGAGCGTTTTGAAGAAATGAGATTGATTAATTTAATGTTTCATATCTTCGGAACAAATCGATAAAGATGAGCAGAGATGAGAAAAATAAATTAAGATGATAACATATAGGTAAATCAATAATCGAGAGGTGAGTTTATGTTATCTGAAAAACACAAAATAACTAAAGATGGTTTTGGGATACATACATTTGAACTTATGTATTCCTGCATATACAAGAAGGAATATAAAAGATTAAGGAAAAGATTTTGCTATATAAATAATTACCTTGACAGCAATGAAAAATATTATGTTGGGGATAATTATACTTATCTGAATTTATATGATGATGGAATACGGGTATACCTGAACTGCGATAAATCAAAATTTTACAGCATAAGAGTTATTATTACTCCACGTACTCTTATTCTCACGTGTATGGTTTACCGAGTTATTGCAAAAGAATAGCAACGGCAGATGTATTAGGTAAAAGCTATGCGGAAGTATTAACCAAAATAGCGGAGGCTTATTATGGCACATGGAGTTGTGAACGCGGAGAAACATTGGTATTTACGCCAACCGGTAACTATTCTGAACTTGTAGGTGTATCACAGCATACACATATAGATGCACCAATAATATTAAATAATGCAGCAAACTCAGAGAGTACAATACAAAAGAAAGAGTACGGTACATACAATTACGAATGCCTATGTCTTACAAATTCCTTGTACTCCGATAATAGTGAATATATGGAGAATTTTGTGGACGACATATATAATAGGCTTACCTTAGATAAACATAATTTTGGCAGTCGTTTTAATATTAACAAGTCCTTCATGTATTGCCAGAAGGCTGTACTTGACGAAATACCATATACAGTCTGCGCTTTTGGTTTTGCAGAACATCCGAATAGATATTATGCAGCTAACAGCACTATATATAATATTACTTTTTATGGAATTTTTGCCTCTGTATCTAACAATAACGGTATGGACGAAATACAAGCGATGTGCAGACAATCGAAAGTGATAAATGATAAGGTGCATTATTTGGAAATGAGGTAAAACATATTAAAATGTAAAAATAGACTCTTGACCCTGTTTACATAACGTAAAACAATTCAAAAAACAATTCTATTTTTGCATTATTCAGCGGAAGATTGATATTTAAAATAGGGTACACCCTATCTTTACGGAGATGATAAAATGAAAATAGCTTATGTAAGAGTTTCAACAGTTGAGCAGAACGAAGCAAGACAGGTTGAGGCATTAGAGAAATATGATATAGAAAAGTGGTTTACTGAAAAGGTATCAGGCAAGGACATCAACAGACCACAGCTTCAGCAGATGCTTGAATTTGCTCGTGAGGGTGATACAATATATGTGCATGATTTTTCGAGACTTGCGAGAAGTACAAAAGATTTATTAAGCATTGTTGAACTGCTGAAATCAAAAGGTATACATCTTGTAAGTAACAAAGAATGTGTTGATACGTCTACACCAACAGGAACGCTTATGATAACTATGATAGGTGCAATTAACGAATTTGAACGTACCAATCTGCTTGAACGTCAGCGTGAGGGGATTGCTATTGCAAAGAGGAATGGTGTGTACAAGGGACGCAAGCCGTTTACGTCGGACAAGTTTGAGGAGTTGTATCAGGCTTATCTGTCACGGAAAATCTGTAAGAGGGAGTTTGCTAATCTGTTAGGCGTATCACGACCGACACTGGATAAGCTTATAAAAAACAACGGTATGAACTACACAGACAACGAATCTTGATATGTTATACAATAGTAATAAGGGTACGAGACTTAAAATCCTCGTACCCTTATTTTATTACAACTAATAAAATGGACTAAAAATTGCTTTAAAAATGCGCGTATAAATATAGTATATTATTCAATATTTTACGGAAACTTGCATATATAACTAAATTACCATATTCATATCGTGACTTATCCTTTAAACTTCGAAAAAACATCAAATATATCATAATTGGAGTAAACAGCTCTGTGGTCAACGTTTTTTGCAACGGCACATGCTACAGAGAGAGCTAAAGCAGTATCATTATCAATATCATTGTCATTAGTAGAGGGTACCGGTAACTCAAAGTGGAAACTGGCAGTTGTATTAGATTTTATGCCGATGGTCCACGCAATATTACGCGAGCAATGGTATTTGGCCGAAGTAGTAATAAAAGCATAAACGTCATAGCCATCAATGTAGACATATTTATTTGGGTCATTTATGCCTACAAAAAACAAGGGTGTCATTTGTTTTACAAACTTGACGAGTTTGCGATTTGATTTACCAATAATACCTATGGCATTATTCAATTTTGAATTTATGTCATAACCAGCCAATTCAAAACCGTCCTCAATACTGTTGCTACAAGGAAATAGGGATAATACGCTCACAGTAGTCACTCCTTACTTTTATTTAATTAAATTATAAACTAATATAAAGGTTATATTAGTTTATATCACCTCAAAATATAGTAATAAGTGTATTGTAGCGCGATAATACGTGGAAAAACAGGTAAAAATGCGGACAATGTGTAAATAAATGCTTTGACAGGCTAAAAATAAAATTGATGTGCTAACCTGATGTGTTGATTGGGTAGTGAGCAGCACATTATTTGTGCTGTATCATTATATAAAGGAGGATGAATTATGAATAATTCATTCATGGGTACAAATAAACCACTATTTGCAGATTATCCTGACGTTGTAACAATCAAGCAAATGATGGAAATGCTACATATTGGTCGAAGCACAGCCGACAAACTGCTTAATACTGGTGTAATACCATATTTCAAACTTGGAGAATCTTGTAGGGTACGTTATATCTTAAAATCAGAGATAATCCGTATGGTAGTCAATAAGGCCTTTACAACTATAGGCAACAATGATATAATTAATAACATTCACAATGGGTGTTATAATGAAAGGAGTAACACCGAATGATTAGCTACAGTATTAACGAGTGTCATGGCATTTATCGTATTTATTATCGGATTCCAGACAAGAACGGCAAATTAAAGCAACACAGCAAATCCACAGGGTATAAGGCTCAAAAGGGCAACAAGCGTAAAGCAGAGGCATTTGCAAGGGAGTATATTGCAGGACTTGAAGGTTTATCATTGGATAATGGTAATATGTTGCTGTGTGACTATGTAGCAGATTGGGTAGAGCGTGACAAGGCAAGAGTACAGATTACAACATATGACGGTTACAAGCATATGTTGAACAAGTACATATTCCCATACTTTAAAAGTACACGTCTGAATATACGGGACGTTAAGCCGATGCATCTTGAAAAGTATTGTGCTGATAAGATAGCGGACGGTTTAAGCCCTAACACAGTCATAAAGCACCTTGCTGTAATAAGAACCGCTTTGCAGGATGCTGTCAAGAACGGTATTATTCGTAGTAATCCTGCTGATTTAGTTGAAAAGCCTAAGAGAGTCAAGCCTAAACACGATTTCTATAATAAGGCTGAATTGCAGAAACTATTAGCTGTATCTAAGGGTACCAGCATTGAGTTGCCTGTATTTTTGGCTATTGTATTTGGACTTCGCAGAAGCGAAGTGTTAGGGTTGAGGTGGAGTGCTATTGATTTTGAGAATGATACATTGACTGTGTGTAACAAAATTGTAAGAGGAGTAGTTGACGGTAAAGTAACAGATGTTGCAAGCGATACGCTAAAAAGTGATACAAGTAACAGAACATTTTTAATGAATGAATATGTAAGGAATTATCTAAAAGATGTCAGAAAGCAGCAGTTGGAGAGAGCAAGAATTACAAATGACTACATTGATTATGTTTGTGTTAATATGATAGGTGAGCGTATAAAGGCTGACTATGTAACACACAAATTTAGAGACTTGCTTGATGCACACGATATGCGACAGATACGTTTTCACGATTTAAGACACAGTTGTATATCTTTATTAGTAAACAGTAATTTTAATATGAAACAGGTGCAGGAATACGCAGGGCACGCCGATTTCGCAATTACAGCCAACACCTATGCACATATAGACCTGACTGTAAAAAAGGCTGAGATTGACGCTATAACAAGTCAATTAGTATAGCCGTTTAAAAAGCATAAGTGTTATGCATATGTTATGCATAACAAAAAAATAAGCCGCTTAACTTACGTTAAACGGCTTACCTACTTGGTTGCGGAGGCTGGATTTGAACCAACGACCTTCGGGTTATGAGCCCGACGAGCTACCGAGCTGCTCCACTCCGCGATATTTTATTTTGCCCTCATCAAGAGTGCTTTTATATTATATCACAGTCAAAATGCTTTGTCAAGCGTTTTTGAAAATTTTTTTGAAAAATATTTTTTGGTATTCTGAAAATATATGTCAAGGTAGCACTCGTGTTGACTTTGGAATAAAATGGTGATATAATCATTAAAAATCAGGAGGTACGTTATGGATAACAAATATTTTGACGAATTTGTTGTATATAAGGGCAGTACATACCGTGCCAAATCGTATACCAATGATTATGAACTTTTTGATACAGATGATATTGCTAAAATTACTCCGCTTATGCGTATTCCAAAGGGCGACAAGGACGATTATTATTTTCAGTCGGCAGCTTGTGACATAAACGGCATACGATATTCAGTTGTGGACTTCAAAGACGGAATTTGTTATTATAAGCGCTATATAAGCAGTGAGATAATTTTAGAAAAATCTGTTGATGAAGTCAATGAAATATGGCTTCGGCGAAATCATTCCCAAAAAGGAATAGTTATCGAAACTCTTTGGCTTAATCCTAATTGCAGTGAAAAACCGAGTTGTAACAAATATTATGTTGAAGAAATGGCACGCGAGGGTAGTGTTATGGTAAGCTATGCAGAAACCGAGAGGTTCAATTATGATACAACTCTTGAATTACTGAAAGAAATTTTTGATAAGCGTATGATAATTATCTGCAAATACATTGATTTTTTAGATGGCACACCTTGTTGTGAGCTAAAAATTGATGAGGAGAAGTTCGACTTGACCACGGATATATATGATATTCTTTGTATAAGTCCCAAAAACAAGCTCGGCAATAAATACATATACATAATAGTTGAAGCTTTGAACAAAGCTGAAAACAGCCCGTGATTTTCACGGGCTGTTTTCTATATTAGTTGTAATTATTCATCTGCTGCCTCGTTAGGCGTTTCGTCAAGAACAATTTCAACATCAATATTTCCGTCGCTTCTTGCAAGGGTAACTGTCATTGTTTCACCCGGCTTGTGCTTGTTCTTTGCAGCAACAAGTCCGTTCATATCACTGATTTCCTTGCCGTCAGCCGCTACGATAACATCGCCTTCTGCAATGCCTGCAACATCTGCGCAGGAGCCTGCTTCAACGGATACAACAAGCACGCCTGCATCAACAGGGAGATTGTAATAACGTTTTACAGCAGGAGTAATATCGCTGCCTGTAATACCGATTTTGGGTGTTGAAACGTAACCCTTGTTCATAAGGTCTTCAAGGATAGGCATAGCGTCTGTAATCGGAATAGCAAAGCCGATGCCCTCAACAGTGCTGTCAACAAGCTTGGAAGATGTAATACCAATTACTTCGCCTCTTTTGTTAAGAAGCGGACCGCCCGAGTTACCAGGGTTAATGGAAGCGTCTGTCTGGATAAGTGTCATTGTAGCAGTACCGCCGCTGGAAAGCTCAGTGGTAAGCTCCTTTTCAAGTCCCGAAACGATACCCTCTGAGGCAGAAAGTCCAAGACCAAGCGGATATCCGAGAGTTACAGCTGTTTCACCGAGATTAAGGTCATCGCTGTTTCCAAGAACAGCAGGAATAAGTCCATCAACATCAATTTTCAGCAGTGCAAGGTCTGTGCTTTCGTCGCTGCCGATGATTTCAGCCTCATGCTCAGAGCCGTCAGACATTGTGACAGTAACCTTGTCAGCCTGAGCAGTCTGTGTTACAGCTTCATAACCTCCACCGAAAAAGCTGAACGGATTTTCAAATGGGTTCATATCACCTGTGCTCTGATATGTCTGATAAGAAGTCTCGATTACGTGACAGTTTGTGATAATGTATCCGTCAGCGGAAAGAACAATACCTGTGCCTGTACCGCTGCCCTGAGCGTCCTTGAATTCAGAAGTAATTAGGGCGACGGAAGGTGTTGCATTGTGAATAATCTGTTCAGTGGTAAGTGCGTCACCGTTTGCGGGAGCAACATTAAGCAGATTACCAAGAGTTGCATCATCGTTTGTGGAATTCTGAGGAGCAGCAGTAACCGTGCTGATGGTTTCCTTTTTTTCATTATCCTCGTCAGCGTCATCTGAAACAGAAACTTTGTCGGAATTCATTGAGTCAGCAAGAAGTGCACCTCCAAAACCTGAAGCACCGCCTATAAGAGTTACCGCAAGTATCAGCGCAAAAATTTTGCCTGCCTTTTTGCCGCCGCTGTTCTTTGGCTTTTCAGGTTCAGTGGGAGTATAATTTGCTTCATAAGTATAATTATTGTTATTGTTTTCATCGTACATAACAATACCGCCTTTCTATGTTAAGCAATCAGTTTTGTGATTACGGCTATATTGTAAAGCTGTAATGTGTAAATTGCGTGAAATGATAACGAAAGATGTGTATAATTTAAACGTTGAATACGGAATAGTCACATTCCCAGCCTGTTATTTCGAAAATCTTTTCCGAAAGCTTTATCGCAGCCTTGTTGTGGGTGACATAATTCGGGTGATTTTCACAGCCGATTCCGTCCTCTTCACGCTGAACATCGAATTCAAGTGCGTAAATCTTACTGTCGCCCAGATTCTGTACCACTTTCTCAATTGCAGGGTACAACTCCGCGCCCATCATTCCCAGTGCACAGATTATTTGGGAATTCGGATTTGCAGCACGGATTTTCTTTACGAATTCACCGTAAGCAGCCTTAAAGCCTTCAATACGCTCGTGGATATCCTTTGTGTAGCTTTTATCATTTGTACCGAGATTTACAACAATGACCTCGGGAACAAAGCTGCCGAAATCCCACTTGATATGTTCGGTAATACCGATATGTTCTTCGATGCCAATGTCGGTGTAATCGTACAGCATAGGCATAACCCAGCTGTTATTTATTTCATCGGTTTTTGTGTCGCTGGAGTAAACACCGATACTGGTCCAGGAAATAAGATTATATTCCGCACCAAAGCTTCGTGCCGCCTTGGAAGCGTAGTTTATGTACGGATTTTCTGTAGCTGTCTGAAAATGCTCGTCAGCAGACTTACCTTCAATACCAAAGCCACAGGTTATGCTGTCGCCGATA
>JAFTWI010000084.1 GCA_017465345.1 Oscillospiraceae bacterium
GTGCGTCGCTTTTGCTTAAAAACGGAGTCCAGATGAAGCAGATTCAGGAATGGTTAGGACATTCAAGCTTCAACACAACAGCAAATACCTACAGCCATCTTGATTATTCATCAAAAATTATGTCTGCGGAAACTATGGAAAAAATTCTTGGTGTTGTGTAATTTGTTGTATCGTGATGTATCGTAAAATATCTTCTTTGTGTCGTTTTTGTGCCGTTTGGCTTGAAAATGGATAGTTCAAGTGATAAAATCATGGGTGAAACAGGGGAATAAAAAACACCTCAAACCCTGATTTTAAAAGGATTTGAGGTGATTTTGGTGCCGCTGACCGGACTTGAACCGGTACGGTATCGCTACCGAGGGATTTTAAGTCCCTTGTGTCTGCCTATTCCACCACAGCGGCACAACTAATATTTGCTAAATAATTATATAACATTTTCACTTATTTGTCAAGCAGATTTTAAAATTTAACGGTTGAAATGCAGGGATGCGCGTGCTATAATTATAGCTGTTCGGAGGTGGAGATATGATTATCATTATTTCAGGTGCAACTCATACAGGAAAAACGCTTCTTGCACAGCGTCTGCTGGAGAAGTATCATTATCCATATCTTTCAATTGACCATCTTAAAATGGGTCTTATCCGAAGCGGACAGACCGCACTTACACCTTGCGATGATGATGAAGAACTCGTTCCGTATCTTTGGAGCGTTGTCCGTGAAATGGTGAAAACAGCTATTGAAAATAACCAGAATCTGATTGTTGAAGGGTGTTATATCCCATTTGACTGGAAAAAAGATTTTACCGATGATTATCTTCAACATATTACCTATCGCTGTCTGATAATGACAGAAAAATATATTCGTAACAGCTTCAGCAGTATCAGTAGCCACGCAAATGATATTGAACAGCGTCTTGATGACAGCTATCTGAATATGGAACAGCTTGTCAGAGAAAATATCCATAATCTTGAAATGTGCCGCAAGTACGGCTGCGAGTATATTCTGATTGATAAGGACTACATAAGTGAATTGGAAAAAGGTATGGTTTGACCCATACCTTTTTATTAATAATGTACTTTTTCTTTTTTGGAACCAATTCTGAAACGGAGGCGGAGATTGTCTGTAATAAGTGCAATAAATTCAGAGTTTGTAGGTTTTCCTTTTCCAACGCTGATTGTGTAGCCGAACATTCCGTTAAGCACGTCCACATCGCCTCTGTCCCATGCCGTTTCAATAGCGTGACGAATAGCTCTTTCAACACGGGAGGCTGTTGTTTCAAAATTCTTTGCAACAGTAGGATAAAGCTGTTTTGTAACGCTTTCAAGCATTTCGTCATTGTTAAGTGAAAGAATAATCGCTTCACGGAGATAGTGATATCCTTTGATATGTGCAGGGATACCAATCTGATGAATGATATCTGTGACAATCATTTCCAGTCTTGTGTCATCATCAGTAGTGTTCAAGTCATTTATTGGAAGTGCGGAAATTCTTTTGACTATTTTGATAAATGAATCAGCGTCAAATGGCTTGAGAATGAAATATGCATTTGAAAAAGACATTATCTGCTGTTCAAGGAAAGCATTTTTGTAAGGTGAAGCAGCAATAAAAAACGGCTTATTATCAAATTCAGAGTTAACCATTTCAATTAATGCCGCAGCGTCAAAGCCTGTCATAAGTGCATCACAAAGGACGATATCAGGCTTGTATTCCGCAATTGCAGCTGCCGCAGCGTTGCCGTCAGGGATACATTTGCTGAATTTAATTCCCGATATTTCCAAGGTTTTGAAAAATCCTTCACTGTAGTCATCGGAGCTTCCGCATATAAGAATTTTAGTTGTTGTTGCCATAATTGATTACCTCCTGTATTTTATGTTCCATATTTTACCATATTTATTTTTGAAAATCAAGAGCATTTGACAAAAATTCTCAGTAAGTTTTCGGTGTATATTTACAAAACTTTGCACCATTTCCTCTTTTTCGACAAAAGCTGTCATGCGCAAACACAAATTTGATTATACATTAAATGGAAAACAATTGTATAAATTAAGTAGTGTGATTTTGTAAATAAACAATGTATAACCTCAAGTGATATACCTAAATTGTTGAAAATACGTTAAATATATCGTTAACCACTTGAAAAGTTTGCAATTATAATGTATAATTCAATGTATTGTATTATTTTAAAGGAGATTATGAATATGAAGATTTCAAAAATTATCTGTGCAGCAATCGCTTCCGCAATGGTGCTTGCATTTGCTGGATGCGCTGAAAAGGAAAAAACAACACTCGTTATGGCAACAAACGCTGAATTCCCTCCATATGAATATCGCGAGGGCGACCAGATTGTAGGTATCGACGCTGAAATTGCGCAGGCAATCGCTGACGACCTCGGTCTTGAACTCGTAATTGAAGATATGGCTTTCGATTCCATTATCGCTGCTGTTCAGTCAGGCAAGGCTGATATGGGTGTTGCAGGTATGACAATTGATGAAGACAGACTCAAGAACGTAAATTTCTCCACACCTTACACAACAGCTGCTCAGGTTGTTATCGTTAAGGAAGGCTCTGAAATCGCTTCTCCTGCTGACCTCGTTGGCAAAAAGATTGGTGTTCAGCTCGGTACAACAGGCGACATCTTTGCAGGTGATATCGCTGACGCAACAGTTGAACGTTTCAACAAGGGCTTTGAAGCTGTACAGTCCCTCAATCAGGATAAGATTGACGCTGTAATCATCGATCGTGAGCCTGCAAAGGTATTCGTTACACAGAACGAAGGTCTTGCAATTCTTGATGAAGCATATACTATTGAAGAATATGCAATCGCTGTTGCGAAGGACAATACAGAGCTTCTCGACCAGATTAACGCTTCTCTTGCAAAGCTTGAAGAATCAGGCAAGCTTGAAGAAATCATCGGCAAGTACATTAAAGCCGAATAAAAACCAAACAAGCGAAGCTTATTTGGCTAAAAGTTTACATTTCGGTGTGCAGGGCAGCCGTCCTGCACGCTGTTTTCAGTTGAGGATACAAAAATAATCGGAAAGGGTTGTTCAGATGACGGAATGGTTCAAAGAATTGGCGGACAGATTTTACAGCAATTTTATAAAAGATGACCGCTGGCAGTATATAACCAACGGTTTGTGGGTTACAATACAGATAACAGTGCTTGCGGTGCTGGTTGGTATCGTAATCGGCTTCCTCGTGGCAATTATACGCTCAACTCACGATAAAACAGGCAAGCTGAAAATCGCAAACTTTATCTGCCGTGTGTACCTTACGGTAATAAGAGGTACACCTGTTGTTGTTCAGCTTCTCATTATTTATTACGGAATTTTCGCTTCTGTAAATATCAATAAAATGATTGTCGCAGTAATCGCCTTCGGTATCAACTCAGGCGCTTACGTTGCAGAAATTGTTCGAAGCGGTATTATGTCTATCGATAAGGGACAGTTTGAAGCAGGACGCAGCCTTGGTTTCAATTACGCTCAGACAATGATTTACATTATCATTCCGCAGGCGTTCAAGAATGTACTTCCAGCGCTTGGCAATGAGCTTATTGTATTGCTGAAGGAAACTTCCGTATCAGGCTATATCGCTATGGAGGACCTTACAAAGGGCGGCGATATCATCAGAAGCCGTACCTATGACGCTATGATGCCGCTGCTTGCGGTTGCAATCATCTATCTGACAGTTGTAGTATTCCTCGAATTCCTCGTAGGAAAGCTGGAAAGGAGGCTGAGAAACAGTGACCACTGATAACGTTCTTATCTCCGTCAAGGACTTGAAGAAAAAGTTTGACGGCATGGAAAATCACGCTCTCAACGGCGTTTCAGTTGATATCCATAACGGCGAGGTTGTGTTTGTTGTAGGCCCGTCAGGATCAGGCAAAAGTACGTTTCTCCGCTGTCTTAACCTGCTTGAAGAACCAACCGAGGGTACAATCCATTTTGACGGCGTAGATATCACCGACCCAAAAACCGACATCAATATGCACCGTCAGAAAATGGGTATGGTTTTCCAGCAGTTCAATCTTTTCCCACATATGACAGTTATGAAAAACCTTACCCTTGCACCAATGAAGCTTCAGGGCAAAACCAAGGAAGAAGCTGAAGCAACTGCTATGGAGCTGCTTGAAAGAGTAGGCCTTGCAAACCGTGCAGACGCTTATCCGAACCAGCTTTCAGGCGGTCAGAAGCAGCGAATCGCTATTGTCCGTGCTCTGTGTATGAAGCCCGAGGTTATGCTTTTTGACGAGCCGACTTCTGCACTTGACCCCGAAATGGTTGGCGAGGTGCTTAACGTAATGAGAGAGCTTGCTGAGGAGAATATGACAATGGTTGTTGTAACCCATGAAATGGCATTTGCCAAGGAAGTTGCAAGCCGTATCATATTTATGGATAACGGAAATATCCTCGAAGAAAATGCTCCCGACGAATTTTTCGGCAATCCGAAAAGCGAGCGACTCAAAAACTTCCTCAGTAAAGTTATATAATGTCAGAACGCCCGATTTTTCGGGCGTTACATTGTTTTATGGAGGTAACGGAAATGAATTCCGCAATTACCATTTTGTATCAGATTGTGATAATGTTTATTCTGATTATGTTCGGCTTTTTCCTTTATAAAAAGGGAAGCTTCACCAAACGAGGCTGTAACCAGCTTTCTAATTTCGTACTGAGTGCAGTGTGTCCCGTGCTGATTTTCACGTCCTTTCAGAAGGAGTTGGAGCCAAAGCTTATCAAGGGACTGCTTATGGCGTTTCTCTTTTCATTCTTTGCACACGTCATATTGATTGCTCTGGGAATGATTTTTTGCGGGAAACGCAGGGGAGAAGACGCAGGTGTTGAACGTTTTGCCGTAGCTTATTCAAACTGTGCGTTTCTCGGAATACCGCTTATTCAGGCTGTTTACGGCACGGACGGTATCTTCTATCTGACTGCTTACATTGCAATGTTCAACCTCCTTTCCTGGACACACGGAATAATGACAATGACTGAGCATATGAATTTTAAATCAGCAGTAAATGCGCTGAAAGCACCTGCTGTAATTGCAACCTTTGTGGGACTCATTTTCTTTTTCCTGCAAATCCGTCTGCCCGATGTTGTTATGCAGCCGCTGAACTATATAGCGTCACTTAATACGCCACTTGCAATGCTGATTTCGGGTATGACGATTGCACGTTCAAACCTGAAAAAAGCACTGAAAAAGTCAGGAATATACCTGACAGGATTTCTGAAACTTATCGCAGGACCCTTACTTCTTATGCTTGTGATGCTGCCCTTTGGCGCTGACCCTGTCGTAAAAAATACAATCCTTATTTCAGCAGCCTGTCCTACAGCAACTTCAACTATAATGTTTGCCACAAGATACAGCAAAAATGCTGTCTATGCTTCTGAAATATTTGCTGTTTCAACAATAGTTTCAGCGGTTACAATGCCGCTTGTGTTGCTGATTTCATCGTTTTTTGTGTGAAAAAGGCGAATTTGATGTGCTTTAAATGGGGGAAATCCGTTTAAAATAACGTATTTTTAAGCCAATGCTTGACGTTGATATGGTTTTTTGATATAATTTAAAGGTTAATTGAGTATTGATGCTTTGTAATAATTATTACAAAGTTAATACAAATTAAATAAAATTTATTGAAATTGATTGACTTTTGTATGCTTAGCTGTTATCATTACTTTCAGAGAAAAGCCGAATTGAAAGGAGGCAGGGAAATTGGAACGCTTGAATTTGTGTTACGGATGTATGAATCCGCTTGAAGAAGGAATGGAAATATGTCCCGAGTGCGGATATCATGTAGGCGCACCTCACCTCCCGTCTTATCTTGCTCCCGGAGTTACTCTTAATGACAGATACATTATAGGAAAGCTGAAGTCCTATAACGGCGAAAGTGCTGAGTATATTGCTTTTGATACAATTACCGAAACAAAGGTTACTGTGAAGGAATATATGCCTGATACGCTCTGTTCACGTGAAAAGGGCAGCAGCGTAATTACAGTCAATCCAAATTATATGCCGCAGTATAAAACCTTCCTCTCCGAATTTGTGGAGCTTAACAAGGTACTTTCAAAAATGCGTACTCTTAATCATATCAATGCTGCTATTGATATGTTCGGGGATAATAACACTGCTTATGTTGTGTTTGGTTACCTTGAAGGCATGACTATTGGTGAGTACTTGAAAATGAACGCAGGAGAGCTGGAGTGGGAAGAGGTCAAGAAGCTGTTCCCTCCGATTTTTACAACGCTTTCGCTTGTTCATAATGCAGGTCTTGTGCACAGAGGTATCTCTCCCGAAAATATCATTATTACCGATAAGGGCGAGTTGAAGCTTATAGGCTTTTGTATTTCCGACGCAAGAACAGCAAATACTGAGCTTGCTTCTGAGATTTATAACGGTTATGCTGCTCCTGAACAGTATAATCCTAACAACTGGCAGGGTACATGGACTGATGTCTACGGAATTTCAGCATTGCTCTACCGTATACTTACAGGCGTTGTTCCTACAGACGCTACAAGCCGAATTTCCAACGACGACCTTGTGGAGCCTGCAGAACTTAACCATAATATCCCGAGAAATGTCTCCAAGGTTATTATGAACGGTCTTGATATGAATGGAGAAATGCGTATTCAGACTATCACTGAGCTTGTTACACAGCTTTTTGAACAGCCTGATTACAATTCCAAGAGACTTTCTTCTTCAAGTACACAGACTATAACAATTCCAAAGCAGAATCCTAACCGTAGTTCTAACTCCAATAAGAATAAGCCTGTCAGCAGACATGGACTTTTCATTATGATTATGGTGGTAATTCTCTGTATAGGTATGTTCGGTCTTGTTATGCTTATCATTGCACTTGACGATAACAGCGGCGAGGTTAAGAAAAATCCGGGCTTATCCACTTTCTCTCAGATGAGTGAAGGCTCCGTTTCCGAAACAACACCGCTTGAAACTCTCGCTCCCGTTACAGAGGCTGTTATGACGACAACAAGCAGTGCAGATAACGGAATTGTGTATGTAATGAATGACCTCAGCGGCAAGAATTATGAGATTGTCAGCAAGTCTGATTCCTATAACCTTGTATTTACAGCTGAGTTTGAATATAATGATGAGTTCGCCAAGGGTACGATTTTCTACCAGTCAATCCCTGCTAACGAAACTTATAAGGAAAACTCAGAAATCCTTGTTAAGGTAAGCCTTGGTCCAAAGTATATTGAAATTCCTGATTACCTTACAATGGATAAGAAGTCCTACTTTGATAAGCTTAACTCCCTCGGTATTAAGTACGAAGAGGCTGAGCTTGAAACGGAGGACACGCTGGAAGGCTATGTTGCAAAAACAAGCAAGGAGCCTGGTGAGAAGATTGATGCAGAAGCAGGTGAAATCCTCACTGTTTATGTTGCAAAAAATCTGCCTAAGCCTGAAACATTGGCAACAGAGCCGTTTGAAGACCCGTTTGAGGGCTTTACTGATACAGTAGCAACCATAGAAGAGGATATCATAATTACAATTTACGATTAATTTTTACAGCATCGGAAATTCCGATGCTGTTTTTTTATGGCAATTTACAATATATACACAAATTCAATGCGTTGATATGGTATAATAATATAGATTATTGCGTTGAAAGGAGCGGAAATTTGTGCATAATTCCCGTAATATTCTTATAAATGACGGCTGGGAATTCAAACTGTTGCCGTTGGACTCAGGATACGATAAGGCTATGGCGGAAAAAGGCTGGAAAGCTGTTGACCTGCCTCATGACTGGCTGATTTACGATACAAATAACCTCTACGCTGATGGACAGGGTTGGTACAGAAGAAAGCTGGAGATAGAAGAAACCAACGGTAAATGTATCCGACTGTATTTTGACGGCATTTATATGGACAGCCATATTTTCGTTAATGGAAAAGAGGTTTTCCGTCACACGAATGGATATACCGCTTTTTATGTTGATATATCGGAATTTGTGCACAAGGGCGAAAATGAGATTGCTGTGCAGGTTGACTATCGTTCACCAAACAGCAGATGGTATTCGGGTGCAGGAATTTTCCGCGACGTTGAGCATGTTACAACTCCCGATACATATATTAAAAGCGTTTATATTTCAGCGTACAATGACGGAAAAATTATCGTTACTCCGAACATTATCGGCAATGCTGAAAAAATCCGCTGTAGCGTAACTGATATGGACGGAAAAATTGCGGCTTCGGCTGAATTTGCAGGAGAAGAAGTCGTGCTGAATGTTGATAATCCTGTTCTCTGGGATTTGGATAATCCTTACCTTTACACTGTGAAAACCGAAATTGACGGTGACTCGGTAACGGACACGATTGGTTTTCGTGAAACAAAATTTGACCCTAACGAGGGATTTTTCCTCAACGGTAAATATATGAAAATAAAAGGTGTCTGCCTGCACCATGATTTGGGGTGCCTCGGTTCAGCGGTGAACTACGGTGCAACAGAGAGACAGATTATGCTGATGAAGGAAATGGGTGCAAATGCAATCCGTACCTCACATAATATGCCGTCAAGACAGCTTATCGAAATCTGCAATAAAGTTGGTATGATTGTTGTCAGTGAGTGTTTTGATATGTGGGAACTCGAAAAAACAAAGTACGATAACGCTCGTTTCTTCAAGAAAACCGCTGACTATGATGTTGAGTGCTGGGTAAAGCGTGACAGAAATGCTCCATGCGTAATTCTGTGGAGTATCGGCAACGAAATTTACGATACCCACGCTTCTGAGCACGGCTACGAAATTGCGGAAAGACTTGTCAAGGCTGTCCGTGCGAATGACCCGAGAGAAAACGCAAAGCCAACTATCGGCTCAAACTTTATTGAGTGGGAGGGCGCGCAGAAAATCGGTAAAATGCTTGGAATTTCGGGTTACAATTATACTGAACGCTGCTATGATTTGCACCACGGCAAATACCCCGATACTGTTATCTATGGCAGCGAAACCTCTTCCGCAGTACGAAGCCGAGGAATATATCATTTCCCTGCAGACGTTCCTATGCTTTCACATGACGATAAACAGTGCTCCTCACTGGCAAACAGCTGTGTAGGCTGGGGCAGACCCTCCGAGGACGCTTGGATTCAGGACAGAAACCGTAAATTCTGTCTGGGACAGTTTGTATGGACGGGTATCGACTACATAGGCGAGCCTACTCCTTACGATACAAAGAACAGCTATTTCGGAATGGTAGATACCTGCTGTTTCCCTAAGGATATATACTATTTCTATCAGAGCGTGTGGTCTGACAAGAAAATGGTGCACCTGCTTCCTTACTGGGATTTCAACGAGGGGCAGGAGATTGACGTTATCGCTTATTCAAGCCTGCCACGGGTTGAGCTTTTCCTCAACGGCAAATCATTGGGTGTGCAGGAAATTGACCATACAAACGGTGATAAGCTTCACGGGCACTGGATTGTTCCTTATGAAAAGGGAGAAATCCGTGTCAAGGCTATGGATGAAAACGGCAATGTGATTGCCGAAGACTATCACAGAAGCTTCGGTGACCCTGTAAAGGTTACTGCAAATATTGACAGAACCACACTTTCTGCCGACGGAGCAGACCTTGCATTCATCGAAATCGGTGTATCCGACAGCGAGGGTAACCCCGTTGAAAACGCAAGAAACCGTGTTTCTGTCGAAGTAAACGGAGCAGGTCGCCTTGTAGGTATGGATAACGGCGATTCAACCGATTATGAGCAGTACAAAACTTCAAACAGAAAACTTTTCAGCGGTAAGGCCCTTGCTGTAATCGGAGCTGGTCTTGAAGCCGGAGAAATCCGTGTCAAGATTACTTCTGAGGGACTTGAGCCCTGCGAGTTGACACTCTATGCGGAAAATGCTGAAATGAGCGGGACATCTGCTGTACAGTGTGTTGAATACACTGCTCCAGAAAAGGATATTCCAATAAGAAAAATTGAGCTTATCAGTGACAGAACAGAGCTTGATGAAAATAACATCACTCTTACAGCGCAGGTGAAAATCTTCCCCGAAAACGCAAGCTTCAGCGATATTACCTGTAAACTTGTAAAGGAGAACGGTGTTGAGTCCAACATTGCGGAATATGAAATCTCTGACGGAAAAATTACCGCTACAGCCAAGGGAGACGGTGCAGCATTTCTTCGTGTGTATGCTTCAAACGGAGGCGTGCTCCCTCAGATTATTTCTGACTTGAAGTTCACAGTTTCGGGACTTGGTGACGCAGTTGTAAGTCCTTACGGATTTATCAGTGCAAGCCGCTTCTCCCACAGCAGCGAGCCGCTCAACATTATTGAAAACGGTGCTCTCGGCGGCTTCTCAAATCCTGTTTATGCAGGCTTTACAGCGCTTGATTTCGGCAAGGTTGGCACAGATAAATTACGTCTGTACCTCGGTAATAACTGCGAACGTGAAATACCTGTAGAGGTGTGGATTGGCATTCCTAACGAGCAGGGAAGTGCCCTTATCGCAACAGCAATGTTCCCTCACAACAACGGCTGGGGACACTTTGCACCGATTGATTTTGAACTTGATGAAACAATCAGGGATATGCAGAATATCTACTTCTCTTTTGTGGACAAGTGTATTTTCGGCGGCTTTGAATTCGTTGAACAGGAAAAGGCTTTTGCAAAGCTTTGTGCTGCTGACAATGACGAGATTTACGGCGACGAGTATACCGTAAATGGAAGCTGCGTCGAAAAAATCGGAAATAATGTACTTATCAGCTTTAATGATATGGATTTCGGCAGCGGTACAGCCCGTGTCACAATCTGCGGACGCACACCAAACGATATCAATTCCATTCAGTTCAGAAATACAGGTGCTGACGGCGTGCAGAGAAGTCAGGTAATCGAATTTGAAAAGGCCGACAAGTACACTGAGAGAAGCTTTGAAATTGCAGAAATGACAGGTAAAAACAATGTAAGCTTCGTGTTTATGCCGGGCAGTAACTTCGATTTTGCGTGGGTTAAATTTGAAAAAACAGGTGACTGATATGAATGAGCTTATCGTCAGAATTACAGTTCTGACTCTGTGCGTTATAGTGCTTCTTGCAGTAGTGATTATAGCTGTTACAGGTGATGATGAAACTACCTCGGCAGAGGTAAATCTTTCGGACTATTACTACGTCGAAGCAACTGAAACTACAGCTGTTCCCGAAACTGCAGCAACAACCGCTGCAACAACAAAAGCTGCTACTGTTTCCGAGGAAACAACCACAGCGCCTGTTACCGAACCGCCGCTTACCGACTCCTCGGGCAGAAGAATTATCACCAGTCGTCAGCGCAAGGACTACGACGACAACTCCGTTTATATTGATATGGAGAATATTCTCCAGCTTCCAGAGTTGCCAGTAGGATGTGAGATTACAGCCCTGACAATTCTGCTCCGCCATTGCGGATTCGATGCGGAGAAAACCGATATGGCACTGAATTACCTGCCCATAAGCTGGGGTAACGCTAAATATGAGGACGGCAAGACCTACAAGGACAGCTTCTTCAACTATTTTATCGGTGACCCGTTTGGTAAGGGATACGGCTGTTTTTCGGGAGCAATTGAAAAGGCGGCAAATAAGTATATTTCCGAGCATGGTGGGGGTTACACAGTTAAAAACATCTCAGGTGCACACCCCGATGTGCTATATGATTACCTTGCAGCGGGGACTCCCGTGCTTTGCTGGGCAACTGATGGAATGATTGAGCCTGAGTATTATGAAACATGGTTCGATAACGAAACAGGCGAGCAGCTTGACTGGTATCTGAACGAGCATTGTTTCGTACTTGCAGGCTTCAATATGGACGCCGATATTGTTACGCTGAACGACCCGATGAAGGGAATTATCGATTACAATATCAACAAGTTCGAAACCCGTTATGACCAGATGCACCGTCAGGCAATCGTTATCCTTCCAGAGGACGGAACGGACGCTGTTGAAAGTATTTATGCCGAGACCTCGGTGTCTGAAACTGCTGAAACGGAAACCTCTGCAACGGAAACAGCAGGTACAAGCGTACCCGAAGAAGCTGAGTCAGAAACCGTGTCGGAAAGCACAGCTGAAACTGAATTACAGACTGAAAGCAGCAACGAATGGCTTTGGTAAAATAATTTTGTTAAAAAACTATTGAAATTGTGTTTAAAATATTGTATAATAAAGTTGTGCTCCAGCATTTTGCTGTAGTACTTCAATATGAAATAATAAGGAGTTGTTTCAAATGGGTCTTATTAAAGCTGCAATCAGCGCTGTCGGCGGAACACTTGCTGACCAGTGGAAGGAATATTTTTATTGTGAAGCAATGGCAAGCGATGTGCTTGTTCAGAAGGCTTCCAAAAGAGTAAACGGTAAGTCCTCAAATACAAAGGGCAGTGATAATGTTATCACTCAGGGCAGTGGTATCGCAGTTGCTGACGGTCAGTGTATGATTATCGTTGAAAACGGTAAGATTCTTGACGTCTGCGCAGAGCCCGGCGAATATACATTCAATATCTCAGGTGAGCCTTCTATCTTTGCAGGCGACCTCGGCACAAGCATCAAGGAAACTCTTTCCTCCATCGGTGACCGTATCGCTCACGGCGGTCAGGCATCAACCGATACAAGAGTTTACTACTTCAACACAAAGGAAATCGTAGGCAACAAGTACGGTACACCGTCACCTGTTCCTTTCCGTGTTGTAGATGCAAATATCGGCCTTGATATCGATGTATCCATCCGCTGCAACGGTGAATATACATACAAAATCGTTGACCCGCTTCTTTTCTATACAA